>NC_022080.4:1517500-1840625 GCF_000445995.2 Geobacillus genomosp. 3
TGCCGAACGCATTTTGCTGCCGGGTGATCCGCTGCGCGCCAAATATATTGCTGAGACGTTTTTAGAAGGAGCATCATGCTACAACGAAGTGCGCGGCATGCTCGGTTTTACCGGAACGTATAAAGGACACCGCATCTCCGTACAAGGAACCGGGATGGGCGTGCCGTCGATTTCAATTTATGTTAATGAATTGATTCAAAGCTATGGGGTGAAGACGCTCATCCGCGTTGGAACGTGTGGGGCGATCCAGCCGGATGTGCGCGTGCGCGATGTGATTTTGGCGATAGGCGCATCAACGGATTCCAACATGAACCGGCTCACTTTCCGCGGCCGCGATTATGCGCCGACGGCTGATTTCCACTTGCTGCGGACGGCATACGACGTTGGTGTGGAAAAAGGGCTGGCGCTCAAAGTCGGCAATGTTTTTACTGCGGATATGTTTTATAACGATGAGCCGAACTGGGGAACGTGGGCGCGTTACGGCGTGTTGGCTGTCGAGATGGAAACAGCAGCGCTCTATACGCTGGCGGCGAAATTCGGCTGCCGGGCGCTGTCTGTGCTGACTGTGAGCGATCATATTGTCACCGGGGAAGAGACGACGGCCGAAGAGCGGCAAACGACATTTAACGAGATGATTGAAGTGGCGCTCGAAGCGGCGATTCGCAGCGGCGTCTAACGGTTGTGCCGAGGAGCCTACGACGTTTCAAGAAACGGAAAAGGGGAAGACGAATGAAACAGCGATGGCAAGCGGCAATGTTGGTGTGCCTGTTGCTCGCCGGCTGTCAAGCAGGGGAAGGCGGCAACGGCGGCACGGCCGGACAGCCGCCGGAAAGTGCGGTGCAGCCCGGCAGCCATGAACCGGACGAAACGGACCGCCGCCCGGTTGACCCGGACTTGCAGTTGGAGGCGAAATATTGGAACGTCATCAAGGTGCAAAACGGGCAAAAAGTGATCATGAACCCGGACAACATTTTGGTGCTCGTCAATAAAGAACAGTCGCTTCCGCCCGGTTACAAGCCGGCCGATTTAGTCGTGCCGCGCGTGTTGTTTTCGTTTGAGGACCCGAAGGCAGAGAAGCGGCACATGCGGGCCGAGGCGGCCGCGGCGCTTGAAGAAATGTTTGCCGCCGCCCGCCGCGACGGCATTGAGCTTGTGGCCGTCTCCGCCTATCGGTCGTACGAGCGGCAACGCGTGATTTTTGCTGAAGAAGTGCGGCAAAAAGGGGAAGAAAAAGCCGTCCAAGTCGTCGCCTATCCGGGCCAAAGCGAACACCAAACCGGGCTTGCGGTCGATATCAGCAGCCGCTCAGCCGGCTATCAGTTGACGGAAGCATTCGGGGCGACAAAAGAAGGGCAATGGGTCGCCGCCCATGCGCATGAATACGGGTTTATCATCCGCTACCCGAAAGGAAAGGAAGCGGTGACCGGCTATCAATATGAGCCATGGCATCTTCGGTATGTCGGGCAGAAGGCCGCCGCAGTGATGAAGGAGCGCGGTTTGACGCTCGAAGAATATTTCCAGACAGTAAAAAAAGTATAAACAGAACGGAACCAAAAAGTTTCACGCCTCCTTTCATGCCATGAAACTTGAAAGGAGGCGTTGTGTATTTGCCGCAGCTGTGACGGACGTTTGCGGTTATGTTTCGCACCAAAACACGCAATAGCCGAGCCGGTCGCCGAATTGCGCCGTCAGCTGCTGATGTGTCTTCCACATCTGTTCCATCTCTGGCGTCGCCGGAAAGGCGATGATGACCGGCGCCCCTTGGCTTGACGCATCCGCTGCGGTTGCGTAGGAAAAATGACGGCAGCGGAACCCGCTTTGTTCAAGCGTCCTTTTCCATTCGGAAGTCGTCATCAGCTGACGAAAGCCATAAAAAGCGGTGATTCGCTGCTGCTCGGCAACGCTCAACCGTTCATGGCATGCTTCAATGCCGATGAACGTGCCGCCTTTTTTGAGCACCCGGCGAATTTCAGTGAGCGCTTTTGGCAGTGAAACGAAAGCGAGCACCGATTCGGAAAGTGCAAGGTCGAATGTTTTATCAGGAAACGGCAGCGCTTCGACCGAAGCGCGGTGCAAGCGAACCGGAACGGCCGTGGCGGCAAAACGTTGTTTCGCCTTGGCGATCATCGTTGGATGGAGGTCGATCGCCGTCACCTTCGCCCCGTATTGTTCGGCAATATACGCTGCTGTCTGTCCCGTTCCGCAGCCGACATCAAGCACGGAAGAGGAACGGTCAATATAAAGTTTACGTAATATATATTTTGTTAACTCAAAGCCGCCTGGATGAGCGCCGTCGATCCCCATTTCTGCCAACCAGTCCAAATACGAAATCATGTGGTTCTCTCCTTTTTGCTTTAATTGGTTTATCATACGCAAATGAGCCCGATTTTGTCTTCAGGCAAAAAAGTTTGCTTGTCTCTATACTCGTGCGGAGAGGCAATTTTCTTGCTATAGACCCAACCGGCATCAAGCTGGTACACTGATACGTGCAAGAACGAGATTGCTAGGCTGGTGAAGAACGTGGAATGGAAACAACGGGCTGAGGCTGGTGTGCTTTTAAGCGTTGCTGTCTATCTTCTGTTGGCAGCCGGCAAACTTCTCGCCGGATCGGCGGCTGGATCGGACGGAGTGAAGGCGGATGGCTGGAACAATTTGAGCGATGTGATCGCTTCGGCCGCTGTCTATATCGGCATGAAAATCGCCAAAAAACCGCGCGACCGCAATCATCCGTACGGACATTCGCGGGCGGAGAACATCTCGTCGCTTTTGGCCGCTTTTTTGATGATGTCGATTGGTGTCGATGTTGTTGTCAGCGGCGCCGGTGCGCTTCTTCATGGCGGAAAAAAGGCGGCTCCCGACTGGCTGGCGGCGGTGGTCGCCCTCACCTCGGCTGCGGTCATGCTTCTAATTTATATGGCCAATACCCGGTTGGCGCAGCGAACGAACAGCGCGGCGCTCGCCGCTGTTGCGAAAGACAATTTATCAGATGCCCTTGTCAGCGTTGGGGCGGCGGTCGGGATTGTCGGGGCGCAGCTTGAGTGGCTATGGCTTGATCCGCTGGCGGCGCTTATTATCGGCACGATTATTTGCAAAACGGCGTGGGAAGTATTTATGGAAACGGCGCATACGTTGACCGACGGTTTTGATGAAAAGCAGCTCGCTGCTTATCGGGAAGAAATCGCGGCGGTGAGCGGTGTGCGCGATGTTGTGGACATTAAGGCGCGCACGTTAGGCAACGATATTGTGCTGGAAGTGACGATCCGTGTCGATTCGCGCTTAACGGTGGTGAAAAGTCACGAAATCGCTGACGAAGTCGAACGACTGATGAAACAACGGCATAACATCCGGGCGACACACATCCATGTCGAACCGGAAGTGCATATGGACCGACGGGGCTAGAACAGCCTTCTTAGCGGTGTTTCGCGGCATGTGTCCGGGAATCCGGGATGGTCAACAGCCCGATCGGCTTTTAAGATGTTGCCCCATATCGGGTGAACGCCGCCAAGCGGTTTTTAACGGCAGCCGGAGAGTAGGTTTTGGACAAACGGCAAACAATAGAACTAACACTGTATAGAAAGGACATCAGCCTATGGCGATCAACCATTATCCCCGTTTGTCGCTGGATGAAACGGACAAGCGCCATGCGCCGGCGGGCGGCCAATCGTGCTGGTTTCATTTTACTGCCGCTGTCAAGCCCGATTTGGAGCGGCTTCTCTCATCATTGTCGATTCACCCGCTTGCCCAAAAACGGCTCATCGACGGAACAGACATTCCGCTAGTTGATGAGTACGAAGGATACGTTTTTCTATCGTTATTTATCATCCGGCCGTCCGGTCGGACGGCAAACGTCCGCCTGCTCGCCGCCGAGCGGCATATCATCAGCTACATGGACGAGGATGACCCGTTCATCGGCCATGTGAAAGAGCAGCTGGCGGACCACCGCGATCAGGCACTTTATCCCGGCTATGTTCTATACCATTTTTTGGATTTGACCACCGCCCGCTTTTTGCAGGTGGTCGACCAAATGGCCGACCGCATTCAAATACTTGAGCGGCAAGTATTTGCGACCCCGTTCGCCAACGAAATCGGACGCGAGATTTACCGGATGAAAACGTACCTTCATGAGTTGCGGCAAGTGGCCGAAGCGCAGGAAGAAGCGATCAAAACGATCCGCCATGCCGAGCTCCCGTACATTAACGCGGAAACGAACCCGTACATCGATGAGGTGGCATCCCGGTTTGCCCGCGTTCCGGCGGCGCTTGATACGTTTAAAGAATCGTTGTCCGCCATTTTTGATTTGCAGCTGTCGCTCAAGTCTGATCATATGAACGTCATTATGAAGACGTTAACATTAGTGAGCGTTATTTTTTTGCCGATGACGTTTATTGCCGGCGTCTACGGTATGAATTTTGCGTTCATGCCGGAGTTGAAATGGAGATACGGTTATCCGCTTGCTTTGTTGCTTATGGCTACTGTCGCTGTGCTCATCGCCCTTTATTTCAAACGAAAAGGTTGGTGGGGGGAGACAGAGACGAAAGAAAAGTAGATGTTTTCCCACCAATATGGGCATTTGCCCGGCCGTTTGGGCGGGCGGGCGCATATGATGGCCCCGTGAATCAATAAGGGAGGTGCCCGCCATGAGCGGTTTGGTCAGCAGCGGTTATACGCTTGTTATTGTCTTGTTCATTTTATTGATTATTGTCGGTTGTGCTTGTGTCGGTTGGTAAGCGGCAGCCTGGAAAGACAGAAAATTGGAAACGGACAAAAGTAACGGCGATCCGGGTGACGGGCCGTCTTTCTTTTTGCCTTCCGCGCGGCAAATACCCATTTTTGCCGAAACACCTAACCAATTCCCCGTTTTGTGAATAGTCTACTAGTACAAAAACGAAGGAGGTGCTGGCAAATGGGTGCAGCTTACGGCGGCGGGTTTGCGTTGATCGTCGTTCTGTTCATCTTGTTAATTATTGTCGGATGTGCATGTATCGGTGGTTGGGTGTATTAATGCCCCCTACCTGCTAGCAAGGAGGTGACGAATATGCCGTATGGCTTCTATGGCTGGGGCGGCTATGGCTTCGGTTATCCGGGCTATGGCGGTTACGGCTTCGGCTTCGTGTTGATTGTCGTCCTGTTTATTTTGCTCATCATCGTCGGGGCAACTTGGTGCTAAGCGGATGATGGGCATGCGGGGGGAGGCGGCCGGACAACGGCTGTTTCCCCCCTCCATTTTTTTGAAGGAGGGAGGAAGATGGGAGGGAAGAGGAGAAATATAAGGAGAATAAAAAATGGAAACCGTGTGGAGGGCACGATAATGAAACACATTCCGAAAGATGTTGTCGCAACATTTTCGATCGTGGCGTTGGATCCGGCGACCGGAGAGCTTGGCATCGCTGTCCAGTCAAAATTTTTAGGTGTCGGGGCGGTCGTACCATGGGCAAAAGCGGGCGTCGGGGCGGTGGCGACACAGTCGTACGCCAACACGTCGTACGGTCCGCGCGGCCTTGAGTGGATGGCCGAAGGAAAAACAGCGCAAGAAACGCTCGAACGGCTCATTGCCGATGACAGGGAGCGCAGTTTGCGCCAAGTCGGCATCGTTGACGCCAAAGGCCGGGCGGCGACATTCACCGGGGAGAAATGTTATCCGTGGGCCGGCGGCATTACCGGCCCGAACTATGCGGCACAAGGCAATATTTTAGCCGGAGAGGAAACGGTGTTGGCGATGGGAAAAACATTTGAACAGGCAAAAGGCCCGCTCGCCGAACGGCTGTTAAAAGCGCTCCAAGCCGGCCAAGCGGCAGGGGGAGACCGCCGCGGCCAACAGTCCGCCGCGTTGTTGGTCGTGAAAGAAAGGGGAGGATATGGCGGCTACAACGATCGGTATATCGATTTGCGCGTCGATGACCATCCGCGGCCGATCGAGGAACTGATCCGGCTGTATCAATTGCGTCAGTTGTATTTTGCGAAGCCGCGGCCGGAGAAGGTGGCAGCACTGGAAGGGACAGTCAAGGAGGAGGTGATCGCCGAGCTGATCCGTCTCGGTTATTTGCCGGAGGAGAAAGCGGAGGACGGCGAAGCGCTCTACCAGGCGTTGACCGCGTATATACATACAGAAAACTTTGAGGAGCGCGAAGTCGAAAAAAGATTGATCTTGACGTGCTGTCGTACATGAAACAGCAGCCGTCGCCAAAGGCGGCCGACTAGTCGGCCGCCGGTTGTCAACCGGAACGTTTTAACATCTTTCCGAAAGAAGTCTCCCACTTCGAAGCGAAGGGAAAGTGGAAGATGAATGTCGGTTGGCGTTAGCCAACGAATAGGATCGAATATGGCGAGAACGGACACCTTCGGAACGAAGGGAAGCGTAAACGGTTCTTGTGTGTGGCTTACCGTTCGGCGAACACACACAAGTCGCTTGAAGCCCCACCTCTAAGCGAAGTGTAGGTGGTGGGTAGTTCACGGACCAATCGTTTTGGAGTCGTCATAAAGCGGGATGCCCTTCTGCCCGGGGCATCCTCTTTTTGTTTGTCGACGCTGTAAGAGGCGAATAGCCCCACCGGTTTCTTTCCCTAAAAAAGTAAAACATTGTTCTAAATCATCAATATTCCGAACCCGAGCCAAAGGGACAATCCCCCCTCGGGAAGCCGGTTATGATGACAGAAACGGCGGTTGGCTGCGAAGCGGAAATTCCATCAGAAAACAAGTGCCACACGCGTCGCTTTGCACTTTCATCGTTCCGCAGTGCAGTTCGACGATTTTTTTCGACAACGAAAGACCAAGCCCCGTCCCCGTTTCTTTTGTCGAGAAAAACGGGTCAAAAATATGATCGATGACCGAGAGCGGGATGCCGGGCCCGTCGTCACAGAAGCGAAGTTGGACGATATGGTTCGCTTTCCGGCTGCTCACTGTCACATTCATCGTCTTTGCGACTTTTGCCTCGACGGCGTTGCGGAATAAGTTTAAAAATACTTGCAGCAGTTGGCTGCGATCGCCATTCATGTCATAGCCGTCAAGCTGTTCATCGAGGTCAAAATGAACGTTCACATTATGAAGCAGCGCTTCGCTTTGCAGCAGAACACCGACGTCATCACGCAAAAAGCGGTGCAAGTTGAACGTCTCCATTTTCACATCCGCCGGTTTGGCGATATTTAAAAAGTCGGTAATGATGCCGTTCGCCCGATCGAGTTCCGGGATGAGAAGCCGCTCAACGAGCGATGTGACACGATCTGGCAAATCGTTTTTCAGCAGCTGCAAATAGCCGCGTACTGTCGTCAGCGGATTGCGGATTTCATGGGCGATGCCGGCGGCAATGCGGCCGGCGACGGCTAGCTTTTCCGTTTCTTTCATCATGCTGAGCGATTGGAACATACTAATGACCCGCTTGACCGATCCGTCATCATTATAAATAAAGCGGGTGTTGACAATGCCGTAAAAGCGGTCGAGCACCTCATGATTGTAAAGCGGTTCGCGCCTTTCGAGCGATTGAAGCGTTGCGATCAGTTCGTCGGGAAGCTTCAGCAGCTCGCGAATATGTTTGCCGATGATAGCGTCGCGATCGACTCCGGTATCGATGGCCGCTTGTAAATTGCAAAGCGTGATGATGCCTTGGCCGTCGACGAAGACGATATGGTGCGGAACAAGGTCAAGCAACGGTGTTAAAAACGATTCAACTTTTTCAAACGGTACATCGTGATACAAGTCAATGTCCCACTGCCATTCCGCTTCCTTTCCCGGGGAGACCGGGGCCGGGTGAAGGCGCGGCCGGGCATCGCCGCGCTCCTTTTCGATGGCGATTCCGGTTTCGTAATCGGTAAACACGAACGGGAACGGAAGCTTTTCGATAAGCCGCTCATAGGCGCGCAGCTTTCGCTCCAGCTCTTCGGTTTGCTGTTGTACCAATCGGTTGTTCATCCTTTCAAACTCCTTAGCTACACATATCATTTCCTATTTTACAAAAGTGAATCATCTTGGGCGATGACAAGCATCCCTATGTCCGGTACTGAGACGATGCTGTCATCGTCGCCTGCCGCTTCGATGCGGACAAAAATTTGCCTAAGCGTTTCAAGGGACGGAAAAACAGTTTTCGCCTGTTGTTCGTTGTCGCCCGACGGGATCGTTTGTTCCTTCAGGACGTTTCCGGCACGGAGAAAAGAAAAAGGAGCTTTGGCAATGACGGTGCGCCAACCGGGCACGGAAGCGAACCGCGTTGTTTCCCTTCAACATATCACGCGCCGGCGATCCGGCGGTCGCACCGGTGTCAGGCGGCAGTTAATGCGACGTCCCGCGCTGTATCATACCGTTTTTTCAATCACCATGATTCCATCCTTCACGATCCTAGTTCTTTTCTTCCATATTAGCAAATTCGTCCGTGTTTGCCTATTCTGAAATGAATGTAATTATATTTATAAAACTATGTGCGAAATGATCAAAAACAGCTGTCGTCATAATTATTCATAAACTACTCTATACTTTTATAAAACTATGTGCTAAATAATCATTAAAAAAACCGCCAATACGGCGGATTAAGGAAGCAAGCGATCTGCTTCGTGGCGAGCGGCAAAGAGTGCGTACAATCCCGCGCCGACAAGACAAAGAACGATGCCGAGCAAGTAAGGGAGCTCTGCCATGTAGCTGAACAAGCTGCCGCCGACAACCGGACCGATGATGCGGCCGAGCGAGTCAAATGATGACAATAGTCCGGCCGCGCTTCCTTGCCGGCCGGACGCCTGTTTCGTAATGAGCGAGGAAACACAAGGGCGGATGATACCGTTTCCGATACCAAAGACCGATAAAAAAAGAGCAGCCGTCCAAAAGTCTTGAATAAGCAAGATAGCCGCAAATCCAAGGGCCGAGACGGCAAGCCCGCCTTGGAGGACGCGTCCTTCGCCAAACCGTTTGATCAACCGGCCAAGGAGCGCCCCTTGGACAAAAGCGCTGGCGATTCCCATTATCATAAAAACATATCCGAGCTGAACTGGGCTGAGTCCGGCGCGGCGGTCGGCAAAGTAAGCAAACGTCGCCTCAAGCCCGGCGAGGGCGAGCGTCGCCGTCCATTGCAACAAATATAAATACAGAAGCGGACGTTTCATCTCCCTAAACGGCGGCCGGCCGGCCGGTCGGATGGCGGTTGGCGGGCGCATGGACTCCGGCAGGACGAGCCATACGAACAATGCTGTCACCGCCGACAGTGCTCCCGCGATGGCAAACGGCAGGTGCAGGCTCGTTTGTGAAAACATTCCCCCGATGGCGGGCCCGCAAATAAAGCCGAGCCCGGTGGCCGCCCCGATCGCTCCCATCGCTTTTCCCCGTTCGTCCGGAGGCGTGACGTCAGCTGCATACGCCATCACCGTCGGCATCGCTGCCGCTGACAGCGCCCCGCCAAGCAAACGGGCGGCAAACAGCGTCATGAGCGTCTCGGCTGTGGAAAAAAGGAAAAATGATAACGACAGCCCGATGATGCCGATGAGCAATATCGGCTTGCGGCCATAGCGGTCGGACAGCTGTCCCCATGCCGGGGAAAACAACAGTTGCATCAATGAGTAAACGGCCATTAACAATCCAAGCTCAAGCGGAGTGGCTCCGACTTCTTCAGCAAGAAACGGCAATACTGGAATAATGATGCCAAAACCTGACATAACCAAAAACATGACCATCCATAAAAGCAACAGCGGGCGGCGTCGTCCCATAGGTCGTCCCCTCCTTCACCCTATTATCGTACGTCATCGGTCAGGAGAAAAGCAACATTTGTCGGCGGTGAAATGTTTTGTATATAATAAAGCGGGGCGAAAAAGAACCGGTCGCCCGATCAGAAAGGGTGGTTTCGTGATGTTGACGTTAACAGACATTGAACAAGCGCGGGCGAAAATGAAAGGGATTGTCCATGAAACGCCGCTTGAGCATTCGCAAACGTTCAGCCGGTTGTCCGGCAATGACGTGTATATGAAACTCGAAAACTTGCAAAAAACGGGATCGTTTAAAGTAAGAGGATCGTTCAACAAAATTATGTCCTTGACCGACGAAGAACGGTCACGCGGTGTCATCGCCGCCTCCGCCGGCAACCATGCCCAAGGAGTCGCCTACGGAAGCGGCATGCTCCACATTCCATGTACGATCGTCATGCCGAAAGGTGCGCCGTTGAGCAAAATCGAAGCGACGAAAAGCTACGGAGCGGAAGTCGTTTTACATGGCGATGTGTTTGACGAGTCGCTCGAGTATGCGCTCGAGCTGCAGCGCGAGCGGGGGATGACGTTTGTGCATCCGTTTGACGATTTGGCCGTCATGGCCGGCCAAGGAACGATCGGTTTAGAGTTAGTGGAGCAGCTTCCCGATGTGGATGTCGTCCTTTGCCCGGTGGGCGGAGGCGGCTTGCTAGCGGGGTTGGCGTTTACATTAAAACAGCTGAAACCGTCTGTCGAGGTATACGGGGTCGAGTCTTCCGCCTGCCCTGGCATGACGGCAGCCCTCCGCCATAAGCAGCCGGTCCCCATCGCAGCGTCGGATACGATCGCCGATGGTATCGCAGTAAAAAAGCCGGGCAATATTACGTATCAATATATTGAGCAATATGTCGATGGCGTCGTCTGTGTCGAAGAGGCGGAAATTTCGCGGACGATGCTTTATTTGCTCGAACGAAACAAACTGCTCGTGGAAGGTTCGGCGGCCTGCCCGCTGGCGGCGCTTTTGTACCAAAAGCTGCCGTTTCGCGACAAAAAAGTCGCTGCCATTTTAAGCGGCGGCAACGTCGATGTGACGTTGATTTCTCGCATCATTGAACGGGGGCTTGTTGAGGCCGGCCGGTTTGTCACGTTTACGACCGTCATTTCCGACAAACCGGGCCAGTTGAACAAGTTGCTTCGCATTATCGCTGAACTAGAAGCCAACGTGATGTCGATCCATCATCAGCGCATCGGTGCGAAAGTATTGCCGGGCCAGGCGGAAATTCATTTTTCGCTCGAGACGAAAAATGAAGATCATATCCAACAAATTTATCAAGTGCTATTGAAAGAAGGATATGATGTGCAATTTTACCGCTGAATAAGGCCGCTCGAATATCGTGCATCCCGCTCATTCGAAGGGGCGGCGGCTTTGTCCGAAGCCGTCCCGAGCGGGCGCTGAGGCATTGCCTGTAAGGCGACTGTCCCGGTCAGATGGCGGCGTCTGCACCGATGGACAGCCGCTTTTTCAATGCACGCGCGGCGCATCTTGCGGCCGCGTTGCGCCGAGGCCTTCACGGGCCATTTTCGCTTTCAAACTTTCAAACAAGTACAACCCAAACATGCCGAGCAACTCTTCATCGGTCATCTCACCGATCAGTTTGAGCACATCGCGGCGGTCGAGTTCATCCAAAATCGACATGGCCACTACTTCGGCGTCTTCTTCATCCCCAGTCAGCCGATCTTTGTAATAGTCGTACAGATCGTCAATAAACTTCATCCTGCGTGGCCGCCCCGCTTCTGAAGGCGGCCTTCCTCCTTTCCTCACGGTCGGCCGGAGCCGGCCGTTCCCTGATCGTTCCCACTATTGGCAGTGGATATACATTATAGTATAATGGAAAAAATATCATTCGAAAAGCGGGGGAGTGCCATGATTCGCCGGTTAACGGCCGAAGACCACGAGCAATTATTTTTATTTTTACAGCAAGACCCGTCGTTCAACTTATTTATCATCGGCGATATTGAGTCGTTTGGCTATGACGCCGATTTTCAAGACGTTTGGGGGCAATTTGACGAGGCGGGCTCGCTGAAGGCGGTGCTGCTTCGTTATTACGATTCCTATATTCCGTACGCGCCCGGCGATTTTGATGCCGATGGCTTCGCCCGTCTCATCCGCGAGACAGCCGGCTCGTCATCGCCCATTCAGCTATCCGGCAAAGAGGAAATGGCCAGGCAGTTCGAAGAGCGGCTGCCCCTTGGGACGAAGCGAACGCTTTACTTTTGCGAATGCCGGACGGATGAATATGCCCGCCAAGAAATGGGGGCGTTTGCTGTCAAGAAAGCCGAGTTGGCCGATGTCGACCGGATTTTGGAGTTGCGGCGCCGCATTCCCGAGTTTGACACGAGGCCGGCGGCGCGCGACATGCTGGTGAAAGGGATGGAAACGAATTCAGCGAGAACGTACTACATTGAACAAGATGGCCGCATGGTGGCCGCGGCATCGACATCGGCGGAAAACTCGCTGTCGGCGATGATTGTCGGCGTCTGTACGGACCGGGAGCACCGTGGGAAAGGGTATGCGAGCGCCATCGTCGCCAAGCTCGTTTGTGACCTGCTCCGCGAAGGGAAGATGCCGTGCTTGTTTTACGACAACCCGTCCGCCGGCCGCATTTACCATCGCCTTGGGTTTCGCGATATCGGGATGTGGGTGATGTACGGCTAGAGACAACTTGAAAAGAAGCAGAACGGCGCCCACTTGTGCGCCTGACGGCGAAAAGGGCTTGCTTCCGCAATGGAAGCAAGCCGTTCCTTTATTGCCCGTCGGCGCCGTTTGGCGTGCCGCGGCGAATGTGTTGGTCGCCGTGCTCCCGCATCGCTTTCGCTTTGTCATTAACGAGCTGTTTTTGGTCAACGATGGAAGAAGGTGTTTGTTTTTTGTTTGCCATATGGAATCACCCCAATGGAGAAGATTTGGCGCGCTGAATGAACATATCCGCATCTTCAATCAGTCCGCAGGCGCCGCATTGGACGCGGTAGCTCGGGCCGCGGTACGGGAGATGGAACGGTTCGAGCGCTTCATTTGTGTACTCGTGCTCAATGTCACCGGTATGCGGATCAAGCTTGACCGCCCGCGGGTGTTGTTCGATGAGGTGAAACCGCGTCCGGTTCGTTTTGCAGTTCGGGCATAACATCGGTTCCAACAGAAGCCACCTCCGGTTTTATCTTTTGGAAAAACGGTCGTCATTATGTATGGGACATCTGTTTTGTTTCAGTTGGCACAGCCGGGAAACATCGCTCGCGCAACAGGCCGGGCGGCGGGCGATGCCAGACACGATTTTTCCGTCGACACAATGATTTTTTGTTGACAAGGGTTGTAACTGTCGAGTATCTTAATAAACGAGAAGAATATTTTGTTTTTTCGGAAATGTCTTACAGAAAAGGCCGTCTGAAAGCCCACGGTTTCAATCGTGGGATGAAAAAAAGGGGGTGAATCCATGCCCACGATCACGCTAAGGCTGGAGCTGCACAACCCAACGAAAGTCAAACAAGACATGTATGAACGGATGACAAAAGTGAATACCGCGTTTGCCAATTGGTTGTTGAATCATCCCGAGCTGAAATGTGAAGGAGACTGCTATGGCCGATAAACCGCTCAAAGACCGCATTATCGACACCGCCCTTCAGTTGTTTGAGAAATATGGGTACCACGGCGTGACGGTCGACCGCATCGTGGCGGAAAGCGCCACATCGAAAGGCGGTTTTTATCACAATTTTAAATCGAAAGACGAGTTGCTTTATCACATTCATGACGTCTTTATTACGTATGCGCTTACAAAGGCGCAGGAAGCGTATGAAAGCTGTTCAACGCCGACCGAGCGCTTGTATGCCATCGTTCAGTCGTTTGTGAGAGTGTTTCATGTGTATAAACCGCATATTACCGTCTTTTATCAGGAAAGCACGTACTTAAAACCGGAATACGCTGCTCCGATCAACCAAAAGCGCGAGGAGTTCAAGCAAATTATCTTTCGCGTCATCCGCGAAGGGATCGAGGCCGGCGAGTTTCGTCCGGAACTGTCGGTGGAGATCGTCGGCATGTCGATCATCGGCATGGTGAACTGGACGTACAAATGGTACAATCCGGACGGACCGCTGTCGATCGAACAGATTGCGGCGTATTTTGCCGACTTCATTTTGCATGCGGTGCTCCGCAACCCGGAACATCCGGCGACGGCGCGGTTTTTGTTGCGGCCGGTTGCCGAATAACCCACCTGCTGTTTACCGAACAACAAGCCAGTCTTGACAGTTTGAAACCGACTAGTCGGTTTAAATATAGTCATTATTTCAAATGGGGGAGAGGGAGATTATGGATTTTTCATTGACGAAAGAACAACAAATGATTAAAGAGATGGTTCGCGACTTTGCGGAGAAGGAAATTGCCCCATACGCGGCGAAATGGGATGAAGAGGCGCATTTTCCGCTTGATGTGTTCCGCAAAATGGGCGAATTGGGATTGTTGGGCCTGCCGTTTCCAGAAGTTTATGGCGGCGCCGGGGGCGATACGGTTTCGTACGCCATTGCTGTTGAAGAAATCGGCCGCGCCTGTGGCGGAACCGGGCTAAGCTATGCGGCCGCCGTTTCGCTCGGGGCGAGCCCGATTTACTACTTCGGAACGGAAGAACAAAAACAAAAATGGCTTGTGCCGATGGCAAAAGGGGAAACGCTTGGCGCCTTCGGGCTCACGGAGCCGAACGCCGGCTCAGATGCCGGCGGCACGCGCACGACCGCGGTGCTTGACGGTGACGAATACGTCATTAACGGCGAAAAATGTTGGATCACCAACGCCCAATACGCACGGCAAGTCATCGTCACCGCCGTTACAGGCCAAGATGCGCGCGGAAAAAACATCGTCACCGCTCTCATCGTACCAACCGACTCCCCAGGATTTACGATCCGTTCGAATTACGACAAAATGGGTGTCCGCGCCTCCAACACGTGCGAGCTTGTTTTTGAGAACGTCCGCGTGCCGAAAGAAAACGTATTAGGCGACCCGCAAAAAGGGTTTAAGCAGTTTTTGTACACGCTCGATGGCGGGCGCATCTCGATCGCCGCTTTAGCCGTCGGCATCGCGCAAGGGGCGTTTGAGAAAGCGCTGCAATACGCGAAAGAGCGCGTCCAGTTTGGTCAACCGATTTCCAAGTTCCAAGCGATCCAATTTAAGCTCGCGGATATGGCGATGGAAATCGAGCTTGCCCGCAATATGGTGTACAAGGCGGCTTGGTTGAAGGATCAAGGAAGACCGTTCACAAAAGAAGCGTCGTTTGCCAAGCTGTTTGCGTCAGAAATGGGGTTTCGCGTCTGCAACCAGGCCATTCAAATTCACGGCGGCTACGGCTATATGAAAGAATACGGCGTTGAACGCCGTCTGCGCGACATCAAGCTCATGGAAATCGGTGAGGGTACGTCGGAAATCCAACGTCTCGTCATCGCCCGCCAACTCGGATGCTAAAAGCAGAAATATGCGCATAGCCATAATAGTGAATTCGGACAAAGGGGAGGAGACGGTCGATGTTAACGGTGACTGTGGGGAAATTGTTAGAGGAGCGTGCCAGGCAATACCCGGATCACGAGGCGGTGGTGTATGCCGACCGCGATCTGCGCCTGACGTATCGGCAGTTTAATGACTATTGCCGCCTTGTTGCACGCGGATTGATGCGGCTTGGCATTGAAAAAGGGGAACATGTCGCCATTTGGGCGACGAACGTCCCCGAATGGATTGCCTGCCAGTTTGCGACCGGGAAAATGGGCGCGGTACTCGTGACGGTCAACACGAACTACCGAGCTGCGGAGCTCGAATATTTGCTTCGGCAGTCTGACTCGACAACATTGTTTTTGATCGAGCAATACCGTGATTCGTCGTACATTGACATTTTGTATGACATCGTCCCGGAACTGCGTACGGCCGAGCCGGGAAAGCTTCAGTCGAAGCGGCTGCCAAAGCTGAAAAACGTCGTGTTCCTCGGTGAGAAGCGCTACCCGGGCATGTTCACGTGGAACGACATCTTGGCGATGGGGCATGAGGTGACAGAGGAAGAACTCGATGAGCGGCTGGAAAGCCTTGATCCGCACGATGTGATCAACATGCAGTACACGTCCGGGACGACCGGCTTTCCGAAGGGAGTCATGTTGACGCATAACAACATCGTCAACAACGCCCACCAAGTCGCACAATGCATGAAGCTTGGCGAAGGCGACAAGCTTTGCATCCCGGTGCCGTTTTTCCATTGCTTCGGCTGCGTCATGAGCACGCTTGCATGCGTTACGGTCGGCGCGACGATGGTGCCCGTGCAGGAGTTTCATCCGAAGCGGGTGCTTGAGACGGTTGCCGCTGAGCGGTGCACAGCGCTTCACGGCGTGCCGACGATGTTTATCGCCGAATTGAACGACCCGGATTTTGACCAATACGATTTGTCGTCGCTGCGCACCGGTATTATGGCTGGCTCCCCTTGTCCGGTCGAAGTGATGAAAGCGGTCATCAACAAAATGGGCATGACCGATATTACGATCGCCTATGGACAGACGGAATCGTCCCCGGTCATCACCCAGACGCGTACTGATGACCCGCTTGAGCTGCGCGTCGAAACGGTCGGCCGCGCCTTGCCGGGCGTCGAAGTGAAAATCGTCGAGCCGGGCACGAACAAGGAAGTGCCGCGGGGCGTGCAGGGGGAGCTGTGCACGCGCGGCTACCATGTGATGAA
The DNA here is from genome assembly GCF_000445995.2 of Geobacillus genomosp. 3. Taxonomy (GTDB): domain Bacteria; phylum Bacillota; class Bacilli; order Bacillales; family Anoxybacillaceae; genus Geobacillus. The sequence continues at coordinate 1,533,900 of NC_022080.4, forward strand.
AGGGTATTACAACAATCCGGAGGCGACCAACAAAGCGATCGATCAAGACGGCTGGCTGCATACCGGCGACTTGGCAACGATGGATGAAAATGGTTACTGCCGTATCACCGGCCGGCTGAAAGATATGATCATCCGCGGCGGAGAAAACATTTATCCGCGCGAAATCGAGGAGTTTTTATACAGACATCCGAAAATTTTGGACGTCCAAGTCGTCGGCGTGCCCGATGAGACGTACGGGGAAGAAGTGATGGCATGGGTCATCTTAAAGGACGGCGAAACGGCGACCGCCGAGGAAATTCGCGCATTTTGCCGCGGCAACATTTCCCGGCATAAAATCCCGCGCTACATCGAGTTTATCGATTCGTACCCGATGACCGCATCCGGGAAAATTCAAAAGTTTAAGCTGCGGGAAATGGCGAAACAACGCCTTGGCTTAACAATGTAAACCGCCGTGCCGGGCGGTTCATCCGCCCGGTGGTATTTTCAGTTTTCACGAAAGGGTGAGACGATGTTTACAAAAGTGTTGATTGCCAACCGTGGCGAGATCGCCGTTCGCGTCATCCGCACATGCCAAAAACTCGGCATTCAAACGGTCGCCGTCTACTCGGAAGCGGACGCCGATTCGCTTCATGTCCGACTTGCGGATGAAGCGTACTTGATCGGTAAGCCGCGCGTGTCTGAAAGCTACTTAAATATCGAAAAAATGATTGAAGTCGCCAAAGCGGCGAAAGCGGAAGCGGTTCATCCCGGCTACGGGCTGCTCTCGGAAAACCTGGCGTTTGCCCGCCGCTGTGAAGAAGAAGGCATTGTGTTCATCGGTCCAAAGGCCGAGGTGATCGCTGCTATGGGCAGCAAGATCGAAGCGCGCCGAACGATGGAACAAGCCGGCGTCCCGATCGTCCCCGGTGTCTCCTTTGCGCTAGACAGCCCCGATGAAGCGGTCAAAGCGGCAGCTTCGATCGGGTATCCAGTCATGTTGAAGGCGTCAGCCGGCGGCGGTGGCATCGGTATGCACATCGCCCGCGACGAGGCTGAGCTGCGCCAGGCGTTTGAAGGAAGCCAAAAACGAGCCGCTTCGTTTTTCGGCGACGGAACGATGTATATCGAAAAATATATTGAACGACCGCGCCATATCGAAATTCAGTTGCTTGCCGATGGACACGGCAACTGCGTCTACTTGTGGGAGCGCGAGTGCTCGATCCAGCGCCGCCACCAAAAAGTAATTGAAGAAGCGCCGTCGCCGTTTTTAGATGAAGAAACAAGGCGGAAAATGGGCGAAGCGGCTGTGCGGGCCGCGCGCCATATCGGCTATGCGAACGCTGGCACGATCGAGTTTTTGGTCGATGAACAAAAAAACTTTTATTTTCTTGAAATGAATACCCGGCTCCAAGTCGAACATCCGGTGACCGAGGAAATCACCGGCATCGATATCGTCGAAGAACAGCTGCGCATCGCCGCCGGCGAGCCGCTCCGCTATCGGCAGGAAGACATTCGCCGCGATGGACACGCCATTGAAGTTCGTATTTATGCCGAAGATCCAAACACGTTTTACCCGTCGCCCGGCCGCATTGCTGCTTTTTCCGTTCCCGAAGCTGAAGGCATTCGCCATGAAACGGCGGTCGCAAGCGGCATTACTGTTACACCGTTTTACGATCCGATGATCGCCAAATTGATCGCCAAAGGCCCGGATCGAACGGCGGCGATTGAACGCTTGCTCGAAGCGCTTGGCAGCTATCGTGTCGAAGGGATTAAAACGAACATTCCGCTGTTAACGGCCGTGTTATCCCATCCGGCGTTCCGCGCCGGGGAAACAACGACTGATTTTCTCGCCACTTACTGGCAGCCAACGAAGATGAAATGAGGCAGAAACGGAGGAAGAAACGATGAACCAAGTAACGGCAACAATGGCTGGGAGTGTATGGAAAATTGTAATCGCTGTCGGCGACCGCGTCGAGGAAGGGCAAGATGTCGTGATTTTGGAGTCAATGAAAATGGAAATCCCAGTCGCCGCTGAAACGTCCGGCATTGTGAAACACATTCATGTGCAAGAAGGGGATTTCGTAAACGAGGGCGATGTGCTTGTCGAGATTGAGTAGTGAAAAGTTCGTGTGAACCGTTCCGCCCAACATTGCCTTTAGGCGTGGCAAAGAGGGCGAAAAAGGGGTCAGGGGAGGACGGGCAGAACGAAAAAGGGGGAGCGGAAAACATGAGCCGATGGCCGGCAAAGGTGACAATTAAAGAAGTCGGTCCGCGCGACGGTCTGCAAAACGAAACGGCGCCGGTTGCGACGGCTGACAAAATCGCTTGGATCAACTTATTGTCGGAAAGCGGATTATCGTATATCGAAGTAACGTCGTTTGTCCATCCGAAATGGATTCCGCAGTTGGCCGACGCCGCCGAAGTCGCAGCCGGCATCCGCCGGAAAGACGGTGTCACATATGCCGCGCTCGTGCCGAACGAAAGGGGGCTTGAGCGGGCGCTGGCCGCGGGGATCGATGAAGTCGGCGTCTTTATGTCAGCGAGCGAAACGCATAACCAAAAAAACATTAACAAAACGATCTCCGCCACGTTTCCAGTGTTAGAAGGAGTCGTAAAAACGGCCAAGCAAGAAGGGAAAACGGTGCGCGGCTACGTTTCCACTGTGTTTGGCTGCCCGTATGAAGGGGCGGTTCCTGTCGACCAAGTGCTCACGGTCGCCGACTGGCTGTTTGCGATGGGGATTGATGAACTGTCGCTTGGCGACACGATCGGCGTGGCAACGCCCAAACAAGTCGTGGACGTGCTTGCCGAGGTGCTTCGCCGGTTTCCGGCCGGGCGGATCGCCATGCATTTTCACGATACAAGAGGAACGGCGCTCGCCAACATTTTAGTGTCAATGGAGATGGGAATCACCATCTTTGACAGCTCTCTTGGCGGTCTTGGCGGCTGCCCGTATGCCCCTGGGGCGTCGGGAAACGTCGCCACGGACGATTTCGTGTACATGCTGCATGGCATGGGGATTGAAACCGGCATTGACATGGAGCGGCTGACAAAAGCGGCGTTGTTCATCCGCGACAAAATCGGCCGCCCACTTTCGAGCCGCTATTTACAAACGATTTCATCATCAACAGAAAAGGATATGTGAGGAGGAAAAGAACAAATGGGAACATTCGTATCATTTGAAATGCAAGAAAATGGAATTGCTATCGTGACATTAAACCGTCCGGAGGCAGCCAACGCGCTTTCAAGAGCGCTTCTTCTAGAGCTTGGCAACCTTTTGCAAGAAATCAAATTCCAAAAAGAGGTGCGTGTCGTCATTTTGACCGGAGCCGGGGACAAGGTGTTTTGCGCCGGCGCCGATTTGAAAGAGCGGGCAGGAATGAATGAAACGCAAGTGCGGCAGGCGGTCTCCTTGATCAGTAAAACGATCAACGAAGTGGAGAAAGTGCCGCAACCGGTCATCGCTGTCTTAAACGGCTCGGCGTTTGGCGGCGGGCTTGAGCTGGCACTGGCATGCGATATTCGTTTCGCTGCCGATGATATCCGGCTCGGGTTGACGGAAACGTCGCTTGGCATCATTCCGGGAGCGGGCGGCACGCAACGGCTGCCGCGTCTTGTCGGCATCGGAAAGGCGAAAGAGTTGATTTTTGCCGCGAAACGAATCACGGCCGAGGAAGCGGAACGAATTGGCCTTGTCGAGTATGTCGTACCGCGCGCTGAACTGATGGAGCGGGCGCTCGAATTGGCCCGGCAAATCGCTGAGAATGCGCCGATTGCCGTCCGCCAGGCGAAACGAGCGGTGCAAAGCGTGTTTAACGTCGACTTGGAGACCGGTTTGGCGATCGAGCAGCTCGCCTATGAGGCGACGATTCCGACAAAAGACCGGCTCGAAGGCTTGCAGGCATTTAAAGAAAGACGGAAACCGGTGTACAAAGGGGAGTAAAATGTCCCAACGCGGCCGGCCGAAACTCCGAGGAACGCGAAACGACCGCAAGCGCTTCAATGCCGCCTGAAACGGTGCGGCCTAACGCTGCGCTGATGGGGCTGTTTACGGGGCGGCCCATTGCGACATAGGCCGCCAAAGCGCCGCCCCAAAGAAGCCGGCCGCGATGCCAATGCTCTGAAACGGATTGGCGGGGCATGATGGTAGATGGGGAAATGCCGCCCGGGAAAACGGCGGAATGAACGAAGCAAGGAGGAGACAACATGGGGATGAAGGAAACGGCAAAAGAGCGCGCCGCGTTGGCCGCAGAACTCGAGAAGAGGGCGGCTGACATTAAAAAAGGCGGGGCGCCGAAATATCATGAAAAAAACGCCGCCCAAGGGAAGCTGTTTGTTCGCGACCGGTTGAATTTGTTGCTCGATCACGGACTGGAAGCGGAAGACGGATTGTTTGCCAACTGCCTCGCTGACGGTCTACCGGCTGACGGGGTGGTGACCGGCATCGGCAAAATCAACGGCCGGACTGTCTGTGTGATGGCGAACGATTCCACTGTCAAAGCCGGGTCTTGGGGAGCGCGTACAGTAGAAAAGATCATCCGCATTCAAGAGACGGCGGAAAAATTGCGCTGCCCGCTCATTTATTTGGTTGATTCCGCCGGAGCCCGCATTACCGACCAAATCGAAATGTTTCCCGGCCGGCGCGGGGCAGGGCGCATTTTTTACAATGAAGTGAAACTGTCGGGGAAAGTGCCGCAAGTGTGCTTGCTCTTTGGTCCGTCGGCGGCCGGCGGCGCTTATATTCCGGCGTTTTGTGACATCGTCATTATGGTCGAAGGCAATGCGTCGATGTATTTAGGCTCGCCGCGCATGGCGGAAATGGTGATCGGAGAAAAAGTAACGCTCGAAGAAATGGGCGGCGCCCGCATGCATTGCACCGTCTCCGGCTGCGGCGATGTGCTAGTAAAAACCGAGGAAGAGGCGATCGCCTATGCGCGCCGCTATTTATCGTATTTTCCGTCCAACTACAGCGAACAACCGCCGATTGCAGAAGCGAAGCCACCGAAATCATTTGACAAAACGATTGAAGATATTTTGCCGGTGAATCAAAATGCGCCGTTTAATATGTACGATTTAATTGAGCGGATCATTGACGAGGGGTCGTTTTGTGAAGTAAAAAGGCTGTTTGCGCCGGAAATCATTACCGGCTTGGCGCGCCTTAACGGCCGGCCGATCGGCATCATCGCCAATCAGCCGCGCGTCAAAGGCGGCGTATTGTTTCACGATTCGGCCGACAAGGCGGCGAAGTTCATCACCCTTTGCGATGCCTTCCACATTCCGCTTTTGTTCTTGGCTGACATTCCCGGCTTTATGATCGGGACGAAAGTCGAACGGGCGGGCATCATCCGCCACGGGGCGAAAATGATTGCCGCGATGTCGGAGGCGACGGTGCCCAAAATTTCAATCATCGTCCGTAAAGCATACGGCGCCGGATTGTACGCCATGGCCGGGCCGGCGTTTGAACCGGATTGCTGCCTCGCGTTTCCGAACGCCCAAATTGCGGTGATGGGACCGGAGGCGGCCGTCAACGCCGTCTATGCGAACAAAATCGCCGAATTGCCCCCGGAAGAGCGGCCGGCCTTTGTTGAGCAAAAACGGGAAGAATACCGGCGCGACATTGACATTTATCGTCTCGCCTCCGAGCTCGTCATCGACGGGATCGTCGCGCCCAACGATGTGCGCAATGAGCTCATCCGGCGGTTTGAGGCGTATACGTCCAAGTATATGATCTTTTCCGAACGAAAACATGGGGTATATCCGGTTTGAAAAAACTGGATGACCGTCCCCCTTGTCAAACAAGTAAAGATCGTGTATGATAATAATCACCAATCCGCTGCTGCGTTGTGCGTTGTAGAATGAAGTTTCAACCGATGGCAGTGAAAAGGGAGTTCTATATCGAAACCGGAATGCCATGCCTCTGATTCGTCAACGAGGACGGCAGGAACGTTTCTGCGAACACCCACCTAGTAGAGCGTGGTTGAGAAACTGCATTCAGCCGACGGCAACCGCGGCGCGGGTTCTCCAACGGAAACGGCAAAGGCGTCCATACGGGCGCCTTTTTTATTAGTGCAGCACCAGTCGCCGCCTTGTTTCAACAGGGCGGCGATGATTTTTTATGGAAAAGTGAAATCATATAGTTGATTTTCCTTATTGGCATGCTATAATCATATTTCGTGTACAAATAATTCTTATTGAAATTATTCGTGTTCCGTGATGAAAGGAGGGGGCAATATGGAAGGAATGAGCCGGGACATTATGTATGCCGTTTTTCGTACGCAAAAAGCGCTCTACCGCCTCATCCGTGAAGATGCTGCCCGCGTCGGGATTACGGAAGTGCAGCTGATGGTGCTGTATACATTGCTGAAAAAGGAATATATTCGCTTAAACGATCTAGCGGAGAAATTAAACTTGAGCAACAGCAACGTAAGCGGCACGGTCGACCGGCTTGTTGGCGCCGGCCTTGTCGTCCGGGAAACGTCGAAACAAGACCGGCGTGCTGTCATTTTGAGTTTGACAAAAAAAGGAAAAGAAACGGTGCTTGCCGCATTTGGCGAGCAGTCGGTGCTGCGCCGGCGGCTCCAGCGCATTCAGGAGCTCATTCCACCGGAAGAAATTGAGCAGTTTTTGCGGTTGCAAGATAAAGTGAAAACCATTTTACTCGGGGAGGAATAAACGGTGAACGTGAAGCGTTTGCTTGCTCTGAACATTTTCGTGCTCATTTTGCTTGTTGGTGGGGGATTTGCTGCGTATTACTATATCAATCAAACCGCGAACTATATAAAAACAGACAACGCCCGCATCGACGGCCAAATCATTCCGGTCGCTGCCCCGCTGTCTGGGAAGCTGACGTCCTGGTTAGGCACAACGGGAAAAACGTTCGCAGCTGGGGATCAAATTGGGGAAGTGTCGGACGGAAAACATACGGTCGCCATCACGGTGCCGCATCGAATGACGGTCGTGCAGCAAAATGCGGTCGAAGGTTCGTTTGTTGCTGCCGGGACGCCAATTGCGCGCGGATTTGATTTAAACGACTTATGGGTGACAGCGAACATTGAAGAAACGGATATAGAAGATGTGAAAGTCGGGCAAGATGTTGACATTTATGTGGATGCCTATCCGGATCGGAAGTTCAGCGGCAAAGTCGAGAAGCTTGGCTATGCAACAGCGAATATGTTCAGCTTGCTGCCAAGCTCGAACGCAACCGGCAACTACACAAAAGTGACCCAAGTCATTCCGGTGACGATTTCGATTGACAACTACAGCGGGGCCGGACTTGTGCCGGGCATGAACGTCACCGTTCGCATTCATAAGTAGGTGATCAGTGATGTCTACATTTGTCATTACCTATATCATCTTTGCCGTTTTCGTTCTGGCGGCCCTCAATATTGCGCTTCGCCGGCGCAAACCGGCTTCAGCTGCGGTTGAGACGCCAGGCGGTGCAAGGGCGGATGTGCGTCCAGCCGCCTCGTCCGGACAAAGTCAAGGTGGGCTTGGCGACATCGGCAGCCGCGGCAAAGTGGTGACGACCGTCATGCTTGGGGCGTTTGTCGCCATTTTGAACCAAACGCTGATCAACGTCGCCTTGCCTCATATGATGCAAGATTTCAACGTTGAGACATCAACGATTCAATGGCTCGTGACAGGATATATGCTTGTCAACGGCGTGCTCATTCCGATCAGCCCGTTTTTAATCGCCAAGTTTCCGGCGAAGACGTTGTTTGTTTCCGGCATGTCGTTTTTCACCATTGGCGCGTTTGTCTGTTCAATTGCCCCAACGTTTGCGATCATGCTCGCGGGGCGGCTGACGCAAGCGGTCGGGGCCGGCATTATTATGCAGCTCATGATGGTGATGATGTTGTCGATTTTCCCACCAGAACGCCGCGGGGTGGCGATGGGAACGGTCGGGATCGCCATGATGTTCGCGCCGGCGGTCGGACCGACGCTTTCCGGCTGGCTTGTTGAACATTATACGTGGCGTCTTTTGTTTTATGTTGTGTTGCCGATTGCCATTGTTGATCTCATCCTCGCCTCTCTTTGGCTGAAAAAAACACCGCGCCAAGGAAACCCGGTTCTCGATGTTCAAGGGGCGATCTACTCGACGATTGGATTCGGCGGCGTCTTATACGGGTTCAGCGAAGCCGGAAGTAAAGGATGGGGACAGGTGGAAGTCGCTGCCTCGCTTGTTGTTGGCTCTTTGTTTCTCGTTTTGTTCACATGGCGGTCGCTCCGTTCGGAGTATCCCGTGTTAAATTTCCGTGTGTTTCGCTATCCGGTATTCACGCTGTCAACGGTGATCGGTTCGGTCATTAATATGGCCATGTTTGCGGCGATGGTGCTGCTTCCGGTGTACTTGCAAAATTTGCGCGGCTTTACGCCGCTCGACGCCGGTTTGCTTATGCTGCCCGGGGCGATTGTAATGGCGATCATGTCACCCATTTCCGGTTGGGTGTTTGACCGCATCGGCGCGCGGGCTCTTGCCATTGTCGGATTGGTGATTACCGCTATTACGACATGGGAATTCAGCCAACTGACGATGGACACCCCATATAGTCATTTAATTTGGCTTTACATTTTCCGCATGTTCGGCATGTCCATGCTTGGGATGCCGATTATGACAGAAGGGTTAAACGCCTTGCCGCGTCATCTATACAGCCACGGTACGGCGATGGCGAACACGCTCCGGCAGGTGGCTGCGTCGCTCGGCACAGCGTTTTTAGTCACCGTCATGTCTAACCGGGCAAAATTTCATGTGGAAAATTACCGCAATGAAATGACAGAAAACAATCTGTTGTTTATGGATTTGGTCGGGCAACTGAAACAGGCGATTCCGAGCGACGAAGCGATCGCACAGCTGCTGTACGGGCTTGTCCAGCAGCGCGCGACGGTAGAAGGGATTAACGACGCCTTTTTCGTCGCGACCGGCTTGACAGTGTTGGCACTGATGCTCGCGTTCTTCTTAAAAGGAAAAAAACATAAATCGCCGTCGGCGTAAGCGAACGAAAGCGGCTTGACCGGCCGCTTTTTTTTTGCCGCTGCCGGCGTGGCGATAGACGAAAACAAACGGCCGTTTGCGAATTGTATAACCGCAGCGGATTTTCAGGGGGGATACAATAGTGGAGCCGCAAAGCAGGCAACAAGTGAGACAAACAAGACGAAGACAGCGTTGGCTGCGGATGTTGTGTGCGCTTGCTTTCGCTTTGGCCGTTGCCGTCGCCGCGCTCCATTGGATGATTGCCCGGCAAAACATTGCCGCGCTAAACAAACCGTTGCCGGCCGCGACGATCATTTATGATGAACACGGGCGTCCAGCGAGCAAGCTCGCGGCGGCGAATATCGAAGAAGTGTCGATCGAACGGGTGCCGGACCATTTCCTTCAGGCGATCGTCGCTGTGGAAGACCGCCGCTTTTACGAGCATAACGGCGTCGATTACTACGGATTTTTGCGCGCGATGTGGCGCAACATTCGCGCGCGGGCGTGGGTGGAAGGCGGCAGCACGATTACCCAGCAGTTGGCGAAAAACGTCTTTTTGACGAACGAAAAGACGTTGGTGCGCAAATGGAACGAATGGTTGATCGCGCAAAAAATCGAGCGCACGTACAGCAAACAAGAAATTTTAGAAATGTACATCAACCGTGTCTATTTCGGCGCGGGAGCGTGGGGAGTAGCGAGCGCGGCGAAAACGTATTTCGGCAAAGACGTTTCCGACTTGACGCTCAGCGAGTCAGCCATGTTGGCCGGTCTCGTGAAAGCGCCATCCGCCTTATCACCGCTCCGCCATTACGACAAGGCGGTCGCCCGGCGCAATGTCGTCTTGTCGCTTATGAAAGAACAAGGCTATATCGATGAACAAGAATGGGCCGCCGCGAAAAATGAGCGCATCGCCATTCAACAGGAACCGAAGCGCGATCCATACGCCGGGAAGTATCCGTATTATGTCGATGAGCTGATCCGCGAGGCGATTACGCGCTATGGGCTGACGCAAAGCGATGTCCTTTCCGGCGGACTGCGCATTTACACGGAGCTTGACCCCCGCATGCAGCAAGCGCTTGAAGCCGTGTATGCCGATGACTCGCTCTTTCCGTCAAGCCCGGACGGTGTGCTTGTGCAAAGCGGCGCCGTGCTGCTTGATCCGAAAACAGGCGGAGTGAAGGCGCTTGTTGGCGGCCGCGGCCGCCATGTGTTTCGCGGCTTTAACCGCGCCACCGAGCTTCGCCGCCAGCCCGGGTCGGCCATCAAACCGCTCGCGGTGTACACACCGGCGCTTGAACAAGGATACGAACCGTTTTCGCTGCTTAAAGACGAGCCGCTCAATCTTGGCGGCTACCGCCCGCAAAACTACGATCACACATACCGCGGCACGGTGACAATGTATGAAGCGGTCATTCATTCCCTCAACGTGCCGGCCGTCTGGCTGTTACATGAGATCGGCCTCGACAAAGGAATGGATGCGCTGCGCCGGTTCGGCTTGCCATTGGAAAAAGAGGACCGCCAGCTTGGCATTGCGCTCGGCGGCATGTCCCGCGGCGTCTCGCCGCTCGAGATGGCCGAAGCGTACGCGGTATTCGCGAACGACGGCGTCCGCCCGGACGGCCATCTCATTACGAAAATCGTCGACGCTTACGGTCATGAGGTGGCGGAATGGGAGCCGGAACGGGCGGTTGTGACGTCAAAGAAAACCGCCCAACAAATGACGGTTTTGCTTGAAGGCGTCATTCGTGAAGGAACCGGGAGACGGGCCGCCATCCCCGGCCGGGAGCTTGCCGGCAAAACTGGATCGACGGAAATGACGATTCCCGGCATCGATGGGGTGAAAGACCAATGGATGGTCGGCTATACGCCGCAGCTCGTCGGTGCGCTTTGGCTTGGCTACGACCGGCCGGATGGCACCCACTATTTGACGACAACGAGCGGGGAAACAGCGGCGGTCATTTTTCGCCACATCATGGAGAAGGCGCTGGTCGGTCAACCAGCCGCCCGCTTTTCATTGCCGCTTGTGAAAAAAGAGGAACAAAAACGCAAAAAGCATGATCAACCAACATCCGAATCCGCGCCGCCAAAGGCGAAAGAAAAGAAGGAAAAACCGCACCCGCCCGGCCATGAAAAAACCAAAAACAAAAAGGAGAAAAAAGGAAAAAGTAAGGAAAAAGGACATGGCGGCAAACATGACTAGCGATGGCCAACGGTGGTCTTCCCCTCTTTTTGCGCGCATATACATAAAGACAAGCGCATGAAAAAGGGGGGAGCGCCATGGCGTATTTCGGCTCGAAAGGATGGCTCGTGGCTGAGTTGAAAAAGGCAGGCATCACCCGTCATCCGGTCGGACGGAAAAAAATTGAGACATACAAGGCAACGGAGCTGTACGGGTTATACCGCAAGTATGTACAAAAGGCACGTTAAGCTGGACGGAACGATCCGGCTTCTTTTTTTGGGGCAACCTACAAGGGAAAGGAGGGAGGCGCACCCGTTGGTTGACAAGAGAGGGACCGCGCCGGAAGCGATGAAGAAAAAACGGTTTACGGTAGCAGAAGGGGAAACGATTGCCGCCTGTTTAGCGCGAATGAAGCAAGAAGGATACCGCCCGGTCCGGCGCATCGAGCAGCCGATTTTCCGCGAAGTGGAAACGAATGGCGAAACAACGGTCGAGCCGTGCGGGCGCATCATTGAGTTTGAGGCAGTGCGCGACGAGCCATAACGGGCGGTTGTTGGCTTCGCCATAGGCTGAAGGCACGGCCGCAAGTTCACCGGCCGCGGCGACAGGGGCGAAAGAATCCGCCAAAAAACCGGCCAAGAAGTTTTTTTCGATGGTCGCCGCCTATACAAAGCACGATATGGATCCGCCAAAAAAAAAACCGGAAAGGGGGTTCCTTTCCGGTCTAGCGGTGCGGCCATTCGCGCGTTTTCCTCGCCTCCCGGTGATCGCCGGTCGGGTTGCCGCTTGATGCTTCATAGCCAACTTGGTACACATAATGTTTCGGGGCGTGAATGACGTTATCCATCCGGTATTGATCTAGGTCGTCCTGGAATTGCCGCTTGCTTTCTTGTTCACTCATCGTTGCACCCCCTTACCGATATGGCCGGCCGCGTTTATTAGGGTGCGCCATCAAGGTGTGCTTTACTCAAAAGCCGTTGATCGTCATGCCGCCGTCGACAAACAGTGTTTGGCCGGTCATGTAGCTCGATGCATCAGAAGCGAGGAACACAGCCGGACCGACGAGCTCAGGCAGCTCGCCAATCCGCTTGAGCGGGGTGACGGCCAAAATGTCGTTGACATACGTTTCGTCTTCAAGCAGTGCTTTTGTCAGCGGTGTCCGGAAATACCATGGGCCGATGGCGTTAACACGTATACCGTAGCGCCCCCACTCAAACGCCAACACTTTCGTCATTTGGATGAGCGCCGCTTTGGTGGCCGCATACACGACGCCGGTGCGCAAGGCGACGTAGCCGGCGACAGAAGCCATGTTGATGATGTTTCCACCTTGCTCTTGTTCTTTCATCACGCGTCCGGCTTCTTGTGACACGAGAAACGCCGATTTTAAGTTCGTATTGATGATCGTCTCCCACTCATGGTCCGTCACATCCAAAGCCGGAGTGCGGATATTCATGCCGGCGTTGTTGACCACGATATCAAGCGAGCCGGCTTGTTGTTTGACGTCAGCGACCGCGTCGTGCACGGCTTCTCGGTCGGTGACATCAAGCGGATATATGTACGCATTTCGACCGAACCGTTCGATATGGCCTGCCGTTTCTTCCAAATCCGATTTCGTGCGGGCGATAAGCGCTACATCGGCTCCGGCTTCGGCAAACCCGATCGCGACCGCCCGGCCGATGCCGCGTCCGGCTCCGGTCACGAGCGCCGTTTTTCCATCTAAGCGAAACGAAGGCAAAAACATTGGAGTCTCCCCTTTCAGCATCATCGGTACATCCCCATGATAGCATGACCGACCGCTGCCGCCAATCGTTGGAATGAGCCTCTGGCAAGAAGCGGGAAGTGTACGTTGCAGACAGCGCCCCATCCCGTTACAATAAAAAGGAGAACAACATATAGACAAGGGGATGACACAATGATTCATTACACATGGGCGACCCGACCGACGGTCAAAAAGGTGAAATGCATCCATACCAACGCCGAAAAGTATATTGTCAACAACGTGTTAACGCCGGGAAACGTGTACGATGTCAAAAATGAAACAGAGGAATTTTATTTTGTCGTCGACAACAGCGGGAAAGTCGGCGGGTTTTACAAAGATTACTTTGAAGAAGTCAAGTGACCGCCCAAGCGGCGAAAAAAAAAACGGATGCGCGGCCACGCATCCGTTTTTTTCTCAGCCGGCGGCGCTCTGTTCCGAAGCCGGCGGCTGCACCCGGCCCGCGGGCAACGTGACCGTCAACGTCGTTCCTTTTTGAACGGCGCTTTCGATCGTCCACGTGCCGCCCATTTGCTCAATAATTTTGACGGCGACCATAGTGCCAAGGCCGGTTCCTTTTTCTTTTGTGCTGAAATACGGCTCGCCAAAGCGGCGCACTTGTTCTTTCGTCATGCCGATGCCGTTGTCGACAATCGTGATGACGACCGCCCCGCCTTGCCTATGCGCCGAAATGTGGAGCCGGCCGCCGTCCGGCATCGCTTCGATGCTGTTTTTCGCTAAATTGAGGAAGCACTGTTGAAAATATTGTACATTGCCGATGACGACACCATGTTTCAAGGAAGAGGAAATTTCGATCGAATGCATATGGGCGAGCGGCTGAATCATTTGGATGACTCTCTGCAGCTCAACGGCGACATCAATCGGTTCCGTCTTTTTTGGCGCCGGTTTGGCGAACGTCAAATAATCATGAATGATCGCTTCCGCTCGCTCGACTTCTTCTGAAGCGATGCGAATGTACCGCTCCTCCGTTTCGCGCGGCATCGGCCTAGTTTGCAACAGCTGGATGAATCCTTTCACGACCGTAAGCGGGTTGCGAATTTCATGCGAAATGCTGGCAGCAAGCTGACTGACGATCTCCATTTTTTCCATCTTCATCAGCTCCACCCGGGCGAGCTGCGCCTCATGGAGCGTCTCCATGACATAGGCGGCAAACATCATGACAAACGGCGGCATAAGAATGAAATAGACGATATACGGTTTCGTCACCGGAAAATCAGCGATGATGATGGCGACAAACGTTGTCAGCACCGCCAGCAAAAACGTCAGCCAAAGTGTAGTGAACAGCTTGGCAGGCCGGGGCAGCCGCTGAAACAGTGGCGAGACGGCCGACGCTGCCACGAACATAATGGCATAGACAACAACTGTGAGCGGCTGAAATCCGTACAAGATCGTGCGCGCCAGCATGGACACGGCAAAAAGCACCGCCCCAACCGCGCTGCCGCCATAGAGCGTTCCGAGCAAAAACGGAATTTGCCGGAAATCGTGGATGCACGTTGGATCCACGTAAATGGGAAATTTCATGCAGAGGACGGAGGCCAGCGCCATGCAAACGGCCAGCAGCGCCCGGCTGTACAACGGTTTGCGCTGAATCGCCGCACTATGGTCGTAAATGAAGGAAAAGGCGAACACCGTGACCAAAATGTAAAACAAATTGTTAAGGACGTGCTGGTTGATATAGAAACCTGCCATACAAAAAAATCTCCTAACTCAATGTGCATCATCGCCTCTCATTATATCGGAAAGAGAAGAAAAGAAAAATAGATTTGTTATGCCCGATCTTTTGGCAGCCAGACGGCTAGGGCGCCAAGGAGCGGCAGCGCGCTGCAAAGCCGCATGAGCGTGCCAAGCGACGATAAATCGGCGATTTTGCCAAGCACCACCGCCCCGAGCGCTCCCATGCCAAACGCCAAGCCGACAATGAGTCCGGACGCCATGCCGACATGGTTGGGCAGCAGCTCTTGGGCGTAGACGACAAACGTCGCAAAACTTAATGACAATACAAACCCGGCGATGAGCAAGATCGGCAGCGCCAACGAAAGCGGCACGTGCGGCAAGGCGAGCGCAAACGGCGCGGTGCCAAGCGTCGACCAGATGATCAAGTTTCGTTTGCCGAACCGGTCGGCGATCGGCCCACCGGCGAGCGTGCCGACCGCGCCGGCGATCATAAAAGCGAACAAGTACACTTGCGCCTCGCGCACCGAGATGTGGGCCGTTTCCATAAGATAGAACTGATAATAGTTCGAGATGCCGGCCGAGTACCACGAGCGGGCGAACACTAAAAAGACGAGCAGCACGAGCGCAAATATGACCGGCCGCCCGGAATCGGTGCGCTGCGCCGTCTTTTTTGTTTTGCCCGGCGTTGACGGGCTGCCAAGTTCATGCCCATACCATTGCGAGACGCGCCAAAGCAGAGCAATGCCTGCCGCCGCGGCGAGGGTAAACCACGCCGCACCCTTTTGGCCGAACGGTACGAAAACCAAGGCGGTGAACAATGGCGCCAACGCCCCCCCGGTATTGCCCCCGACTTGATAAATCGATTGGGCGAACGCCCGCCGCGCTCCGGCCGCCAAGTAGACGACGCGCGCCCCTTCCGGGTGGAAAACGGCCGAGCCAAGCCCGACGAGCAGCACGGATAACAAGACAAACCAAAAGTTCGGCGCCAGCGCGAGCCCGGCCATGCCAAGCAAACTCGCCGCCATGCCGAGCGGCAAAAAGCGCGGCGATGGCGTCCGGTCCGTCCATAAGCCGACGACCGGCTGCATGATCGATGACGTCATGTTTAAGGCGAACGCAATCCAACCGATTTGCGTATACGACAGCTCCATCGTCGACCGCAAAATCGGAAAGAGCGCCGGGATGACCGCCTGCATCGCATCGTTCAAAAAGTGGCCGAGGCTGATGGCGAACAAAATCGGGTAGACGGTCATGCCGACGGCGCCGGCTCGTTCCGAGTGAGCGTTCATGAAACCCCCCCGTTTCTGCATGAGTTCTCTGTTTTAATATTTTCATTATAATGGATTTTTTAACACTTTCAATTCCCTTCTTGCGGACGGTCGTTTGCATGACCGATATATGCGGCGGCCATCGTTGACAACCACTACTGATTCATCGGCCACTTCTCCTGTTTCCTCATTCATTTGGTAAGACATTGTAGTTAGTATGCTTTTTGGGAAATCAATCCATTTCCCGACGGAAAACGGATCATGCCGGCCATCGGGGACAATAACACCAAAAACGGCTTTGCCAAGGAGGGCGAGACGGTGAAATGGCTTCAACTCACTCTTGAGCTTGTCATCGGGTTTGTGCAGACGTACCAACCGGCTGCGGCGGTGCCGAACGGGTTAAAGGTGTAGCAAGCAGCAACGAATCCGGCAGATGCTGGATTCTTTTTTTATTTTGGAAAAAACCGTTGTTGTTTTTCTGTTTTAAGTGTACTATTAGTGATAGTACGGTAATGACAAAGGAAGGAGGAGGGGAGATGTTTGAGCTCGATTGGCGAAGCCGTCAGCCGATTTACGAGCAGCTGATGGAAAAAATGAAGGAAATGATCATTCGTGAGCTATGGCAGCCGCACGATCAGCTGCCATCCGTTCGAATGATGGCGAAACAGCTGATGGTCAATCCGAATACGATTCAAAAAGCGTACCGGGAACTGGAGCGCGACGGCTGGATTTATTCCGTTCCGGGAAAGGGAAGTTTCGTCGCGCCACGCCCGAAGCAGCCAAACACGGAGGCGATTGCCGCCGTTCGCGACCAAGTCATCCGCCTTGTTAAGGAAGCGCGGTTTTTAGGGGTGACGAACGAGCAGTTATGGCAATGGATTCAAGAAGGAGAGAAAGAGGGGGAGAGCGATGATTCAACTAAAGAACGTGACGAAAACGTTTGAGCGGTTTGCGGCCGTCAACGGCGCCGACATGACCGTGCCGAACGGGGCGATTTACGGGCTGCTGGGGCCGAACGGGGCCGGGAAGACGACGCTGTTGAAACTGATGGCCGGCATTCTCCGCCAGGACAGCGGAACGATTATGATCGATGGCGAAGATGTATGGGAAAACGTGCGCATCAAGCAACGGCTGTTGTTTTTGCCGGATTTTGTCTACTTTTTTCCGCACGCCACGATCCGGCAAATGGCCGCCTTTTACGAACGGATGTATCCGTCGTTCAGCCGCGCGCGGTTTGTTGAGCTGAAATCCATGTTTGCGCTTGACCCGGACAAAAAAATCCAGCAGTTTTCGAAAGGGATGCAGCGCCAGGCGGCGTTTTGGCTCGCCTTTTCCGTCCGTCCGGACGTGCTCATTATGGATGAGCCGCTTGACGGGCTCGACGCATTCGTCCGCCGATATGTGAAACAACTGTTCATTGACGAAGTGGCCGAACGCGGCATGACCGTGGTGATTTCCTCCCACAATTTGCGCGAGCTTGAAGACTTGTGCGACATCGTCGGATTGATGGCGGAAGGGGCGGTGCGAATGGAGCGCGACTTGAACGAGCTGCGCGCCGGGATGCATAAAATTCAAGTTGCGTTTCGCGGCGGGTTTCCGCGGGAGTTGGCGGAACGCCTGGACGTCGTGCATCGCGAGGAGCGCGGCAGCATCACCCTGCTTGTCGTTCGTGGCGAGAAACGATCCATCGAAGAAACGGTGCGTTCGTTTGCCCCGCTCATTCTTGACGTCCTGCCGCTGTCGTTGGAGGAAATTTTTGTGTATGAAATGGGGGGAACTGCTCATGTCCGCGAAACGATTGTCGGCTAATCGCGCTATGTGGGGGCAAAACATGCGGCAAGTCAGCTGGGTGGCAGTGGTTCATTTGTTGTTTTGGCTCGCTGCCATCGTCTTGCCGATGGGGTTGGCGTATTCGCAATACGATCCGAAAAACGGGGAAATCCCACGCTGGGAGACGGTGTACGATATTTCCAACGGCTTTGAGGCGCTCATTGCCTGGTTTGCTCCGATGTTGGCGTCCGCCGCGGTGCTCCGCTACATGCAAGACAAGCGAGCGGCTGATTTGATCCACAGCTTGCCGATCCGCCGTACGGAGCTGCTTGCCGGGCAAATGGTGTATGGTTGGCTCATGCTTGTCTTGCCGCTGTTGACGGCGGCATTGGCCGCTGTCGGCTGCTTGTACGGGCTTGATCTCCCATGGCCGATCGGCGCGGCGGACGTATGGCGATGGTTCGGAGAAACGTTGGTGATGGAAACGCTCATCTTTGCGCTTGGCATTGTGGTGGGCGTTCTTGTCGGCCAATCGGCGCTTCATGTCGCGCTGACAACTATTTTTCTCTTTTTTCCGGCCGGCATCATGGTTCTGATAGTTAGCAACTTGTCGCTGTTGTTATACGGATTTCCGGATATGTACTATTTATCGAGTGAACTCGATCAATGGGTGATGCCGATTCGCTATGCGATGTTGGCACATCAGGCGATGAGCGCGGGGGAAGCCGGGCTGTTGCTGCTGCTGTCGCTTCTGTTTTTCGGGTTGTCCATTTGGCTGTACGAGCGGCGGCCGGCAGAAGCGGCCGGGCAGGCGCTGGCGTTTCCGGCGCTCCGTCCGCTGTTTGTGTATGGGGTCGCATTTTGCTCGTGGCTTGTCGGCGGCTTTTATTTTGGAGAAGTGGAGCGGCAATGGGGCTGGATTGTCTTCGGCTATATAACGTTTTCTTTGCTTGGGTACGCGATTGCCCAGATGGTTATCGCGAAAACGTGGCGCGTATTTCACCGCTGGAAAGGGTATGTCGCGTTTGCGGCGGTGATGGCCGTTCTTGCCTTTCTCATCCGCGTCGATCTTACCGGCTATGAGCAGCGCGTGCCGGCAGTCGCAGACATTAAGCAAGTGTACTTCGGCCAGTCGACGATGAACTTTGAACACCCGGAGCAGATCGGCCGCTCGTTTGTAGAATATGACCAATTTCTCCGTACGAAAGAAAATATTGAGGCGGTGCGGGCGTTTCATCAGCAGCTTGCGCACGACCAACCGCGTTCATCGCGATTTGAGCAAGTTCAGTCGGTGGTGATCGGCTATGTGCTGAAAGACGGCACGCGCCTCCTCCGCCGCTATGAAGTGCCGGTCGAACTGTATATGACGCATTTTCGCCGCATTATGGAGTCGAAAGAGTATAAACAGCAGTACCATTTACTGCTTCGCCCGGGCGGCTATTCGCCGATCCGCCAAGTGACGATACGAAACATGAATACAGGGCAGCCGGTGCTTGTTTTAGCTGAGCCGAAGGAAATTGAATCGTTTATCGGCGCCCTGAAACAAGACTTGTGGAACGAACCGGTCGAAAACATGATGGGCACCGTGAGCATATGGTACGGAGACGTCGAACTGCTGCAAAGCGACGGCGATTCGTTCGGCTTGGGGCTCGCGGAAAACTATACACATGTGCGCCAATGGCTCGAACGGCGGCATGTGGGAGATGACTTGATCAAAAAATGAACGAATAAAAAACGGGCAGGGGCCGATCCTCTGCCCGTTTTGTCCGTTAAGACGCCGTCTTTTTCCGACGCCAAAGCCATACGGTGAGCAAGTCAAGCAGCCAAAAAGCGATAAAAAGAAATAACAGAAACAGCTCAGGTGTTTCCATCACGCGAAACGGATTGAGCACGTTATGAAACGATTGAAGCAGCGTTAATCCTAACAACAAGTCCATCCCTACCGCCGTTCCGCCCAACAGCAGCATAAAGGCGAGGGAGAGGAATACGATTTTCAATGCAAGCCACCTGCCGCTTTTTCGTTTAGTGTTCTCCGGCCAGGGAGGAATGATGCACCCCCGTATACACTGTTGGTTGATTGCCTATAATGGAGGATAAAAGTGACACGGAGCAAGGAGGAGAGGGGTATGTTGTTTCAGTGGGGGATGCGCCGGCAAAAGGATCGGATGAACGACGGCGTGCAGCAAGAAGGGACCGACCATAGCGGCGAAGCGGCGGACGTCCCGCAAGAGCCGCTGTCACCTGAACTGGCGGTGAACATTGACATCATTCGGCGGGCGACCGGAGAAAGCTGCGATGTCGTCATTCGCCGTTTTTCCCTCGGCCAGGAAACGCAAATGAAAGCGGCCATCGTCTTTGTCGACGGGCTCGTCGATGAAAAAAATGTGTACGAGTTTTTGCTTATGCCGCTCCTTACGGCGTCGTTTCCGCTCGCGCTCGAGGAAAAAGGGCGGTTTCAATGGATTGAAAAAAAGCTCGCTGCGGTTGGCGGCGTCAAGCATGTCGCCGAATGGAAGCAGCTGTTTTTTGATCTGTTTTCCGGGGCGACGGTGATGCTCATTGACGGGGTGCCGTTTGCCATTAGCGCGAGCACGAAAGGCGGGCAATACCGTTCGATTGAAGAGCCGCAGACACAAATCGCCATCCGCGGCCCGCGCGAAGGGTTTACGGAGTCATTGCGCACGAATACAGCGATGATCCGCCGCCGCATTAAAAACCCGAACCTTTGGCTGGAGACGATGCAAATCGGCACGGTGACGCAAACCGATGTCGCCATCATGTATGTGAAAGGAATCGCCAATGACGAAATCATCGAGGAAGTGAAGACGCGCCTCCGCCGCATCGACATTGACAGCGTGCTCGAGTCCGGCTATATCGAACAATTGATTGAAGATCAGACGTTTACCACCTTCCCGACAACGTACCATACGGAGCGGCCCGATATTGTCGCCGCCAATTTGCTTGAAGGAAGGGTCGCTATTTTTGTCGAAGGGACGCCATTTGTACTTGTCGCACCAGCATTGTTCATTCAATTTTTCCAAGCGGTTGAAGATTATTATGCCCGTTTTGACATCGCGACAGCCCTTCGTTTTTTACGCGTGCTCATTTTCTTTATCTCCCTTGTTGCTCCGGCCATTTACATCGCGGCGACGACGTTTCATCAAGAGATGATCCCGACCCAGCTCGCCATTGCCATCGCCGCCCAGCGCGAGGCGGTGCCGTTTCCGGCATTTGTTGAAGCGCTCATGATGGAGGTGACGTTTGAAGTGTTGCGCGAGGCCGGCGTCCGCTTGCCGCGCGCCGTCGGCCAGGCGGTGTCGATCGTCGGGGCGTTAGTCATCGGCCAGGCCTCGGTGGAGGCTGGGTTTGTATCGTCAGCGATGGTCATCGTCGTTTCGATTACAGCGATTGCCAGCTTTGCCACGCCGTCGTTTGCCATTGCCATCTCGGCGCGTCTCATCCGGTTTGGCCTCATGTTTTTGGCGGCGATGTTCGGGTTTTACGGCATTATGATGGGCATTTTGGTCATGACGATTCATTTATGCAGCTTGCGTTCGTTCGGCGTCCCGTATATGTCGCCGCTCGCTCCGTTTACGCCGTCAAATATAGGCGATACGCTGTTCCGTGTCCCGACATGGATGTTTCGCGAGCGGCCGCGCCTGATTAACCAAAAAAATATCGTTCGCCAATCGGGCGACCAAAAGCCGCAGCCGCCGGCGCCGTCGCGCCAAGAGAAGGGGGATGAGTCATGAAACGGCTGCTTGGCATGTTTTTGCCGTTTGCCGCCTGTGTCTGTTTGCTTTCGGGCTGTTGGAGCAAAAAAGAGCTGACCGATTTGGCGTTTGTCATTGCCGTTGGCCTCGATAAAACGGAAGACGGCAAGTATCTCGCTTCCTTTCAAGTCGTCAACCCGGGCAATGTCGCCGGGGCGACGCAGCGCGGCGGCGGGGCGGGCGGTGTGCCGGTGTCGATTTATACGTCAACCGGAGACAGCTTGGACGAAGCGAGCCGGAAAGCCTCAGAAAAAGTGTCGCGTCTCCTGTATTACGCCCATACGAACTTAGTCGTCATCGGCGAAGAACTGGCGCGCGAAGGATTGGACGGGGTGTTCGATGTGATGGAGCGGCACCATCAGTTCCGGCCGACGGCGCGCCTTGTCATCGCCCGCGGCCATTCAGCGAAAGATACACTCTCAGTGCTGACGCCGATCGATAAAATTTCCGCCAATCAAATTATTAAAACGCTTGAGTTTTCTGAAAAATCTTGGGGACAAACGATCCATGCGGATGTGTGGTGGGCGATTCGCGGCATCGCTTCGCCTGGGAGAAACCCGGTCATGACCGGGGTATCCATTGAGGGGAGCTTAGAAAAAGGGAAGCGTCAAGAAAACGTGCAGTCATCCGTGCCTGACGCCCGCGTCACGTTGAACGGACTTGCGCTGTTCAAAAACGGCCGCCTCGTCCATTGGGTGAACGGGCCGACAGCGCGCGGCATGATGTGGGTGCTTGACCGTATTCACCAAACGAATCTCACTATTCCGTGGGAAGGAAAACAGGAAGCGATCGGCTATCGGACGGCGCGGGCGAAAACGAATGTAGAGGCGCGCGTCAACAACGGCCGACCGTCCATCTCTGTCCATATCAAGGCGGAAGGCGACATCAGCGAGGCGCGCGTCCCCATTAACTTAGCCGACGCCGGCGTGGTATTTCGTTTAGAAAAAGAACTGGAACGGAACGTCAAACAGGAGGTTACAAAAGCCATTGAAACAGCCCAGCGCGAAAAAACGGATATTTTCGGGTTTGGCGACGCGGTTCACCGCGCTGCCCCACGCTTATGGAAGAAGATCGAGAAAGAGTGGCACGACCGCTATTTTCCCGAACTTGACGTCACTGTAACGGCTGATCTGTACATCCGCCACACCGGGCTGCGGAACAAGCCATATATAGAAGAAGAATAAATGGTCGCCGGCCAAAGCCGGCACGGGGGAGGGGAGTTGACTAGGCAAAGGCGGTGAGATTCAGTTGGAGCGCATTAAAATTAACGCACGCCAGTTATTTGTGTTAATTGTGCTGTTCGAACACGGCAGCGCCATCGTCATTCCGCTCGGCGTGAGCGCCAAGCAAGATGTATGGATCGCCATTTTGCTCGGCTTGGCGCTCGGGCTGCTGTTATTTTTCGTTTATCGCCGGTTGTTCGAATATTATCCCGACCAGCCGCTGACCGCTTACCTGCCGCAAATTGTCGGGGCGCCGCTCGGCAAACTGTTAGCAGTTGTCTATATTACGTATTTTCTTTACATTGCCGCCCGTGTGCTGCGCGATTTTGG
Source organism: Geobacillus genomosp. 3 (assembly GCF_000445995.2). Taxonomy (GTDB): domain Bacteria; phylum Bacillota; class Bacilli; order Bacillales; family Anoxybacillaceae; genus Geobacillus. The sequence goes on from NC_022080.4 coordinate 1,556,844, forward strand.
CGAGCTGTTGTTAACATTTGCCTATCCGGAGACGCCGTTGTTTGTGTTAAATGCCATTATGGCGCTGGTTGTCATGTATGGCGTCTATAAGGGGATTGAGGTGCTTGCGCGCACCGGTGAGCTGTTTTTGACAGTGTCGTATTTTTTGGCGCTCGCCGGATTTATCCTTGTGTTTGTTTCCAGACTGGTCGATCTGGCTCAATTGCAGCCGGTGTTGGAGGAAAGCTGGAGGCGGGTGTGGAAAACGGTGTTTACCGAAACGCTGTATGTTCCGTTCGGGGAGATGATCGTGTTTACGATGCTGTTTCCATATATCAACAATCCAGTAAAAGTAGGAAGAGTTGGGGTGGCTGGCATGGTGCTGAGCGGAGTCAATTTGGCGATCATTATGGCGATCAATATGGCCGTCCTCGGTCCTGATGCGGCGTCGCGTTCGTCGTTTCCGCTTTTGGATACGATCCGCCGCGTGCAAGTGGCCCATTTTTTAGAGCGGCTTGATATCCTGTTTATGATTGTGTTGATCATCGGCGGCTTTTTTAAAATATCCATCTTTTTTTATGCCGGGGTTGTCGGGGCGGCCAATTTGTTTGGCATTTCGAGCCATCATCGGCTCGTCTATCCGCTCGGGCTGCTCGTGCTGCTTTTGTCGGTTGCCATCGCCAGCAATTATGCGGAGCATATTTACGAAGGATTGAAGATCGTCACTTTTTACTTGCATATTCCGCTGCAAGTCATCATTCCGGTGTTGCTGCTGATCATCGCCGCGGTTCGCCGGCGGTTCAGCCAGCCGACAAAATAAGAAAAACGGACTAGATGGTTTTTGCCGAAAAAAGAAGGAAAATGGACGAAAAAACGCGAATGAAACAATAGCATTGTTTGTTTTGGAAACAACTAGATGAAACGGCGATAAAAATACAGCCCGAAGGCGGGGTGGAAGAAGCACGGCGCCGAGGCGCATCATTTGTTTCGGAAAGCCGGTGTCGGCTGCGGGCGATAGATTTAACTATTAAAGAAAAAGGGTTGAACGATGGTGAAAGCGAATGTACAGGCGATCGACCAGCTAGATGCGGAACAGTTGGGCAGCGGCATGATGATTACGGACCGCCGTTTTTTCATTCTTGCGGTCAGCGAGCGAATGACAGAGCGGCTCGGATTGGCCAAAGAGGAATTGATCGGGCGGCCGGCCAGCTCTCTTTTTCCGGCAGAACGGTCTGCCGATTTGTTTGACCATATTGCCCAAGCGGTGAAAAAGGACGGGTGTTGGCAAGGAGAGGCGCACCATGTAGTGAAAGGCGGGCGGACGTACGCAAGCCGGATGAACGTTTATGCCCTGCCAGGCAGCGAAGGGGAATGGCTCATTTGGCGGTTTGCGGAACGGGATTGTGCGCTGTCTGCCGCCTCTTTGACGCCGGCGGAGGTGCTGCGCGCCATTTATGCTTCTGCGCCGTTTGCCGTTGTTCCAGTGAGAGCGGACGGGACGGTGCAAGACTGGGGCAACAGCGCTGAAACGCTGTTTGGACGCCGAAAAGAGGAAGCGGTCGGCCGTCCGATATGGGAGCTTTTCCGCCATGGCGGTCAAACACCGCTTCCGTTTTCGCTCGAGAGGCGGCAATGCGGGGAAGGAATGGTGCAACGCGAGGACGGCACGCCGGTCCATATTGCCTATACGGTCATTCCGGTGTCTAGCTCAAGCGGATATGTTGTCCTTGTGGAAGATATCACCAAGCAAAAACAAAAGGAGGCTGAGCGCCGGCGCCAAGCCGAGCTGGCGAAAAAAATCCAGCACACTTTGTTGACGCCGCTCATTCAAAATCAGGCGGTGACGATGGAAGCGGTTTATATTCCGTCCGATGATTTATCCGGCGATATTTACGCTTGTTACCAAATCGATTTATACCGCTATGGGGTGATCGTCATTGATGTGATGGGCCATGGCATTTCCTCGGCGTTAGTGAGCATGCTGCTCCGCTCGCTTTTGCGCGGATTGATCGTTCGTGTCGTTGACCCGATTTCTGTGGCGAGTGAGCTGGAGAAGCATGTGCAAAACTTATTCCCGGATGAGGCAAATGACATCCGTTATTTGTTTTCGATGATTTACTTAGTTATTGATACGAAAGAGCGAAAAATTGAATACACGAACGCCGGCCATCCGGCCGGGCTGCTCGTCTTTGACGATGGAAGCGTGCACGAGCTCGATAAAGGCGGCCTGGCGATCGGCAGCCCGTTTTCTTTGCCGTTTGAAAAAGGGGTGATCGACTACGGCAGGCGAGCCCGGTTGCTTTTGTATACGGACGGCATTTTAGAGGAAATGGATCCATCCATTTTGCAAAGCATCGAGAAAATTCGTACATGCACCCAAACTTACCGCCATTTGCCGGATAAACGTTTCCTAGAACAGCTAATCAGTCAAAGTCCTTCGCTCGCTCGTCCGTCCGATGACATTTGTTTGTTGTCAATTACAGTCCATGGATAGGTGGGAGCCAACTTGATAGCCGAGTGGATGGTGCGCTGCGAGGCGAGCGAGGAGGCGATTGCATTTTGCGATCTGATCGCAGAGCAAGCCGCCTGGTTATTTGCTGTCCGCGATGCCGAATTGTTTGTGCTGGCGGTGCATGAGGCGGTAGTTAATGCCGTCAAAGCCGTCCGGCAGGCGGGATTGGAAGAGGGGGTCGTTTCGTTGTCTTTTTCTATGACAGACGATGAAGTGACGGTGGCGGTCGAGGATGACGGCGGCGGCATCCCACAGGAAACGATGGAACAACTCGGCGGAAAAACGCTCGCCGATGTGCTTCTCGCTGAATCGGGGCGCGGACTATTGCTTATTCATGAAATTATGGACGCGACGGCTTTAGTGGAGCGGGCAGGCGGGCGGCGGGTGCTGGTGATGAAAATGCAAAGAGCGCAACATAGACCGTTTTAGCCGGCGTCTCGGTGAACGCGGGCAGCGGGGGTGGGGCATGGCTGGTCAACGATAGGGGGATATGATGAAACAGCATCGGTTGTCGTTTGAACTTGAAATGGTTACGGAGTCTGCATACGAGTGCATTAAGCTGACCGGGCGGCTCGCTTATGATACACAGCTTGCCGCGGAACAAAAACTGGCGATGGCGGCAGTTGCCGTCAAACGCCGCCTTGTTTTGATCGATGTCAGCGGCCTCCAATTTTTGGACAGCACCGGGTTGGCGCTTCTTGTCCGCTTTTTCAAGCAAGTGGTCAGCGCCAGCCGGGCCATGGCCATGATCGTCCGGGATAATGCTGTGTTAGAAAAGATTTTGCTCATTGCCAAGCTTGACCGGCTATTGCCAATCGTTGCCGATGAGCAGCAGCTGCTGTCGCTCCCCCCGCTGCGCTTACCGGATTCAGTCGGCCAAGAGGAGCTCTATTCGGCATGGCGGCAATGTCAACTGTAGACAAGTCTCGTTGGAGCGGAGTGGTGACAAAAGAGATGGCCCGGCAGTGTTACAACCGCTGTTGGGCTAACTGTTGACGGGCAGCGCACGTTGGCGCTGCGAGACCCCGAGCGGCCATGACCGTCCGTTCGGGGTTTTTTGTTCATATGGCAAACAAGTTCTAAAGGCGCTACCGTTGTCAAAGAAATGTTTCGAGTTTAGAATAAAACTAGAAATGAAGGAAAGAGAAGGCTCGGCACCGCGGTCGGAACAGGGAGAGGAGAGTGGCGCAACGTGCGGCGAGTGCTTGTTTATTTGCGGCCGTACCGGAGATGGATGGCCTTAGCCTGGCTATTCATGTTGACAGAGCTGGCGATTGAACTTTGGCAGCCGCTACTGATGGGGAAAATCATTGATGATGGGGTGATGAAACGGGACATCACCGCCATTTTCACTTGGGGTGCCGTCATGTTTGGCGCTTCGCTGTTGGCGTTTGTTGCCGGCATCGCCAACTCATTTGCCGCTGCTTACGTCGGGCAAGAATACGGCTTTGCACTGCGGACGGCGCTGTTTGCGAACATTCAGTCGCTGTCATTGGCGCGCATTGAACAGCTGTCGGCGGCTTCACTCATTACCCGGATGACAAACGATGTCACACAGGTGCAAAACATGCTGTTTATGAGTTTGCGCATTGCCTTGCGCGCCCCGCTTCTCGTCGTCTTTGGCGTCGGGATGGCGTTCGTCGTCCATCCCCGTCTAGCGTTTATTTTGGCAGTGGCTGTTCCGCTTTCGGCCGCTTTTTTATTGTGGGTGATGAAAAAGGCGGTGTCGTCGTTTTCCGCCGTTCAGCGGGCGTTAGACCGCGTCAACGGTGTAATGCGCGAAAATTTGGCCGGTATGCGCCTCATTAAGGCGTGGATGCGGGGAACGTACGAGCAGCAGCGGTTTGCCGCGGCAAACGATGCACTGATGCAGCAGACAATGGGGGTGCTCCGTCTCGTCGAGACGATTGCGCCGGTAGTATTGTTTGTCATGAACGCGGCCATCGTCGCGGTTCTGTTTTTTGGCCGCCTCGATGTCGAGTCCGGGACGGCGAGCGCCGGGCAGGTCGTTGCCGTTGTCAACTATGCGACGAGGGCGACGGCGGCGTTATCGATGTTTACCTTCATTGCGATGGCATTGTCGCGGGCGCGGGCCTCAGCCGCCCGCCTTGCCGAACTGCTTGACGCGCCGAGAGAGCGAAACGGGACGGGCGAGACGGACGGACTGACTGTCCGGTGCGGTGAAATTCGGTTTGAACACGTTTCGTTCCGTTATCCGGACAGCGGGCATGACGCCCTTTCCGACGTATCGTTTGTCATCCGTCCGCAAGAGACGGCGGCGATTTTAGGGGCGACCGGATCCGGGAAATCGACGCTTCTTCAGCTCATTCCCCGCTTGTATGTGCCAAGCGCCGGACGGGTGTTGATTGACGGCATTGATGTGCGCGAATTCTCGGCAGCAAAGCTGCGGATGGCTGTCCGTTTCGTTCCTCAGGAAGTGCTGCTATTCTCCGGCACGATCGCCGATAATCTCCGCTTTGGCAAAGCGGAAGCGGCGATGGAGGAGCTTGTTGCGGCGGCGGCCGATGCGCAAATCCACGACACGATCGCTCGATTTCCGGACGGGTATGACGCTGTAGTTGGTCAAAAAGGCGTCAATTTATCGGGCGGGCAAAAGCAGCGGCTGTCGATCGCCCGCGCGTTAGTCGGCAACCCGTGTATTTTGCTTTTGGATGACAGTACGAGCGCGCTCGATGCGGCGACGGAGGCGAAGTTGCTCGCCGCATTGCGGCGGCATGCGTGCACGACCGTGATGGTGACGCAAAAAGTGAGCACGGCGATGGCGGCCGATACGATCTTGCTTTTGGAGGACGGCCGGTTAATCGCCCAAGGAAGCCACGAGCAGTTACTGGCGACAAGCGAACTGTACCGGCGAATTGTCGCCACGCAAGAAGGAAAGAGGGGATCAAGCAATGTCACTACGGCATAGCCATCACGGAGCACATCTTAGGGGGAAGCAGCGGGCGAAAAACAGCGTCGGCACATTGCGGCGGCTTTGGGCGTTTATCGCCCCACAGAGGCGGAAGCTGCTCGCGGCGGTGGCGATGGTGGTCGCAAGCTCGGCGTTGACGCTTGCCGGCCCGTACGTGATTGGCCGCGCAGTCGATTTGTATATCGTTGAGCAGAAAACGGACGGCTTTGCCGGGATGTTGCTTTTGTTGCTGGCGATTTATGCCGCCCTTGGCACAGCGACGTTTTTGCAAAACTATTGGATGGTCGACGTCGCCCAACGGACGGTGCATGCGATTAGAACGCGGCTGTTTCGCCATTTTCATGAGCTGCCGATTTCCTTTTTTGACCGCCGTCAGCAAGGTGAATTAATGAGCCGCATTACAAACGATATCGATAATATGAGCCAGACGTTTAACAGCACGGTTATCCAGGTGATTGCAAGCACGCTGACGCTCATCGGCGCGATGGCGGTGATGGTTTCGCTTAGTGTCGCTTTGACGGTCGTAACGTTCGCCGTCGTTCCGCTCATGTATGCCGGGATGCGCTGGATCACAAACCGGACGCAAAAGCGCTTCCGTGAGCAGCAGCGCGCGCTTGGCGAGATGAACGGCTTTATTGAAGAAGTTATTTCCGGCCAAAAAGTCGTGAAGCTGTTTTCCCAGGAAGAGCGCGTGGAAGCGGAACTGGCACGCAAAAACGCCGAGCTGAAACAAGCCGGGTTTTGGGCGCAAACGTATTCCGGTTTCATTCCGAAGTTGATGAACTTTTTAAACAACTTGAGTTTTGCGCTCATTGCCGGCATCGGCGGATGGCTTGCAGCGAAGGGAACCGTGTCAGTCGGAACGATCGTCGTATTTGTTGAATATGCCCGCCAGTTTACCCGCCCGCTCAACGACTTGGCGAACCAATGGAACACCCTGTTGTCCGCGTTGGCTGGTGCGGAGCGGGTGTTGGAAATTCTCGATGTGCCGAACGAAGCGGAAGATGAACAAGGGGCGGAGGCGCTTGACCGGCTTGACGGGCGCATTGAATTTCGCGATGTCGTGTTTTCATATGACAAGCGGCGTCCTGCCCTTGTTGGCGTGACGTTTTCCGTCTCACCGGGGGAGACGGTCGCGCTCGTCGGTCCGACCGGAGCCGGCAAAACGACCGTATTGCAGCTCCTGACCCGCTTTTACGATCCGGATGAAGGCGTCATTTTGATCGACGGCCGCGACAGCCGGACGATCAAGCGGGCAAGCTTGCGCCGGCATATGGCGTTTGTGCTTCAGGATACGTTTTTATTTGCCGGGACGATTCGTGACAACATTCGCTATGGGCGGCTTGAGGCGACGGATGAAGAAGTGGAGGAAGCGGCCCGCAAGGCAAACGCCCATTCCTTTATTATGAAGCTGCCGAACGGTTATGACACCGTCTTGACGTCCGGGGGCGGCGGGATTAGCCAAGGGCAGCGGCAGCTGTTGGCCATCGCCCGGGCGATGATCGCCGATCCGGCGGTATTGATTTTGGATGAAGCGACGAGCAACATTGATACGGTGACCGAGGTGCGCATCCAAGAGGCGCTGGCCCGGCTTATGAACGGGCGGACATGTTTTGTCATCGCCCATCGGCTGAACACGATTCAAAACGCGGACCGCATTCTTGTGCTGAATGAAGGGAACGTGATCGAACAAGGAACGCACGAGGAGCTGCTGGCGGCCAAAGGGTTTTACTTCGAGCTGTATCGCCGTTACTGGGGGCGTGCGATGCAACAGGCATAGAAGGAAGCCAAAACGAAAGAAACGGCGTCCGTCCATCGAGCCGAAGCCGGGGGGACAGGACGCCGTTTTCCGCCATATGAAAGGCCGGCGGGGCGTCTGCTTCGGTGCGTTACGGCCGCGTCCGGGCCGTGAGCCGCTCGAACAATTCTTTGCGCCAGCTTGCGGATAAGGCGGGATGGCGGGCGATTTGCGCCATGGCTGCTACATTGCCGCGGTCATGATAGGAAATGCGGTTTATATAGGCGATCGACAGCGCCCCGGCCCCGCGCTCCATGAGAATAAGCGGCGCGCCCGGCTCGACGACGCCTTCTTGCAAGACGCGGAAATAAAACCCGCTTTTTCCTGTCTGACAGACGGCCTTCGGCAAATCGGGAAGCTGGTGGCGGGCGGCCAATTTGAAGCACGGCTGGCGCGGCTGCGACACTTGCACGAGCGCCGTGCCGGCAGCGTAGATGTCGCCAAGGCACGCATCGTCTTCTGTCAAGCCGGCGAGCGTCCAGTTTTCCCCGAAGGCGCCTGCGGCGAACGGGCGGCCGTATTGCTGCTCCCAATAGGGAAAATGGTCGGACGGATAGGCGCAAATCGCTTTATCCTCGCCGCCATGGTGGACGAGGTCGGCTTGTCCGTCACCGGTCAAGTTGAGCTTGCCGACGGCGATCGGCCCTTCCACCGGCGTTTTGTCAATGCCGGTCGCAATCGGACGGCCGTCCATGTTGAGGATTTTCGGCTTTCCGACGTTGATGGAAATGATCTTCACGCTTTCACCTCCATACCGCCTCGGCGATGAGCCGGAAGGAGGCGAGCTTGTCGTTGAAATCATATGTAATCGTCACCAGCATGATTTCTTCTGTTTCATACGCTTCACTCAGCCGGTATAGCTGATCTTTGATGCGCGCCGGGCTGCCGACGATCATCCGCCGCCGGTTGTCTTCCACCCGTTTGCGCTCATACGGGCTGTACGGATACGCAGCCGCTTTTTCCGGGCTTGGCGTGCCGTTGACCGCCATTCCTTGCTCGATCATCAAGAGCGTTAAATCAAGGCTGCCGGCGATCCATTCCGCTTTTTCATCCGTTTCGGCGCAAATCGCAAACACGGCGACCATTCCGCGCGGCTCGGCCAAATACGGCGATGGAACAAACCGGTCGCGGTACAGCCGCATATAATGTTCGCCGCCTTCCCCGTTGATAAACAGGGCGAACACGTACGGCAACCCTTTGTCGGCTGCCAGCTTCGCCGTTTCCGAACTGGAGCCGAGCAGCCATAATTCCGGCGGGGACTGCACGATCGGCGTCGCTTTCACGCCATACAGCGGATGAACCGGCGGCAAGGCGTCATACAAATAGCCAAGCAAATCGTCAAGTTGCTCCGGGTAGCGGTCAACCGGACGCCGTCTGTCGCCTTGCAACGCGATTGTCGCCCGCGGCATCCCGCCTGGCGCCCGCCCAACGCCAAGATCGACGCGACCGGGATGAAGGCCGGCAAGCACATGGAAGTTTTCCGCCACTTTATACGGGCTGTAATGCGGCAGCATCACGCCGCCTGAGCCGATGCGGATCGTCGCTGTTTTCGCCCCGATATGGCCGAGCAACACTTCTGGGGACGAACCGGCAAGGCTGTTCGTATCGTGGTGTTCGGACACCCAAAACCGCTTGTAGCCGAGCTGTTCAACATGCTGAGCGAGCTTGACGGTGTTCTCGAGCGCTTCTTCCGCCGTCATGCCTTCCGCGATCGGCGACTGGTCGAGGACGCTCAGTTGCAGCGCCATTGCGATTCCTCCTTTTTCCGCCGTAGCGGTGGAAAAAATGGTTAGTTTCTATTATGCGCTGTTTTATTGCGATTTGTCCATTCATTTGCCCACCTGCTCAGCAAAAACCGATCCGCTACCGGCGGATCGGCTAATCTCATCAAGATGCTTGGCAGTTCACAGGCTGACCGACTGTTTTTGCTCGGCCGTCTGGCGGTCGGCTTTTGGGTTGCGCTTAGGAAAAAAGGAATGAAACAGCTGCCTAACGCTGTCGACGATGAATGAACACCGTTCATACAACGCTTCCTTTAAGCTGTCGAGCTGGCGGGTGACTTTGTATTGCGCTGCCTCTTGCGCTTCAAGCCGTTCGATGACCGTCTCGTGGAACACGTGCTGAAGCTCGAACTGTTCCATCAACTTTTGGTACAATTGTTCCTGCCCTTCGAGGCGGACGGCCATTCCTTCCGCCAGCTGTTCGCGCTCGGCCGTCCGCTGCTCGAGCCGGCGCATCGCTTCGCTTTGTACGGTGAGCGATTCAATGACGGCTTGCTGTGCCGCCTCTTCCTTGGCCAGTCGCTCCTCCCACAGTGATTGCCGCTTTTCCTCCCGCTCCTGCTGGGCGGTGATCGACCGTTCGAGACGCCCGAGCATTTCGGTCAGCGCGGCCTGCTCCGCCTGTGCTTCCATAAGCAACCGCTCCATGCGGGCGAGCGCTTCCGCCCACTGCCCGCCTTGCGCTTCTTGCTGTTTTTGCCTGGTTTCGGCCGCTTGCTGAAGAAAGTCCAACATGGCAGTGATCTCTTCGTAATAGTTGGCCTGTGCTGTCTGTCCGGCTATCACCGTTTGTCCGAGCTCGGCCAGCGCGTCGGCAAGCTGTCCGCTTTGCTGCGCCCAGCCGGCAGCGATCGACTGTTCGAAGCGGGCGAACACGTTCGCCATCTGTTCACGTTGTTCCGTTTGTTTTTTTCGCTCTTCTTCGATGGCGGCTTCAAGCTGGGTGAGCTTTTCTGCCAGCTGCCCGAACCATTGCTCTTGCTGCTCGAGCATTTGTTGTGCGGCCGTGCGGCGGTAATAAAACACCGGGTGGGATGCGGGCGGGGTGGCAGCCGGTTCGTACACGCGCGGGGTCATGTGTTTATTCATATAAATCAATGGTGCAAACGCCTCCTTTCCGTTCGTCTATGTGGCATCATATGCCGGGCTGTGTGGTTCGGTTTGGGCGCCGCATTTGTGGCGGACATCCGTCTTTTGATATAATGGAAGAAAACGTTAGAGAAAGGGTGTTGTTGATGCCAGCTGTCGAATCGAACATGTTTCCGCTTGGCAAACAGGCGCCATCGTTTGCCCTCCCGAACGCCGTCGATGGCCGGCTTGTTCGCCTTGACGATGTGAAATCCGATGTGGCGACGGTCGTGATGTTTATTTGCAACCATTGTCCGTTTGTGAAACATGTCCAGCACGAGCTCGTCCGCTTGGCGAACGATTACATGCCCAAAGGGGTGTCGTTTGTCGCGATTAACGCCAATGACGCTGACCAATATCCGGACGATTCGCCGGAAAACATGAAAAAGGTGGCGGAAGAACTCGGCTATCCGTTTCCGTATTTGTACGATGAGACGCAAGAGGTGGCGAAAGCGTACGACGCTGCTTGCACCCCGGACTTTTACATTTTCGACCGGGATCTGAAATGCGTCTACCGCGGCCAGTTGGACGACTCGCGTCCGAATAACGGCATCCCGGTCACCGGGGAGTCGATCCGCGCCGCGCTTGACGCTTTGCTTGAGGGCCGGCCGGTGTCGGAAAAGCAAAAACCGAGCATCGGCTGCAGCATTAAATGGAAACCGGCGTCTTAACGGCCGCGGTAGCGTCTTTCGGTAAGTGAATATTTCCATATTACTGTGGAAGCCAACATCCTAGCCAATTTGCTTGACTTTCCGCGGCCAAACGGATATGATGAAAAAAGCGTCATTCGTTCGTTACGGAATCGTCACCGCCGTGCCGTTGGCTTGCGAGTGCAGCCGGCACGGCGTTTTTATTGCCGCGATCTACCGAACAAATTCACACTGGCGCCGCTTCGGAGCGGCAAGGATGGATGAGAGGAAGGGCTTCCATTGTTTTTGTTTCCTTCTCTTGAGTTTTCATAATTTGTGTTATGTAAACAAAAAGGAGAACGAGGAGATGGCGGAAAGACGATATCGCGTGTTTGTGTACGGAACGCTGTTGACCGGCGAAGAAAATCATCATGTGGCGGCTCCGTATGTTTGTGCTGTATGCCCGGGGAGCGTGAACGGCCGCTTATACAACGTTGGCCTGTACCCCGCGCTAGTGCTCGGGGGAGAAGGCGAGGTTGAGGGTGAATGGCTGACGGTCGTCGAACAAGGGCTGAAAGCGATGGACGAACTCGAAGATTATAAGGAAGGCCGCGCAGAGAATGAATATGAGCGCGTATGGGTTCGTGACGCCCGCCGGCCGATTGAAGGGTATGTGTATGTCTATACGGCGGAGAAGGCAACCGGCCTACGGCCCATTGCCTCCGGTTCGTGGCGGCGCCGTAAGGAGAAAACGTAACATCCATAGCGAACGGTTGGGAACAGCCTGGGAGACGGCCGTCTTTCAGGCTGTTTATTTTTTGCATAAATATTCATGTTTTCTTCCGTATTTTTGAAACCGTTTACAGGATAAACGTTATAAAAATACAGAAAAATTGATAAAAAAGTGTTGCCAAATGGCCGTTCTTTTTCTATAATAAAAGCATGTTAGGAAAATAAACGTACGAATGTGAGGTAATGTGACATGTCAAAAACGTTCGTTTCCTCCACCCAAACGGGGCTGCTCGAACAAATTAAAGAAACGATCAAACAAAAGAACGTCGAGCTTCTTCATTTGCAGTTTGTCGACATCGAAGGGATTTTAAAGCATGTGACGGTGACAGTGGAACAGCTTGATGACGTCGTCGAAGGAAAAATCATGTTTGACGGTTCATCAATCAAAGGGTTCTCGCCGATCAACCGCTCTGACTTATACCTCCGCCCGGATTTAAACACGTTTGCCGTGTTGCCATGGACGGTCGAGGAAGGATATGCGGAAGCGCGCTTTCTCTGCTCAGTAGCCAACCCGGACGGCACGCTGTTTGAAGGCGACCCGCGCAACGTGTTGAAAAAAACGATGGAACGGGCGGCGGAAAAAGGGTATACGATTTCGGTTGGGCCGGAGTTGGAATTTTTCCTGTTCAAAGCGGATGAAAACGGCAATCCGACGCTTGAACTTCACGATAACGGCGGCTATTTCGAACCGTCTCCGAAAGACTTGGGCGAACGCGTCCGTCTCGAAATTTACCGCGCCCTAAAAGCGATGGGCTTTACGATCGAAGCGTCGCACCACGAAGTGGCAGAAGGACAGCATGAGATTAACTTTAAATACGCTGATGCGCTCGGCGCAGCGGACAATGCGACAACGTACAAATGGGTTGTCAAAACGATTGCCGGCAAATTTGGTCTTCATGCAACGTTTATGCCAAAACCGGTTTTTGGCATTAACGGTTCGGGGATGCATGTGAACATGTCGCTCTTTAAAGATGGGGAAAATGCGTTCTTTGATCCGAACGATGCGAACCAACTGTCCGAAACGGCATACCAATTCATCGCCGGCTTGCTGAAAAACGTAAAAGATTTCACTGCGGTTACCAACCCGCTGGTCAACTCATACAAACGGCTTGTTCCGGGTTATGAGGCGCCTTGTTACATCGCGTGGTCCGCTTCGAACCGTTCGGCGCTCATTCGCATTCCGGCGAAACGCGGCATGGCGACGCGTGTGGAATTGCGCTGCCCGGATCCGTCGGCAAACCCGTACTTGGCATACGCCATTATTGCGGCGGCGGGTCTTGACGGTGTCGAGAAAGGTCTAACAGCTCCGTCCGCAATTGACGAAGATATTTTCCATATGTCTGAAGAACGCCGTGTCGAGCTTGGAATTGACAACTTGCCGGAAGACTTAGGGGCTGCCATCGCCGCGTTTGAAAACGGGGAAATCGGCCGCGCGACATTGGGTGAGCACGTATTCAATGAATATGTCGCTATGAAAAAGGACGAATGGAACAGCTACCGCACCGCGGTTCATGCGTGGGAAATCGAGCAATATCAAGGGAAGTTTTGAGGAAAAGCGCCCTGTCCGGGCGCTTTTTTATGTTCTTTTAAATTCACAGTTGACAACTATGAATACTTGGTTTTAAATGATGTATAAGTATATTAAATTCCTGTAAGCGGAGGGGAAACGATGAAAAAATTGATCGTATTTGTGTTTGTTGGCTTTCTCGCCCAGTTGATTGACGGGTCGCTCGGGATGGCGTATGGCGTCACCTCAACGACGCTGTTGTTGACATTTGGCATCGCCCCGGCGGTCGCCTCGGCATCGGTCCATTTGGCAGAAGTGGTGACGACAGCGGCATCCGGCGTCTCCCATTGGAAGTTCGGCAACGTTGATCGCGGAATGGTCGGGAAGCTTATAATCCCTGGGTCAGTCGGTGCGTTTGTCGGGGCGTGCTTTTTAAGCAACTTGCCGGGGGATTTGATTAAGCCATATGTATCGTTGTTTTTGTTGGCGCTTGGCCTTTATATCATGTATCGATTTTTATTTTTGAACGGCCGTTCGCCGTCGGCGCCGGGAAAACGGTGGTCCAATAAGCGGCTCATTCCGCTCGGATTGGCGGCCGGTTTCCTTGACGCGACCGGAGGCGGGGGCTGGGGGCCGATTGCGACACCGGTGCTGCTCTCGAACCGAAACATGGAAGCGCGCAAAGTCATCGGCACGGTCGACACGTCCGAATTTGCCATTGCCTCGTCAGCAACGCTCGGCTTTGTGATTTCCTTAGGTTGGGAGCAAGTGAACTGGTATTGGGTGCTGACGCTCATGGCCGGCGGCATTGTCGCGGCCCCGATCGCCGCTTGGCTTGTGCGCAAACTGCCGTCTTATTTGCTTGGGGTGTTGGTCGGGGGGCTTATTATTTTGACGAACACCCGCACGCTCCTGCACGCCTGGGAGGCGCCGGCGCCGGTGTATCCGGCCGTGTATGGCTTTATCGTGCTCGGATGGGCCGCGGCTGTAGCGATGGCCATCAAAAACGGACGGAAAGGAAAGGCGGCTAACGGGGAGTTGGCGTCGTAGATCAAGACGGGCCAACTCCCCGCTTTTGATAAACGTTCCTGTTGTTATTTCACCGTCTTTCTTAAGTCAGAAAAGAAGGATTTCTTAGCGGCAGTGTCGAATCCATTTTCGATGCGAAAAGGGGGAAAGAAAAATGAACGATCCGATTGATTTAGGCCGCCGCGTTTCGCTCATCGATTTGTACGACTTGCGCATGCCGCAGCGCACCGGTACATACGTGCTTCACGAAGAAAATTTGGCGATCGTGGAAACAGGGCCGGGCCCGTCCGTGCCGCATTTGCTCGCCGGATTGAAAGCGCTTCAGATCGACCCGGCTGACATTCGCTACATTATCGTCACCCATATCCATTTGGACCATGCCGGCGGTGCCGGGCTCTTGCTTGAGCATTGCCCGAATGCGATGGTTGTCGTCCATCCGAAAGGGAAGCGGCATTTGGTCGACCCGTCACGGCTCATTGCCGGGGCGAAGGCGGTGTATGGCGCACGGTTTGAAGAGCTGTTTGATCCGATCGTTCCGATTCCAGAAGAGCGGCTTGTCGTGAAAGAGGACGGGGAAGCGCTCGTGCTGAGCGAAGAGCGGACGCTCACCTTTTACGATACACCGGGGCATGCGAACCATCATGTTTCCATTTATGATTCATACAGCCGCGGCGTGTTTACCGGTGATACAATTGGTGTGTTTTATCCGCAGCTTCTCGACAGCGCGCTTGAATTTTGCCTGCCGTCGACGTCGCCCAACCAGTTTAACCCCGAGGCGATGGAACGATCGGCCGAACGTCTTGAAGCACTGAACCCGGAACGCATCTATTTCGGCCATTTCGGTGCACTTGACAACCCTAAGGCTGCTTTTCGTCAGCTTCGCGTTTGGCTGCCGAAATTTGTGGAGGCCGGGAAGGAAGCAATGGACCGCCATCCGGATGCGCCGGCAGCCGAGCAGGCAAAAAAAGCTGCGCAGCTGCTGTATCACGACGTAAAGGCTTTTCTGAACGAACACAATGTTCCGTCCTCGTCGCCGGCCTATGCAGCGATCGAGCTTGATTTGCAAGTGTGTGCGATGGGGTTGATCGATTATTGGCGTAAACAACAGCAATGATTCACTTCGCCTAGCCGGTTTGGCTAGGTTTCTTTTTTTGCCGGAACACACACCGTTTTAGGACATCGCTGTCAAAACGCCACACCATGTGAAAACAGGAGTGAACGTTGAGCGGATGCAGCTTGAAGCGGTGATCAAATCACGGAGAGCAAAAGGTGTCCGGTCAACGGCTTTGCACGAGAAAAAAGGTGCCCCCTTCTTTAAGCGTGCGCCGAATGTGTCATGCGGGCTATTTCGTGAAATGACGGCACATATGGTAGAGTAGAAATAAGCGATTCTGATGTCTGGGGGAAAGTTTGTGAATCTCAGGCAAAAAGGGGAGTGGAACGTGAAACAGAGACGGTCCGTCACGTACCACATCGGCATCGGTCTCATCATCGCGTCGTTCGTCGTTTGGGTGGTGGTGCCCATCGCGCCGTTTCTGCCGCTTTCAACTGCTAGTAAGACGGCAATTGTTGCGGTTGTCATTGCTGCGGCAGAAATAATGTTTTGGTTCGGAGTGTTGCTGGCTGGGAAAGAAGCGGTGATGAAGCTCAAAAAGTATTGGAATCCAAAATATTGGCGAATAAACCGGCAGCGGCCGGATCAAACAAATGATAGCGGACAATGAGCAAACAGATTGCGAGGAATAAAATGGGGAAATGAGGTGTTGATATGGGACGAAACACGGTGGCGCTTCTGATAGCCGTTGCCGTCTTATCCGGCGTGTTTTGGCTCGGCGGCCTCGCCTTGGCGGTGCAAGATCAGCTTTTTCCTGCCGCCAAGCCGCCGGCCGAGCAAAAGCGGCCCGCAGTCGATGAGACGGAGCGGGGCGATGGGGAGATCGACATCGTGGCCTTAGGCGATTCGTTGACAAGAGGGACGGGGGATGAAAGCGGCAAAGGGTATGTCGGCTATATGGTCGATGAGCTTCGCCGGCAGACGGACGAGCCGATTCGCGTCACCAATTTGGCGATTCGCGGCTTGCGTTCGGACGGACTGCTTCGCCAGCTCGGTCAAAAAGAAGTCAAGCGGCAGGTCGCCATGGCTGATCTGATCGTGATGACGATCGGTGGCAATGATTTGTTTCGCGGCGGAGAAGCGCTTGACTTGGATCAAAAAGAGCTAGAGGCGGCGAAACGGCAATATGTGGCCAACCTGGGCCGCATTTTTGCCACGCTGCGCCGTTTGAACAGCGAAGCGGTCATTTTGGCGATCGGCTTGTACAATCCGTTTAGCGATTTGGGTGACGCCAAACGAACGTCGGCCGTTGTTCGCGATTGGAATTTTGCGTCAGCGGAAGTGGCCGCCCGCTATCCAAATGTCGTCGCTGTTCCGACGTTTGACTTGTTTGCCTTGCATGTCAATGATTATTTATACAGCGACCATTTCCATCCAAACAAAGAAGGGTACAGGCGGATCGGTGAGCGCGTCGCTTCGCTCATTACGTTGACAGAGGAGGAGCATAGATGACGAAACAAGTGACGTTAGCCGTCAAAGAACTGCGGAAAACGATCCGCGGCAAGGAAATCATTAAAGGGATTTCGTTTGAACTGCAAGAGGGGGAAGTGTTCGGCTTTTTGGGGCCGAACGGGGCGGGCAAAACGACGACGATTCGCATGTTGGTCGGACTCATCCGGCCGACGTCGGGGACGGTGGCGATTTGCGGATATGATCTTCATCGCCAGTTTACCGAGGCGATCCGCCATATCGGCTGCATCGTCGAAAACCCGGAAATGTATCCGTATTTAACGGGCTGGGAAAACCTTGAACATTTCGCCCGTATGATGCCCGGAGTCGGTGCGGAGCGGATTGCAGAAGTGGCGAAGCTCGTCGGTCTTGAACAGCGCATTCATGATCGGGTGAGCACATATTCGCTCGGCATGCGGCAGCGGCTTGGCATCGCCCAGGCGTTGCTCGGAAAACCGAAGGTGCTCATTTTGGACGAGCCGACAAACGGCCTTGACCCGGCCGGCATTCGTGAAATGCGCGCCTTCATCCGCTTTTTGGCGGAGACGGAAGGATTGAGCGTCCTTGTATCGTCGCATTTGTTAAGCGAAATTCAGCTGATGTGTGACCGCGTCGCCATTATGGCAAAAGGGCGGCTTTTGGCTGTCGATACAGTCGAGCGACTGTTGAAAGAACAGGCGCGTGTCGTCTGGAAAGCCGCTCCGATCGAGCGGGCGCGGGCGCTGTTGACGGAGGAAACGGATGTGTTGCGGGCGGATGAGGAAACGGTCGTAACGCCGTATGAGCCGGCCAAGCTCGCTGCCTGGAACGCCAAACTCGTCCAGGCCGGCGTGGCGGTCGCCGAAATTGACCCACGGCTGCCAACGCTCGAAGATTTGTTTATCGAGCTGACAGGGGGCGAAACGATTGACTAAGTTAGTGTACAATGAAATGTTAAAGATCATCCGCAAAAAGCGGCTATGGGTAATCGTCGCCATTGTTGCGGTGCTTGTCGCCTTATTTACATACGCTCAATATCGGGAGACGGAAGAGCTAAAGAAACGGCTTGGCACAACTGACTGGCGAACGCAGCTGCAGCAGCAAATCGTCGACTTGCAGAACCGTTTGCAGTCGCCGAGCATGTCGGAAGAGTGGCGCCAATATTTGCAAATCCGCCTTCAGCAACAGCAATATTACTTAGAGCACGACATCAACCCGTCCGCTCCAGGGGCGCCGACGTTTATGCGCATTTTTATTGAAAATGCCATTGACTTGTTTTTGCCGCTCTTGGTGATGGTGGTGGCGGCCGATCTCGTGTCATCGGAGTCAAGCGCCGGAACGATCAAGCTGCTTCTTGTCCGGCCGGTGAAACGATGGAAAGTGCTGTTAAGCAAATATATCGCGCTATTGTTGTCCGTATCGTTGATTATGTTAACGGCTGCGGTGTTGTCGTACGTCATTTCCGGCCTTGTGTTCGGGTACGGCGGCTTTCGCCTGCCGCTATTGACCGGATTTATCCCACAAGGAGAAGATTTGAATACGGAAAACGTTCATATAATTCCACAATGGAAATACGTGCTTATTGAGCTTGGGTTGGCAGCGTTTGTCAGCGTTGTTGTTGGCACGTTGACGTTTATGCTTTCCGTACTTTTGCGAAGCACCGCAGCGGTGATGGGCATTATGCTGGCGGCGCTAATTTCCGGTGCCATTTTATCGAACATGGTGTCATCGTGGCATTCGGCGAAATATTTGTTTATGGTCAATTTGCGGCTGACGGACTACATCAAAGGGGCGGCCCCGCCGATCGAAGGGATGACGCTTGGCTTTTCCATGACGGTGCTCGCCGTTTGGGGCGTTGCGGCCCTCCTGATTGCCTTTATTGTCTTTACGCGGCGGGATGTGTATTGAGAAGCAAATAAAAGCCCGAGGGGAATCCCACGGGATGTTTCAATAGGCTTCATGCGCCGAAACTGCTCACTGCTCTCGCTGCCGTATGCGACAATTTGTTTAGCTGACGCCGCCGCAATGCCGGTCTCTGGTTGGAGACCCGCATTTTTTCCGTTTTTTCTATGGAAACGCAGGTGCCCGGATGGATCGTGTTCATGCCTGGATGGAGGGCAAAGCGTTGCCCATAAGGCTTTTCCATGAAAAGGCCCTCGCTTTGATTGGCGATTTTGATCTCGGGTGAGGGCAAAACTTGCTCATGCATGTTTTTTGTTTATGGCATCCCCTTGTTTTGCGTCCCCCTAGCGGCCGCTTGCCTTCCCATCCCGGATGCCGGCAAGACCGAGTGCGTGATGATTCCATAGCAGCCGTTCGATCAATGGCCATTGCTCCTCATCGCAACGGATGAGGAGCACGATTTCCGCGCTCATGTTCGTTTGGCGGCGCGCCGCCTTTCGGTTGAGCCGCCATTTCAACACTCACATTTCGCACCCTCTCGACCAAAATCGGGAGGATTTTTTCATCCCGGTGTCGAATAGGTCCTTGACACACAAGGAATGCAAAGGAGTTTTTCCATCATGGACGTTCGAATTCGGGCGATTTATGAAAGTTCCTATTTGAATATAATAAGTACCATTTTCAAAGATCTTGGCCTCCCTCAGCTGATTGACCGGCTGGTTCCGGTGGATCCTCAATGCCAAACCCGAGCCAGTGATGTGGTCGGGCTGCTTCTCTTGGATATCTTGAGCGGCCGGCAAGCCCTCGTTCATTTGGAACGGTGGGCGCATGACATCGACTTGCCCAAGCTGATCCGGCCAGGATTGGATCCGTCTTGGTTCAACGACGATGCCATTGCTCGCCATTTGGACCGGCTGTATGAGGCCAATATCCATCAAGTCCTTTCGTCTTGCCTGGTACAAATCTACAAGAAAGAAGGCCTCCCTCTCCGTGTCTTTCACGCGGATACGACGGACAAGACGGTTTACGGTGCGTATGAATCCGATTCGTCGGATGGGTTGCACATCACCTATGGCTATAACCGCCATCATCGCTGGCAAAAGCAGATCGGATTCGGCCTGATCGGCAACGAGGACGGCATTCCGTTTTACGGCGACGTGCACGACGGCAACGTGCCGGACAAAACGTGGAATCCCGAGGTGTTGTCGCGAGTCCATGAGCAGCTGAGGGAAGCGAAGATCGAAGACGAATGGATTTACGTGGCAGATTCCGCTGCGATGACGAAGGACACGCTGGCGCAAACGAAAGCCGCCAACGCCTTTTTGATCACGAGAGGGCCGTCGTCGCTCCGGATTGTCAAAACGGCGCTTTCGGAGGCGGATGCCCAACCCGATTCGGCGTGGAGCGCCCCCTTTGCGCTGGCCGAGAAAAACGGCGCCACGTACCGGGTATGGGAAACGGCCTCGACATATGAAGGCCAGCCCGTACGACTGATCGTCGTCGAATCGAGTGCGCTCGACCAGCGAAAAGGAAAGACGCTCGAAACAGAACGAACCAAAGAAGCGGAGCTTCTTCGCGAGGAACAAGCCCGTTGGGAGCGTCATCCTTTCTCTTGTCGGGAAGACGCCGAACAAGCCTTGGCCTCCTTGAAGGCATCCCTTCGTCCCCGGTTCCATCGAGTGGAGGCCGTCGTCGAAGAGATCGTGCGCCCGAAAAAACGGCGTGGACGGCCGAAAAAAGGGGCGGAACCGGAAATGGAGACGCTGTACACCCTTCGGCTGAGCGTGGAATTCAACCAAGACGCGTGGGAGCAGGCGAGACGGAAAGCGTCCCGGTTTGTCCTCGTCACGACTGTTCCAAAGGAATGGAAGGGCCAACCCATGGATGCCCAAGAGATCTTGAAGCTGTATAAAGGGCAGATCTCGGTGGAAATGAACTTCTCCTTCCTAAAAGATCCGTTCTTTACGGACGAAATTTACGTCAAAAAACCGGAACGAGTGGCGGTGTTGGGCTATTTGTTTCTGCTGGCCTTGGCCATTTATCGCGTCTTCCAGCGCCGGGTGCGTCAGTTCATCACACCCGAACGCCCATTAAAGGGCGCCGGAGGCCGCAAGCTGACCCGTCCGACCGGACAAGCGATTTTTCAATTGTTTTGGTATGTCAGAGTCGTCCTGTTGGAGTTGCCGGATGGGCAAATCCAACGCAGGCTAGGGAAACCGCTCACCCCTGATCAGCGAAGGATTCTGCAGGGATTGGGCATGGATGAGAGCATTTACGTGTAACGTCATATGGAACGACTAGCGATGGTAAAAAAAGGATTGCCATCGCTAGTCGTGTTGGTCGAAACGTTATTCTGAAAAACGAAATAAAAAATCCTTTCTTTCTCCCCTGCTAGGGTGCGAAATGTGAGTCAACAACAGCCCCAACCCGATGCCGCCTACCGCCCCGATAATGCCCCAAATGATCGGCCCCCATGTTAACACATAACCATAAATCGAACCGAGCAGCATGAAACAAGTTCCGAAAATCGCTGCTAAATCAAGGAAGCTCAAGCCGTCAGCGCGGTGGATTGTATCGAGCAGCCGCGGCGGCTCCGTGCGACGGTCAAGCGGAACAGCAAACAGATGGTGTGGGGCGATCCCTTTTTGGCGAAGAGCGGAAATCGCCAGCTCGACGAACAAATGGTTTTCAAAAGTGGCAACGACAATCATGAAAAAGCCTCCTAGTCAAACCGGCCACGGAAATTGTTTCGGCTGGCAACGGCGGCGTAAATAGTTAGACAATTCTTTTTCAAACAATTTGTTGTACTCGACGGCGGAAACGTACGCATCGTAAAAGATGAATGAATAAATAGACGGCAAATAAAGCGCCCATTGCATATTAAGGATACGCACCGCCTCATCAAACTGGCCGGTTAGCGTATAAATAATCGCCTCCGGCAAGTGGGCGAAATAGGAAACGATGATCGTAAAGGCGAACACGAATAAACCAGTAATCACTTTATGGACGTATAAATGACCAAGCCCCGGAGCGAGCACTGACCAGGCGAGCGCCAGCCACGGTTCACGTTTGTCTAAATAGTTGATGTCCCACACTCCTATCCGAATAGGGGGAATCGGTGCATCTTCGCGGTCGGCGAGCAAGTACAGCTTATTCATATCGATCGAACCGCGGTAGCTGTCCCAAATGCCGTATATGTAGATCGCAACATAAAACATGAGCCACCGTTCGTCGAGCACCGCTTTGGCCTTTTCAAAATCGCCAAGAAGCGAGTATAATATACCTGTGTTTACGTGTGCTTTTGTATTGATAAACAGCTCCCAAAGGATTAAAATAAAAGCCGTGGCGTAGCGGTGTTGCATTAAATTGCCGAATCCGGGAAACGAAAACGAGAAAAAGGCGACGACCAGCGGATGGCGCAAATGAATATGGGTTGTGGTAAACTGTGACAAATGAGCCCGTTTGCGCCGCACTGGCGGAATAAGCTTCAAGGAACCGCCTCCTTTTCGATTTTGCCGCACGATCGCCTTGTTTGTAGTATAGGAAAAAAAGGGGGACGGCTATGCAGCCGGCGGCGGAAAAAAGCAATAAATGTCCACCTTGTATGCAAAAAATCGTAAAAAACTATTGACTTTCTTAAGAGGTTTATATATAATGTAAATTGTCGCAAGGGAAAACAGTGAAATGACGGGAAGTAGCTCAGCTTGGTAGAGCACACGGTTCGGGTCCGTGAGGTCGCAGGTTCAAATCCTGTCTTCCCGACCATTTTGATGGGGCCTTAGCTCAGCTGGGAGAGCGCCTGCCCCGCACGCAGGAGGTCATCGGTTCGAATCCGATAGGCTCCATTTACCGCGGAGGAATACCCAAGTCTGGCTGAAGGGGTCGGTTTCGAAAACCGATAGGGGTGTCACAGCCCGCGGGGGTTCGAATCCCTCTTCCTCCGCCATCTTACATACGAACGAAAGCCTGCCGATTGTCGGCAGGTTTTTTGTTTATGCGCCATATGGCAGGCAGATCATTTGCCTGTTTTTGGATGAATCGGGTACGATGAGAGAGAAAAAGGCGCGGTTGGTCGGCCGCCGCGTCTCTCTCTTGGCGGCAGCCGAGAGGCAAAACAAGAGGAGGAGGAGCATATGGCTGTTCAACGCCACATTCGCCATATCAAAACGGTGCAAATCACCGCCAACAGCCCGATTCACCGAAGCGGGCCTGTGCTTGAGCCTGGGAACTGGCAAGAGTACGACCCGTTTTTGTTGCTGATGGAAGATATTTTTAAGCGCGGAACATTTGATGTCCATCCGCACCGCGGCATCGAGACGGTGACATATGTCATCAGCGGCGAGCTCGAACATTTTGACAGCAAAGCCGGCCACGGTACGCTCGGCCCCGGGGATGTGCAATGGATGACAGCCGGCCGCGGTGTCGTCCATAAAGAAGATCCGGCTCCCGGTTCGACGGTGCACAGCTTACAGCTTTGGGTCAACTTGCCAAGCGCGCACAAACTAACGGAGCCCCGCTATCAAAACTTGCGCGCTGAAGACATGCCGGTGCGAAAAGAGGAAGGGGCGGTGATCCGCGTCTTTTCCGGCACATCAAAAGGCGTCAAAGCGCCGACGAAAAACATCGTCCCGGTGACGATGGTCGACATGACGGTCGAACCGGGGGCGACGGTGGCGCAAGATTTGCCGGGCCATTACAACGGCTTTTTGTACATTTTAGAAGGGAGCGGCACGTTCGGGGCCGACCATACGGAAGGAAAAGCCGGGCAAGCGCTGTTTTTCAGCCGCCACAACCGCGGTGAGGAAACAGAGCTGCAGGTGACCGCCCGTGAAAAGCTGCGTCTTCTTCTTTACGCCGGCGAGCCGGTGAATGAACCGGTCGTCGCCTACGGGCCGTTTGTCATGAACACGCCGGAACAAATCCGCGAAGCGATTCGCGATTACCAGGAAGGGCGGTTTGGGCAATAATGCAGGAAAGAGCCGATCATTTTTCGGCTCTTTCTTTTTTTGCTATGATAAGCATCGGGGACAATACCACTCATTGCATCAGGGGGCATGGATGATGAATCCAATCATTGAAACGATTTTGCGCCATCGCTCGATCCGCCGTTTTGAAGAGCGGCCGTTGACGGATGAACAAATCCGCACGATCGTCGAATGCGCCCAAGCGGCGTCGACTTCCAGTTATGTGCAGGCGTACTCGATCATCGGCGTGAAAGATCCGGAGAAAAAGCAAAAGCTTGCTGAACTGGCGGGAAATCAATCGTATGTGGCACAAAACGGCCATTTTTTCATCTTTTGCGCCGATTTTCACCGCCACGAACTCATTGGCGAGCTAGAAGGAAAAGACGTGCTTTCATCGCTAGAGAGCACGGAAAAATTTATGGTCGCGCTCATTGATACGGCGCTTGCGGCGCAAAACGCCGCCATCGCCGCCGAGTCGATGGGGCTTGGCATTTGTTATATCGGCGGGTTGCGCAACAACTTGCCGGATGTCTGTGCGCTGTTAAACGTGCCGAAGCGGGTCATTCCGCTTTTTGGGCTGGCGGTCGGCTATCCCGCACAAAGGCCGGATCCAAAGCCGCGTTTGCCGTTTGAGCACGTTTATCACGAGGACGAGTACGACCAAGATCGCGCGCGGCTCATCGAGCAATTGCAACGCTACAACGAAACGGTTTCCACCTATTATGAACAACGGACGAACGGCCGCCGCCGCGACACGTGGACCGGACAAATGGCCGAGATGCTCAGCCGCCGCGTCCGCATGTATATGAAAGAGTTTGTCGAAGGAAAAGGGTTTAATCTGCGCTAGCCTCACGTCAGGCGGAAGCGGAATGTTTGGTTGCCTGGCTCTCAATCGAGCAGCAGGAGAACGTTGGGGAGTTCAAGAAAACAAAAGCGCCCCCTCATCTTAGGCAGGAAGCGCAAGATGAGGG
Organism: Geobacillus genomosp. 3; assembly: GCF_000445995.2. Taxonomy (GTDB): domain Bacteria; phylum Bacillota; class Bacilli; order Bacillales; family Anoxybacillaceae; genus Geobacillus. The sequence continues at coordinate 1,581,310 of NC_022080.4, forward strand.
GCAAATGGTTACCGGATCCGTACTTTCACCGGCGGGCTCACGTTGCCTGCACGGTCGGCGGCGGTGACCGTAAGCGTTGTTTTCGCTTTTTGCCGGCCGATGGCGACAGAAAACGTCCCGTCTTTGCGGGCTGTGCTTTTGTAGGTCTTTGTCCCGATTTTGACGGTGATGATGGCGCCCGCTTCCGTTTTACCGGTGAGCGTGCTTTGCCGGCTCGTGATGGAATTCAGTTTTGGCGCCGGGGGCGCCGTTTTATCCCTAACTGTCATGTTGATCGGCCGGCTTATATTGCCAGCGCGGTCGACGGCGGTTACGGTCAGCACCGTCCCTGCCTTTTGCCGCGGGATGGCGACAGCAAAGGCTCCGTCAGATTTCGCCGCCGTTTTGTATGTTTTTGCTCCTGCTTTGACATAGACGACAGCCCCGGCTTCTGCCATCCCCGTCACGGTTGTGGAGCGGTCGCTGACGGCGTTGATTTTCGGCGGGGACACCGTTTTGGCGGCGACAGCGCTGATGGCGGCAGAGGAAACATTGCCGGCCAAGTCTTTCGTGATAATGCCGAACGTATAGCGTCCATTTGGATTCGCGCCGACATTCCATCGGTTTGCGTAGCTTCCGGCTTTTTGCTTTACATCTTTTTGTACGTATTGGATGATCTTCCCGCTTGCGTTTTTGACGTAAACGGACACGGTTGCTTCTTCGTCAATCGCATAACGGACAGTCAACTGGTTTGTATTGGGCACATAGGCGGCAGCTACGCCTTTAATGATTGGCGCTTTCGTATCGGACGGCGTTGACCCGGCCGGGTCCGGCGTTTGTTGGTCGGCTGGCGCCGGCTGCGGCGGCGTCGGTTCAGCCGTTGGCGGCGGTGTTGGTTCCGTTTTGGCGTAGGCGGTGGTGAGCGAAGCCCCTAGATAATAGAAGTCTAAAATTTCTGTATATTTTTTACCAAGCTCACCCATTTTTTTCGCCCCATATTGGCTGAGGCCAACGCCATGACCATCCCCTTTTCCTTTCACCGTAATCGATGTTTCCGTTTCCGTCACCTCGGTGACTAGGTAGCTAAGCATGACGCGGTTGCCGATTAAAGCGCGAATTTTGGCCGCCGGGGCGCCGATAAACTCAAGGCGGCGGATGGCGAGCGTGCCATCTCCTTTCACATCCCCCTTCGTGATATACTCGATGGCGATATCGCCTTTCGAGACGCGGCCGCCGGAGAGCGGGGCGTACAGCGACAGCTTCGGAATGGCGACGATTTTGATCTCCTTGCCGTTATAGCCGTTTGCCTTCATCCATGCTTTAATGTTGTTGGCGATTGCTTTGTCCGCTTCGCTGACGGTGTCCCACCAGGCAGCGTAGTTGGCTAAATGTTTTCCCGTCAAATCGATCTGCGTTTTTTGAACTGTCAATCCCCACGGAACGGCGTTGTCGTACGGATCATCTTTGATCGGGAAAATAGCCAGCGGTGTCCCTCCCCAGGCGTTGGCGTTTGATTCGGTTTTGCCGCCGTTGCTGGCGGAGAAGACAGCGCTGATCAGCCTGCCGTTGTATTTCAGCACCTGGCCATACGTTTCTTCAACCGCTTTTGTGCTGTTCGGATGCCACGTATAACCGCCATATACTTGATAGCGGATCGTATCGTCGATCGTCGCTCCGGCATAGCTAAGTGCATATGTTCGCGCTGCGACTGCCTGGGCTTTTAGCGCTTCGATATTCCATGAAGCCGGCATTTCGTTCGGCACGACCCCTTTAATGTACTCTTCAATGGGCACTGCGTTGACCGGGCGGACGTATCGTCCATTTTCTTTCACAAACGCCATGTCTCCCAAATATCCCCGGCCGTTGATAGACAATACCGCGTTTGGCTTGGATGGAGCAAGGTGCAACTGTGGAAACTCACCAATTAGTGTCGTTCCTTCATACAAAGCGAGGCCGGCTGCGGTCGCTTTCACGCGGTAGGAGGTGTTGGGCGCGAGTGCCATGCCGGTGCCGGAAAGCGAGTATGTATCCGTGGGTTTCACGGTTAATTCGCTTTGGTTTCCTAAGTAGTTTACTAGTTTGACGTTCACAACCGGCTCTGCCGCCGCTTCAGCACGCGTGGGGCCGGCCGTAGGCAAGCTGGACAATACCGCAGCCAGCAGCGCGACGGCGGCGCATAATCGTTTCACTACGTTTTCAACCACCTTTCTATTTTTCTATCAGCAATTATAAGGGGGGATAATTGGGAACCCAATCGGGATTTATTCCTACTATTTCTATAAAGTTATTTCCATCTGTTCCATTTAGAGGACCAATTATCATTATAAAGGTAGGAACGATGTCCTGTTTCACCTAAAACAGCAAGTGTATAATAAGGGGAGAATATGTTGCTTGCAAGGGGGAATGGACTGTGAGGGAAAGAGACAAGTTGGCTCAATGGATTCGAGAGGCTGACACAATCGCTGTCCTGACCGGGGCGGGGATGAGCACGGAGTCCGGCATCCCCGATTTTCGCGGCGAAAACGGGATTTATGCGCACGAGGAAAATGTCGAACATTATTTGTCGGAGTATTATTTTGAAAAAGACCCTATTGATTTTTGGCGCCGGTTCAAGCAACTATTTTCGTTGAAACTGATGGGCGGTTTTGCTCCGAATGATGGGCATCGGTTTCTTCGCTGGCTGGAAGACATCGGGAAACGAGTGGTGATTTTAACGCAAAATATTGACGGCCTGCATGTGAAAGCAGGAAGCACGCATGTGATTGAGCTGCACGGTACGCTGCGGACGGCGACATGTCCGTCATGCGGTAAAACGTATGAATTGGCGTTTGTCAATCGCAACGATGTGCCGCGCTGCAACGAATGCCGGGCGATTTTGAAACCGGATGTCGTCTTGTTTGGCGGATTCGTGCCGCATATCGAGGAAGCGTTTGCCAAAGCGGCGGAAAGCGATTTGTTTTTGGCGATGGGAACAAGTTTGGAAGTGGCGCCTGTCAACCAAATCCCGTTTTATGTCGCCGCCGAGTCGCCGGCAACACGAAAAGTATTGATGAACAAAACGGCGACGAGGATGGACGGGATATTTGATCTTGTCATTTATGGCGGGATCGGTGAAACGGTCGCCGGTGTGCGCAGGCAAATACAGGCGGAATAGATGGGTAAGCATCGTGCCAGCGGGAGAACCGTGGACGTTTTCCCGTTGGACAAAAACATAAAAAAGTATTGTACTTTTCAGAACATTCGAATATAATAAAGATAACATACCAACCGGTTGGTATTTATGGGAGTGGGATTTCGTTTCAAAGCGTAACGAAAACGGGGGGAACAATCATGTATTTGCGCTTAACCGATGAGCAGCGCATGGTGCAAAAGGCGATTCGCAAGTTTGTCGAAAAAGAATTGGTGCCGCTCGAAAATGACGTATTGCGCAATGAGCGGGAAGGAAAGCCCGGGCTTGCGCCGGAGAAATTAAAAGAGCTGCAGTTTAAAGCGAAAGAGGCGGGTTTTTGGGGGATTAACACGCCGGAGGAATACGGCGGCGCGAACTTGGGCCACGTCATGCAGGCGATCGTCCTCATGGAAGTGGCAAAAACACTCGTTCCGTTCCAGTTCGGCGGGTCGGCGGACAACATTTTGTATTATGCCAATGAGGAGCAAAAGAAAAAATATTTGCTTCCGACGATCAACGGTGAGAAAAAATCGTGTTTTGCCATGACTGAGCCGGGTGCAGGGTCGGATACACGCAACATTAAAATGACGGCGGTCAAAGACGGCGACGAATGGGTGTTAAACGGGGAGAAAACATTTATTACCGGCGGCAATGATGCCGATTTCGTGATGGTCATTGCCATTACCGACAAAGAACGGCATCAGACGACGAACGGGCGTGAAGGGGTGACGTGCTTTATCGTCGACCGCGAGATGGGCTGGCGCTCCGAACCGATACATACGATGGGGCCGGCCACCCCAGCCAGCTTAATTTTTGAAAACGTGCGCGTTCCGGAAGAAAACATTTTAGGCGAGCTGCACTACGGCTACAAGCTTGGACTTGAGTGGATCGGCTATGCGCGCTGGGTCGTTGGCGCCCGGGCGGTCGGAGCGGCGGAGCGGCTGCTGCAAATGGCGATCGATTATGCGAAAGAGCGCGTCACATTCGGCAAGCCGATCGCCGAACGGCAAGCGATCCAATGGATGATCGCCGATTCGGCGGTGGAAATTGAGGCGGCCAAATGGCTCGTCTTAAATGCCGCGTTTACGCTCGACCAAGGGGAGGACAACCGCCACTTGGCGTCGATGGCGAAACTGTTTGGCGCGAACATGGGCAATCGCGTTGTCGATCGGGTGATGCAAATCCATGGCGGCATGGGCTATACGAAAGAGATACCGATCGAGCGCTGGTATCGCGAGGCGAGATTATGGCGCATTTACGACGGCACGGATGAAATTCAACGTCTCATTATCGCCCGCAACTTAATTAAAGGACATGTAAAGCTTGGCCAATTTCTATAAGAAGACGAAAGAATGAAAGCGTTACCGAAAGGGAGGAGAACATGATGAGTCAACGGTTTGCAGGAAGAGTGGCGTTTGTGACCGGGGGAAGCCGCGGCATCGGCAAGGCGATCGTCACCCGGTTCGCGGAAGAAGGAGCAAAAGTCGCGTTTATTGACTTAAATGAGGAAGCGCTTGAAGCAACGGCTGCCGAACTGCGCGAAAAAGGGTATGACGTGTACGCGAAAGTGGCGAGCGTCACCGACCGCGAACAAGTGGAAACGACGGTGCAAGAAATAGTCGAACGGTTCGGCTCGCTTGATATTCTCGTCAACAACGCGGGCGTGATCCGCGACAACTTGCTGTTTAAAATGACGGATGATGACTGGCAAACGGTCATGGATGTCCATTTGAAGGGAGCATTTTATTGCGCCCGTGCTGCACAAAAATATATGGTTGAAAAAGGGTACGGACGCATCATCAACGTTTCGTCGACTTCCGCGCTCGGCAACCGCGGCCAGGCGAACTATTCGGCGGCGAAAGCCGGCATTCAAGGGTTTACGAAAACGTTGGCGATTGAGCTTGGCAAATTCGGCATTACGACGAACGCCGTCGCGCCCGGGTTTATTGAAACCGATATGACAAAGGCGACTGCCGAGCGGCTTGGCATTTCGTTTGAGCAGCTCATTCAGGCAAGCGTTGCCAACATCCCGGTCGGGCGCAGCGGCCGACCGGAAGATATCGCCAATGCGGTTGCGTTTTTTGCCGATGAAAAGTCGTCGTTTGTCAACGGCCAAGTGCTGTATGTGGCCGGCGGCCCGAAATGCTGAAAAATGAGGAGGGCGGACGATGTATCAAGGGGATATCGGCAAACGATCGGTGAAAGTGAAAAACATAGTTGAACGCGGGGCGGTCAAAAAGTTCGCGGAAGCAATCGGCGACTTACACCCGATTTATTGGGATGAAGAAACAGGAAAACGGTCGCGCTACGGGCGCAACATTGCCCCGCCGACGTTTCCGCGCGTGTTTGACTACGGTGTCATTGAAGGGTTGAAATTGCCGGCCAAAGGGCTCATCCACGGCGAGCAGCGCTTCCATTACGAGCGCCCGCTGTTTGTCGGCGAAGAGCTGTACTGCTATGCGGAAGTCAAAGATTATTACGAAAAACAAAGCAGCATGGGCCAGCTCGGCTTTTTAGTCATTGCCAACAACGGCGAAGACGCCGATGGCAACCTTATTTTTACTTCCACCTCGACGATCATTATCAATGAGGCGGTTAGAAAGGCGATGAGCGTATGACAACGATCCGCGAATGGCAAGTGGGACAGTCGCTTCCCGACGTGACGCTTCCCCCGGTATCCCGGCTTGATTTAATCAAATATGCCGGTGCTTCAGGGGACTACAATCCGATCCATACGATCGACGACGAAGCGAAAAAAGCCGGCCTGCCGGGCATTATTGCCCATGGGATGTGGACGATGGGCAACCTCGCCAAACTGTTTACGCCATATTGTGAGGAAGGGTTTGTTCAAGATTATTTCGTCCGCTTTCAGTCGATGGTGTTTTTAAACGATGTCGTCACGTTAAAGGCGAAAGTCAAAGAAAAGGATGACAAGGCGATTCGGTTTGTGGTCGCCGCTGTCAATCAGCACGGAAAGGAAGTCGTGAAAGGCGAAGCGGTCTTTGCCCTATACGAATAAGGGAGGCGGCAGCTGGCCGTCTCCTTCCGCCACAAAGTGCAAAGGCTCGAACTCTCCAGTCTTGAAAGTCAAAACAAGGCGGCGATGTTGCAATTTCAAACAAAGAGCGAGGGGGAATCGCGATGAAACGGGATGCCGTCATTGTGTCCGCGGTGCGAACGGCCATCGCCCGCCAAGGGGGCGCCTTGGCGACGCTGCCGGCGCATGTTTACGGTGCGGAAGTGATCAAAGAAGCGGTGCGGCGGGCGAACATCGGCCCGGAACTTATCGATGATGTCATCATGGGCAACGTCTTAAGCGGCGGCGGCAATATCGCCCGGCTGACGGCACTGCAAACCGGGCTGTCGCTTGGGCTGACCGGCATAACGGTTGACCGCCAGTGCGGCTCTGGCATTAACGCCGTGGCGTTGGCGGCGCAAGCCATTTGGGCTGGCGACGGGGACGTCTATGTGGCCGGCGGGGTGGAAAGCATGAGCCGCGCGCCGTATTTGATGGACCGCCCGGAAAAACCGTACAGCCAGACGCCGCCAAGCTTTCGCAAATCGCAGCTGTCACCGAAAGAGATCGGCGATCCGCCGATGGGCATTACAGCAGAAAATTTAGTGAAAAAATATGGCATCAGCCGCGAAGAACAAGACGCCTTCGCCTTGCGGAGTCAGCAGCGCATGGCGCGCGCCATGCAGGAAGGGCGGTTTGACGAACAAATTGTGCCGATTACCGTTCCGGTGAAAAAAGGCGAGCCGTTTGTCTTCGATACGGACGAACATCCGCGCCCGGCCACGACGATCGAAGCGCTCGCGAAACTGCCGCCGGCGTTTTTGGAAGGCGGAACGGTGACGGCCGGGAACAGCTCGGGGCTGAACGATGCCGCCTCTGCGCTCGTCATCATGTCGCGGGAAAAAGCGGAACAGCTCGGCGTAAAGCCGCTTGCGGTTATCCGCGCCCATGCGGTTGCCGGGGTCGATCCGAACGTAATGGGCATCGGTCCGGTGCCGGCGACAAAAAAAGTGCTCGAAAAAGTCGGGCTGACGCTCGATGACATGGACATCATCGAAATCAATGAAGCGTTTGCCGCCCAAGTGATCGCCTGCGACCGCGAGCTCGAGATGAATCCAGAAAAAGTGAACGTCAACGGCGGCGCCATCGCTCACGGCCATCCGCTCGGCGCGACCGGAGCGATTTTGATCACGAAAGCGGTATATGAATTGAAGCGCCGCGGCGGGGTCTACGCCCTCATTACGGCGTGCATCGGCGGCGGTCAGGGGATCGCGGCGATTGTGGAACGAGCCTGAATGCATGGGGACAATGGACGATGAAAGAAAAATTGATGGAAGCCGGGATTGAACTATTTGACCGCAAAGGATTTAAAGAAACGTCCGTGCAGGAAATCGTCGAAGCGGTCGGGGCAACAAAAGGGGCGTTTTATTACTATTACAAAAGCAAAGAAGAATTGCTGCGCGATATATGCATCTCCTATATCGAAGATTTGCTTAACCAACAGAAGCGCCTGCTGCAGGAGCCAAAGAGGAGCTGTACAGAAAAACTGCACGCGATCGTCTATATGGTTATTCGCAACATTCGCACGCGGAAGAAAAGCGCCCGCATTTTCTTCCGCGAAATGCGGCATTTGACCAATGATCATTTGGAGGAAATCCGCGGGAAGCGGCGGGCGTTCCGCAAGCAGTATGAACAGCTTATTCAGGAAGGGATCGCCTGTGGCGAATTTAAGCCGTCGCTTCATGCGGAAATGATTACGTTCGGTCTGCTCGGCATCACGAATTGGAGTTACTACTGGTTTCAACCGGGCGGGGGTGTTTCGGAAGAGGAGCTAACCGACATTTACGTTGACTTCATTTTAAACGGCATTCGAATGCCAGAACGGCCCAAAAGGTAGGTCGTGTCGAGCCGTTAGGCGGTTCGTCCGCCTTTAGTGGGAGAGACAGGGGGGATCGGGATGGAATTGTTTATCCAGCAGCTGTTAAACGGGCTGACGGTTGGAAGCGTTTACAGTCTTGTTGCCTTAGGATTGACGCTCGTCTATGGTATTTTGCATATCCCAAATTTTGCCCACGGCGCGCTGTATATGATGGGCGGCTATGTGACGCTCACCGCCATGACGAAAGCCGGGCTGCCGTATGGCTTGGCCATTGTTGTGTCGATGGTGGCGGTCGGCCTGCTTGGCGTCTTGATGGAGCGGCTGGTATTTTATCCACTCCGTGACGCACCGCCGCTTCATGACAAAATTGCGGCGATTGGCATTTTGCTGTTTTTGGAAGCGTTCGCTCAATTCATCTGGGGGGCGGATTATCAGACGATGCCGACGCCGTACGGCAATGTCGTCACTGTTTTCGGCTTGACCTTGACGATTCAACGCATCCTCATCATCGCATCCACTGTTGTGATCATGATCTTGCTTTACCTCTTCTTAAAAAAGACGTTCATCGGTGCCTCGATCATTGCAATGGCGCAAAACCGCGAAGGGGCGAATTTAGTCGGCATTAACACAAACAAGGTCGCCATGATGACGTTTCTTCTTTCCGGCGGTCTGGCAGCGCTTGCCGCTTCGCTTGCTTCGCCGATCAACCTCGTGTTTCCCGGCATGGGCCATCTTGTCATCTTGAAAGCGTTCGTCATTATTATTCTCGGCGGCATGGGAAGCATTCCCGGCGCGATTGTCGGCGGTTATATTTTAGGTTTCAGCGAAAGCTTAGGGGCGACGTACGTATCCAATGACTATAAAGACATTATTGCTTTCGCCATTCTTGTCATCATTTTAACGGTCAAACCGAACGGATTGTTTGCCAAGGAGGGACATTGATGGCCGCTTTCGAAAAACGACGCCTGTGGCTCGCTGTTCTTGCGGCGTTGGCGCTCGCCTTCCCGCTGCTTGTGACCAACGGCTATTACTTGCACATGATGACAATCTCCTTTATTTGGATGATCGCCGTTTACGGGTTGAATTTATTTGCCGGCTACACCGGTTATTTGTCGCTTGCCCACGCTGGATTTTTTGCCATTGGCGCTTATACGCTCGGCATTTTGACCGTAAAAGTCGGGTTGCCGTTTTGGGGGGCGTTCGTACTCTCGGCCATATTCACATCGCTGCTTGGCCTTGTCATCGGTCTTGTCGCCCTGCGGACGAAAGAGCACTTCTTCGCCATTTATACGCTCTGTGTCGGGTATATCATTTATTTAGTCATTGATAAATGGGACAGCTTAACGGGCGGAGTGCGCGGTTTCATCGGCATTCCGGCGCCCGCTGATATCGGGCCGCTGTCGTTTCAGACGCCGGTCGCCCAATATTATTTGGTGTTGTTTTTCTTGTGCGCGGTCATGTTTGTCATGTATCGGCTCGTCTATTCGTTGACAGGAAGGACGTATATCGCCATTCGCAACAGCGAGGAGCTCGCGTTGACGCTTGGCATCTCCACGATGAAAAACAAGCTCACCTCGTTCGTTTTGTCGGTTTTTTTCACATCGCTGGCCGGGGCGCTATACGCGTCTTTTATCCGTTTTCTCGGTCCGGATATCGCCTATGTCACTGTCATGTTTGACTTTTTAACATACTTGCTTGTCGGCGGCATCGGCACACTTGCCGGACCGGTTGTCGGCACGCTGCTGATCACGTTTTTATCGCAGCAGCTGCAGTTTTTGCAAGATTATCGGATGTTGATTTTCGGCCCTGTGCTGACGCTGCTGATCATCTTTTACCCGCACGGCATCGCGGGCGGGTTCATCCGTTTGAGCGCGAAGCGGAAGGAAACCCGCCGCCTTCAGGAGGAAGCAAAGCAAACCGCTGCTGAGCTGGCTGTTTCGCGACAAGGACGGAGCGAACGGCATGTCGAGGAGGGATGAACATGTTTTTACACGTCGAACGGTTGACGAAACGATTTGGCGGGTTGTCGGCGGTCAATGACGTCACGTTTTCCGTCGAACAAGGGAAGGTAAATGCCATCATCGGCCCGAACGGTGCTGGCAAATCAACGTTTTTCAATTTGATTAGCGGCCTGTATCGGCCGACATCCGGGACGATTACGTTCCAGGGGCGCGACATTACCCGCCTGCCGGCGAATGAACGGGCGAAACTCGGCATTGCCCGTACGTTTCAAACGACCCACTTGTTTGAACAGTCAACAGTCATGGATAACGTCATCATCGGTCACCGGCTCCGCACCGCATCAAATTTGGTTGATGCCATTTTGCGCACAAAACGACATCGCCGCGAGGAACAGGCGTGTAAAGAAAAGGCGATGGAAGTGCTCGATTTCGTTGGGTTGACCGATGTAGCGGATCGGCTCGTCGCCAACTTGTCGCAAGAACAGAAGAAGCGGGTGGCGTTTGCGCTCGCTCTGGCGACCGACCCGACACTCGTTTTGCTTGATGAGCCGGCTGCCGGCGTCAATCCGGACGAAACGGAAGGATTGGAAGCGCTGATCGTCAAAATGGTTGAGGGTGGTCTGACCGTTTGTCTCATTGAGCATAAAATGTCGATGATTATGAAAATCGCTGACCGCATTATGGTGCTGAATTATGGCGAAAAAATTGCCGAAGGAACGCCGGAAGAAGTGCAAAACAACGAGGCGGTCATTCAAGCGTATTTAGGGGGGAGTACTGTTGCTTGAGGTGACGAACGTGTCTGTCCGCTATGGCAGTTTCACGGCGATTCGCGATGTGACGTTTTCTGTCAGGCCAGGGGAAATTGCGGTGTTGCTTGGTGCCAACGGGGCGGGGAAAAGCACGCTGTTTCGCACGATCAGCGGACTGCATAAACCAGCGCAAGGGGAAATCTCCCTCGACGGGGAGCGCATTGACCCGCTCCCTCCTGATCGGATTGTGCAGCGCGGTGTCGTACAATGCGCCGAGGGGCGCAAACTGTTTGGCCGCATGAGTGTGTATGAAAATTTGCTCATGGGAGCCTATGTCCACCGGAAGGACAAAGAGGCCATCCGCCAGTCGATCGAACATGTATATGAACTGTTCCCGATCTTGCGTGAAAAGCGAAACGCACCGGCCGGATCGCTAAGCGGCGGACAGCAGCAAATGCTCGCCATCGGCCGCGCCTTAATGTCGCGCCCGAAAGTGTTGCTGCTTGATGAGCCGTCCATTGGGCTCGCCCCGCTCATTGTCGAGCAAATGTTTGCGACGATTAAACAAATTAATGAGGAAGGGACGACGATTTTGCTCGCCGAACAAAATGCCCATGCGGCGCTGTCCATCGCCCATCACGGCTACGTGTTTGAAAACGGGACGATCGTCGCTTCGGGGACGAAGGATGAACTGCTCGCCAACGACGACGTCCGCAAGGCATATATTGGCACATAATCGGCCGCCTTGAGGCATTCGAAAGACGTTCATCAAGGAGACTCTCTTCTTCACGATCGATGCAACAAGATGGAGAAAGGAGGTGAACGGCGGACGCGGCCGATGTGATCTGAACGTTGTTGGTAGGAGTTAAAAAATAGGGGGGAGCAAGGTGAAAAAACGAAAATGGTCGATTGCAGCGTTGATGACAGCCATCATGATGTTTATGCTTGCGGCATGCAACAGCTCGACAACGAACCATAACGCCGACGGAACTAACAGCGGTGGGGGCGACAACGTCGTCAATATTGGTTACAGCGGCCCGCTAAGCGGCCCGGCCGCCTACTACGGGGAGCGGACGTTAAACGGTGTGAAAATGGCGGCGGAAGAAATCAATGAGAGTGGTGGATTTGAAGTAAACGGCAAAACATATAAACTCAATATCGTGTCATTGGATGACAAATATTTGCCAAATGAAACGGCGGCAAATGCGAAACGGCTCGTCCAAGAGCATCGTACACCGATTATCTTCACCCCGCACAGCGGGGGCGTCATGGCGCTGCAAGTGTTCAACCAAACGGATAATTTCATCATTGCCGCTTATACAAGCGAGCCAAAAATCACAGAAACAGGAAACAAGCTGACAATCCGCATTCCGCCGCGCTATGACGGCTACATTCCGACCTTTACAGACTATGTGATGAAGCGCTTTGGCAAAAAATTGGCCGCTTTGCCGACAGCGACGCAATACGGGAAAGACTGGACAGAAAAACTGTTGCCATATTGGGAAAAACAAGGCGGAGAAGTTGTTTATAACACATCGATTGACTTCACGAAAGACACTGACTTTTTCACGATTATCACGAATGCCTTGAAAGAAAAACCGGATGTGTTGTTTATCGGCGGACCGTCGGAGCCGACGGCGAAAGTGGCGAAGCAGGCGCGGGAACTAGGGTTTAAAGGCGGCTTTATCATTATGGACCAAGCGAAGCTCGATGAAATGCAACGGACGATCGGTTCTTATGAGATGCTTGAAGGCGCGATCGGCGTTATGCCGCTTATTGAGTCGAAAGAGCCGGGAGCCCCGCAGTTTGTGGAAAACTATCGGGCAAAGTACAATGCCGAACCAAGCTCAGAATCCGCCTACAACTATTTAGCTCTTTACGCCTTTGTGGAAGCGATGAAGGCAGCCGGCACGGTTGATGACCCAGCCACCATTCGCGAACATATGAACGAAGGATTGAAAAACATCCCGAAAGAAAAGCAAGTATATGTCGTTCCGAATGTCGGCGAAGACGGCGGCTTTGAATCGAAAATTATCGTTGCAGCGGTGGAAAATGGAAAAGTTGTGCCGATTGAGTTAATAAAATAAACGATGCAGACTGACAGGCAGAAGAGTTCGATCACCGGGCTTCCAACGGGAATGTTCTTTTCCTGAGCCTTGAAGTGTGCATCCTCTCAAGGATCCGTAGATGGAGCAATAGAGAGGCTGTCTGAAAAGGTTATCGCTCAACCTTTTCCGGACAGCCTTTTCCATTTTCGCATTATGACGTAGTTTGATTCGTTATAGGTACTGTGGGTACGCCCCTTAGGGTGTCTTTTACCGGGCAGACACGTTCAACGTGTTCGATCAAAGCTTGGACATTTTTTGGGTCGGAAGGAGAGTCAATATCAATATGGTAGCGAATTTCTAAGAATCCAGGCCGAACGTCCGCTTTCTCCATAAAGCCATCGGGATCTAAATCTCCTTCTACGTGTACTTGAACTTTCTTCAGTTCGACCTCGTGATGGCTGGCAAACAGAGAGACTAGCACATTGATGCAACCGCCTAGTGCGGCTAGGACCAGCTCTACGGGATTCGGCCCTTGATCGGTTCCTCCCAAGGATGGAGGTTCGTCAATGATGACTTGTTTGCCGTTAATGTCAGCCACCGAGCGTACTCCTTCGCCAGACCATGTAAAGCCAAATGGCTGAATGAGTGCCGTCATCGCAATATACACGGCGGCAATCAAACCGTTTGTCGCCATCGTTCGAACGTTCATGATGTTCTCTCCTCTCATCGATGATGATATGATTGTAGTATGACATTTTCGCGAACGAAAGGAGCGAGGATAGATGGTTGAAGTGGGTCAACAGGCAACAAACCGCCGCCGCTCCATCTGGGAGGTTGGAATAACAGCGCTCCGCCTCGGCTTGACGTCGTTTGGCGGGCCGGTGGCCCATCTCGGTTATTTTTATGAAGAATATGTAAAACGAAAAAAGTGGATCGACGACAAAACGTATGCCGATCTCGTCGCTCTATGTCAGTTTCTCCCTGGGCCGGCAAGCAGCCAGGTCGGCATCGGCATCGGATTTATGCGCGCCGGTGTTTGGGGGGCGCTTGCCGCCTGGCTTGGGTTTACGTTGCCGTCAGCGCTCGCCCTCAGTCTTGTTGCCATTTGGCTGCAACGTGCTTCTTGGGACGGGGGCGGCTGGATGCATGGGTTGTTGTTGGCGGCCGTAGCAGTCGTAGCGCAAGCCGTATGGGAGATGGCGCGCAAATTCGCCGCCGGCCGCCTTGAGGCAACGCTTGCGGTCGCGGCGGCGGCGGCCGTCCTTCTTGCGCCGGGGGCGTGGAGCCAAGTAGCGGTAATCGTCATAGCGGGAGTGATCGGTGCAGCCGGGCTGCAAAAGGCAGGGGAGCGGCCGGCTGCAGGCGTCCCACCGTCCACCCGTCGTTTCACGGGGCTGGCGCTGCTTTCGTTGTTTGCCACCTTGCTGATCGTTCTGCCGCTTGCCCGCGCATGGAGCCATTCACCGCTTTTGGCGTTGGCCGACAGCTTTTACCGCGCCGGGGCGCTTGTGTTTGGCGGCGGTCATGTTGTGTTGCCGCTCTTAGAAGCGGAAGTGGTGCCACAAGGATGGGTTGCCGCTGACCAGTTTTTAGCCGGCTACAGCGCCGCCCAAGCCGTTCCCGGCCCACTGTTTACATTTGCCGCCTACATCGGGATGGCCAGCTTCGGCTGGAAAGGGGCGCTCGTCGCTACCATGGCGATTTTTCTTCCGTCTTTTTTGCTTGTGCTCGGCGCCTTTCCGTTTTGGCATTGGCTTCGCCACCATCCGCGTTTCCAAGCGGCGCTTGCCGGCATTAACGCCGCTGTAGTCGGGATTTTGCTTGCGGCACTGTATGACCCGATTTGGATGAAAGCGGTGAAAGGTCCGGCTGATCTGGCGTTCGTGCTTGGTGCTTTTCTTCTCCTTTCCATTTGGAAGTGGCCGGCATGGGCGGTCGTCCTTGTTTCGTTCGCCGGCGGATGGCTGCGCGCTTGGCTTGGCTGATGGCCCCAAGCACCATAATGGCGGCTTTTCATGATCGCCCAGAAATGGACAACGACGGGGTTGATTTTGCCGCTGCAATAGCCGGCAGATGCAAACAGATGCATAGATCGATCAACAGCAGCGCCAGCCATGTGCCGCCCGCTAAATGAACGACCGCCCACGGTAGATGAAGGCCGCTTTCGATTGTGCCGACACCCAAGGCCGCTTGCAGCAGCCCGACCGCTGCCGCCAAAAGGAGGCGCCGCTTCAGCGGGCGCCCCCAGCCGCGCCGGTGCGCAATAAAAGCTGTCCAAATTGTATACAACACCGTAGCTGTGGCAGCGGCCCGATGCGCCGTTTGCCACATTTGTGCTTTACTTGATGGCCAAATTGATTCTCCGCATGCCAACCATCCACATGCTAGGCCGTAATGTTGGTGCTTCACATACGCCCCGAGCAGCAGCGTGGTTGTGAAAAAAACCAAAAGAACACGGGCATGCCGTTTCGCCTCTGTCGGGGCGGATGTCGGCAAAGGTGCAAAAGAAGAATAAGGGACATTCCGCCAAATCCAAAGAAGGCAGCCTAAAAAAAGAAACGCCATAAGAAAATGGATGGTTACAATAGCAGGCGGGAGGTCAAACCAAACAACAAAGGCGCCGAGCATAATCTGCACCGTAAGCAAGCCAACCGTCGCCGCTGAAGCGATGCGGTCCGCTCCGCGCCGGGGGAAACGCCATAAGTGGAGGCAAAGCACCCCGGTTAAGACGGCTAACAAGGCCCCGATGAGCCGGTGGGCGTATTCAATCAGCGTCGCCCCCTTCAACACCGGGACGAGCACCCCGTTGCAAAGCGGCCAGTCAGGACCACACCCCATCCCCGAGTTCGAGGACGCCACATACCCGCCGAAGACAATTAAAAAGCAAGTGACGGCCACCGCCCAGAAAGCCAACGATTTCATCTCCTCTTTTTCCCCCTTTTTCCATTTCTATCATTATAGCAAGTCCTTCCGGCCGCTACTGTGCGCTCTATCACATTCACCATAGAAAACCAAATAGAGAGAAAAATGGGTGATTTTGTGACGAAGTTAACTGATGGAAAGCGCCATCATTCCCTATAGTGAAACTATCTTAGCGAGTGAAAAGGAGGAATGCTGCAACCATGTACCAACAAGCCGCTTGGATCATCTCCATTATTCTCATTTTGTTTGTCATCTTCGTTTTTTTGTACGTTGTCGCCCATTCTGGCCGACGCACCGACTATGAGCCGATCCAGCGAAAGGGCTACCGCATTCGGAATGTATGGTTTTTGGCCGTTATTGCGGCCATGGGCCTGGCGACGTTTTATACGCTGCGCGATTTGCCGTTTGAAAAGCCGGCGCACGCCGCCGATTCGACCGTGGTTCAAGTAAAAGCGCGACAGTTTGGTTTTGTGCTGAGCCAAAACGAGTTTCGTGTCGGTGAGCCGATCGCCTTTCAAGTGACGAGCGAGGATGTCAACCACGGGGTCGGCATTTATGATGAACGCATGGAGCTGCTTGCTCAAACGCAGGCCATGCCGAAGTATACAAATACGATTTACTACACGTTTGACAAGCCAGGAACTTATCAAGTTCTTTGTTTAGAATATTGCGGCATCGGCCACCATGTGATGGTTGCGACGATCACCGTCGCCCCGGCCGAAGAAGGGAAGGGGAACTAATGGAAGCGAACGTTCGGAAGATGACCGCGTGGTATATGCTTGTAAGCGGTGTTGCGATCTTGCTTATGATGGTGTTGGGTCTGTTCATGCTGCTTGCGCAAGGGAACATGATCCCGCTTGGACAAGATACGTTTTATGAAATGATGACCGCCCATGGCACGTTTATGATCGGCGCGGCGGCGTTTGCGGCGTCGGCCGTGATGTGGTACTTCTTGCGCCAGTATGTCCCGTTGTCGTTCCCCATTTTCGTCGCCCACTTTGTGTTGTTTTTAACGGGAGCGGCTATTACTGCCGTCAGCATTTTTGTTTTCCGTTTTGCCGGAGCCTGGACGTTTTTGTACCCGCTGCCGGCCATGTCCGCCGGTATGTGGGGGAAAGCAGGGGCGAGTTTGTACTTGATCGGCATGCTGCTCATTGGTGTTAGCTTTTTGCTTCTATATCTTGACACCTCAAGAGCCATTATTCGCCAGTACGGCAGTCTTGGGAACGGCCTTGGCTGGCCGCAAATTCTCGGAAAAGCAAAAGGCTATGGGCCGCCGCCGACCGTTGTGGCGAGCACGATGGTGTCGATCGTCAACCTCGTTTCCTTGACGGCCGGCGCCAGCGTCTTAGTGATGAGCTTGATCAATTTGTTCCAACCATCTATTGAGATCGATCCATTGCTCGCGAAAAACTTGATTTACGCCTTTGGACATATTTTCGCCAACTCGGTCATTTACATGGGAGTCATTGCGGTCTACGAAATTTTGCCGAAATATACGAACCGGCCGTGGAAATCGTACAAAATTTTTCTGATCGCCTGGAACATGTCGACATTGTTTACGATCATTATTTATCCGCACCATTTATTGATGGACTTTGCCATGCCGAAATGGATGTTGATTATCGGCCAGGTGTTCTCGTATTTAAACGGCTTGCCGGTTTTGGTCGTGACCGCTTTTGGCGCGTTGATGATCGTGTATCGGTCCGGCATTGAGTGGGATATGGCGTCAAGCTTCATTTTTCTTTCGATGTTCGGCTGGGTGGCGGGCGTCATGCCGGCCATTGCCGATGCGACCATCGTCATCAACCATGTCATGCACAACACGAAGTGGGTGCCGGGGCATTTCCACATGTATATGGGAATCGGCGCGGTGTCGATGTTGTTCGGTTTTATGTATTATCTCATCCGTGAGAGCAGAAGCAGCGTCGGTTATGCGGATATGGTGAGTTTCTGGGTTTATGCGATTTTCTTCCTCAGCTTGTGCGGTACGTTCCTGTTCTCCGGAAAGGTAAGCGCTCCGCGGCGCTGGGCGGTGCATTTCCCGGAATGGGTTCCGTATGATCGCATGGGGGCGATGTTTGCAGTGGCCATTATCGCTGCCGTTTCCGTATTCCTTTATCGGTTTTCCGTTTCCGTCATCCCTGCCCGGGTGGCAAAGGATGTCGAGGCGGGGCCGTATGCGTAAGACGGCGGCGATCCTCTTCGCACTTATGTTCGGGATTGGGCTTCTTTGGTACGGGACGGACGGGTTTCAGGCGTTCACGAGCGAAACCGCCCGCCGCCTCGCTATCTTGCAAGAGCCAAAACCGCTTCCAGTTGTGCATCTTGAAGATCAATCCGGTCATACGTTTTCTTGGCCCGGTCGTGATGGCAAGTGGAAGTTGGCCACCTTTATGTACACGCAATGCGGCGATATTTGCCCGGTCATCGAGATGAACTTGCGCCGCGTCTATGACGCGGTGCACCGCTCTTCGCCTGGTGAACCCCTTGAGTTTTTCAGCATTAGCTTCGACAACAAACGCGACACGCCGGAGATGTTGCAGCATCACGCTCACCACTACGGAGCAGACGGCGTTACATGGCGCATGGCCCGTGTGCCGGATGACGGGGAACTGAAACAATTATTAAACGCGCTCGGTGTCATTGTGATCCCGGACGGACGGGGCGGATACGAACATAACGCGGCCTTTTATTTGATCAATGAGCAGGGGCGGATCGTCCGTATTTTTGACTACAACAATCCAGAAATGGTCAGCGCGGAGTTGGTCCGCCTGCTCGAGGACGAAACATCCAAGGTGGTGAAACCATGAAGCGGATGTCTTATCTTGCCGGTGGTGCTACATTGATGGCCGTCTTGGCGCTGCCGCCCGTGTCGCGTTGGTTGGAGTCGTCGATGATCGGCGTGATGCTCGGGCAAATTCCATTGTTGGTGGCGGCCGGATGGCTGTTTGGGTTGGCGTTGCCCCGCCGTTTTGCCGAACTGCTCAGCCGTTGGAACGAAAACGGCTTGCCTGGATTGCTGTTAGCCGTCAGCGTGCTTGCCTTTTGGCTATTGCCGCGCTCGGTCGACGCTTCATTGAACGAGCCGCTTATGCGGCTGGCCAAATGGGGGATGCTGCCGCTATTGGCGGGGCTGCCGCTATCGTTCAGCTGGAAGCGGCTTCATCCGATTGCCCGCGGCGTCGTCCATGCCAATGTCATTTCCATGCTCGTGGTCATGGGCTGGCTGTATTTGGCCGTGCCGGTTCGCGTGTGCAACAGCTACTTGTTGGACCAACAAAACGCCCTTGGCCGCACGATGATCGCTTTAGCTATTGTGCTCGCCGCTTTTTGGTTGCTGCGTTTGTTCGTTGCGGGAACACCAAAAGAAACGACGGCCCGCTAAAGCAAAGGAACAGCCCTCCTTTGCCGATGACCCCGATTTATAAATATGTGGACGGATCTTCGCCATGAAGATTCGTCTATTTTTTGTTTGTGCACTTTTCTTTCTCTTTGACGAAAAGAAGGATTTTTCACCGCCGTGTCAAATATCTTTACCGGTATCGGTGAAATGCGCTTGTTTTCGTTGCATTAACACTAAGGCTGGCAAGAAGAGAGCATTTGCGCCAGTGTTGGGCAGTTATAAAGAGGCAACAGGCCGCGCGCAGCAACAGCCGTGCGACTCCAAGCTGGGGTGGCATTTCTGGAATAGACGAGAAAAGGGAGGACGATAGACGGATGAAGTGGCTATGGATGATGCTGGCCCTAGCAGCCGGGATGGCGGTTTCCATACAGGCGGGAGTGAACGGTGGCCTCGGCAGGCGGGTCGGTGTGTTGGAAGGATCGTTCGTTTCGTTTTTGATCGGGACGATCGTCCTGTTTTTAGTGCAATTGTTTTTTGGAAAAGGCGAATTGCTCGCCATGTTTTCTGTGCCGAAATGGCAGCTGATCGGCGGGATTCTCGGCGCCTTTTACGTGTTTGTCATGGTGCTTATCGTCCCAAAAGTCGGCGTCGCCAATTCGTTGATGGCTGTAGTCGCCGGGCAGCTCGTGATGAGTTCGATTGTAGACCATTTTGGTTTGTTCGGCGGGCAACGCATCCCGTTTGATCTGACGCGCCTGGCCGCGATGGTCTTTCTGTTTTTGGCGCTTTGGCTTTTTTTTCGCAAATGAGCGCGACTCGATAGCAGCCAATTGAGCTGCGGCCGTGTTGGCCTTTGGATCATGTCGTCCCATCGCTTTATGCCTAGGTGTATCGCCTCTGGCCTATACACCTGTACGGTTTATTGCGTGCGTTGGGACGACGGGATGCGTGTCCTAAAGGAAAAAGCCGCCAAGAGCACGTTTTTCCGTTGAAATATGTCTCTATTTTCTTTTGGAAAGATCTGCTACAATACAAATGGAAAAGGGTGCTCATCGCAGGCAATAAGTAACGGCACAGCCCTTTGGTTTCTTGAACGGCGGCCTCGCTGCGCTGAGCGGCCCATTTTTGATTTTTCCGCCTGTTTCAAAACAAAAGATGGGCGGCCAATAAGGAGAGAGAATAGTGTTGATCTATCGACTGCTTGGTCTTGCACTTGTTTTCTTTGCCATTTCTTTGTTTGTAGAGGGGGCTTGGTGGGCCGGGACGGTTTGCTTTTTGATTGGGGGAGGAATGGCAGCCGTGGGCTGGCTGCGGCGCCCCCGGCGCCACCCTAAGGGCGGAAAGGAAGGAAAAGAAGGATTGTTGTAAGTTAGCATAGAAAAAGCAAAGGTGGGAGTGTTTCAGAAAATCGCAGGGGAGAGGAGACCATGACAACGATGATCCAGATGCATAATGTATCGTGGGTGCGGGGGGCACGTGCGATTTTGCATGACATCACCTGGGAAGTCAATGAGGGCGAGCATTGGGCCATTCTCGGCTTAAACGGTTCGGGAAAGACATCGCTTCTCAATATCATTACCGGTTACCAATATCCAACGCGCGGCGAGGTCGAGGTGTTGGGATATCGGTTTGGGCGGGCGAGTTTGCCGGAGATGCGCCGGCACATCGGATTTGTCAGCAGCGCGCTCGATCAGTTTCACGATACGCTGCAAACCGAGACGGTCGAAGATGTGGTCGTAAGCGGAAAGTTTGCGACGATTGGCCTTTATGATGCGATAACCGGCGAGGACCGGGATAAAGCGGAGGCATTGATGGAATCGTTCCGCCTACAAGCGGTGAAAGGGAAGCGATACGCGACGCTGTCGCAGGGGGAAAAACGGAAAACGTTGATCGCCCGGGCGCTGATGGCCGACCCGGCGCTGCTCATTTTGGACGAGCCCACCGTCGGTCTTGACCTATGGGCGCGTGAACAGATGCTTTCGCTCATCGCGCCGATTGCCGCCCGGCCATGCCATGTGTTGTATGTGACGCATTACATTGAAGAAATTGTCGAACCGATCACCCATGTTTTGCTTCTGCGGGACGGCCGCGTCGCCGCTGCCGGGCGGAAAGAAGACGTGTTGACGGATGAGCGGCTGTCTGAAGCGTTTCAGTTGAACATTCGCGTTCATTGGGAAGACGGCCGGCCGTGGGTGTCGGTGCGCCGCTAGGCCGGCCGCGGGCTTCGTTGACAGACCGTGCATCCGAGAAGATCGACCGCTATTTTGGCGTAAACCGCATTCGTCCAGCCAAATCCCTCTTGGGAAGGGTAGCGGCCCACGGTACGGATGCTCATATCGGCAACATTGTATTTTTCATACAGCTTGCCCGTTTTCCAATATACGTTGGTGCAAAGCCGAATCCAGCGGCGGGCGATTTCTTGCGCTTCTCGATCGTACCCGTAATTTTTCAGCCCTTTGATGACGATCCAGTGAATAGCTCGCCTTTGGAATAAGGCGGGCTCGTTTTAATCAGCTGCCCCCACCGTTGATGAATGGAAGAAACCACATGCTCGACGGCTGGATCCGGGCAAGTGACCGTGACGTCCGGAAGCTCGATTGACAACGGCTGTCCCTCCATGGGAATGGTCTCTATGGCTATGTATACGGCCAAAACGACCCGGTTATACCGCCAATCAGATGCAAGGCGACAGCAGAAGAAAACGGAAGCCGGGCCGCAAGAGCCGCCGAACAAGGGCAGCTCTTGCGGCCGCTTTTTCAAAACGCCCGATCAACCGGCGGAAAATCGATACCATCCGCCTCTTGGCGGCCGTCAGCCGGCGTGACTTCAATGACCGGCGGCCGTCCGTTTTCAAAGCCGCGGGCGATGTCGCGAATCGGGCTCATTTCATCGGGAACGCCGATTCCCGGAGTATAGCGCGGCAAGCCGGAAGCGGCGCCGCGTTCTTCCCAAGGTTCTCTCATGAACAAACACCTCCATATTCTCAGTATGGCCGTTTGTAGAGGCCATACAAATGGAAATCGCATCCTTTCCCTCCAGTTCATTTTTGAAGCATCTCTGCCTATGGCAGGCATACTATTCATGACGATGTGGGCCATAGGAGGGAACCGAAGATGAGCTCTAGAATTGAAACGATCGAAGCGATATGGCGCCGTCAATGCGGCACATGGGAAAAAAGCGATGCGGCTTGCATTCAATCGTTTTTAGCGGAATGTTTGCACCGCCATCTTGATCCGCAAGATGCGCTCAATTGGCTCATCGAGCACCGCACTGCGCTTCCCGACGGCGACGCAGTCGTGAGCGAGGCGCTTCGTTGGGTGAACGAACATACATCGACCGGCTCCCCGGTTTCCGGAATCGGGGCGGAACGTGAAGGGGTATAGCCATAGGCCGTCATCAAGGCGGCAAACAAGAAAGGGCGGAACGACATGGTATGGGTCATCAAAACAAAGCACGAGAGTGAAAATGGTGAGACCGCTGCGCTCGAACTGGAAAGTGAAGACGGCTGGCTTGATGCCAACGTCCGCTGGGACGGATGCATGGAAATCCATTTGTACTCGGTCACAGAGGAAGGCCGTGAACTGAGCGATACGTTTCATACGTGCGATCTGCAAGGGTTGATTGAACGGCTGCAATCGCTTGATGCCGTCTGTCGATCGTTTTTTGAGTCTCAAGAGGACAAGAGGGAAGACGAAGGGCGCGCCGATGGCGGCGCTGCTGACGTCATCAGCCATTGAACGAGAAGCCGCTCCCATGGCTTCTCTTCTTTCTGCTTCCATGCGATTGAACACGTAAGCCTTTCCTGCCCCTCTGCCGTGAAGCAGGTTGAGATCGTCGCTTCCGTACCCCTTCCATTCTCCGCAAAAGGAGAAAGTTCTCGGTCAAGTCGACAAAAATGTTTCAAATATTCAAAATGTATTGTATAATAAAATCAGCGACATACCAACCGGTTGGTATACAGTGTTTTGAAAACGGATTCAAAAAAAGAAGGAAAAGGGGAGAAACCGTGAGGCTGAACGGAAAAGCTGCGATTGTCACCGGCGGCGGCAGCGGCATCGGCCGGGCGACGGCGGTGCGGTTTGCGGAGGAAGGCGCAAAAGTGGCGGTGAGCGACATCGACGAGGCGGGAGGGGAAGAAACGGTCCGCCGCATTCGGGAAAAAGGGGGCGAGGCGATTTTTGTCAAAGCCGATGTTTCCGATTCAGGGCAAATGAAGCGGCTCGTGCAAACGGCTGTGGCGGCGTTCGGCGGCTTGCATATTCTCTTTAACAATGCCGGCATCGGCCATTCCGAAGTGCGGAGCACCGACTTGTCCGAAGAAGAGTGGGACCGGGTCATCGATGTCAACTTAAAAGGCGTGTTTTTAGGCATCAAATATGCCGTGCCGGCGTTGAAAGAATCCGGCGGCGGGGCGATTGTCAATACATCGAGCTTGCTGGGGATTAAAGGAAAAAAATACGAATCGGCTTACAACGCTTCCAAAGCCGGGGTCATTTTATTAACGAAAAACGCGGCGCTTGAATACGGCAAGTTCAATATTCGCGTCAACGCCATCGCGCCGGGCGTCATTGATACGAACATCATTGCTCCATGGAAACAAGATGCCCGCAAATGGCCGATCATCTCGAAAGCGAACGCCCTCGGGCGCATCGGGACGCCGGAGGAAGTGGCGAACGCGGTGTTGTTTTTGGCGTCTGACGAGGCATCGTTTATCACTGGTGCGACGCTGTCGGTCGACGGCGGCGGACTGACGTTTTAGGCTGCTTGATGTTATGAAAAACCACGGATAAGGGGGAGGGGGCGCAATGCGCTTTTCCAATGCGGTAGCGGTTGTTACCGGCGGCGGCAGCGGCATCGGCCGGGCGACGGCCATTCGCTTGGCGCAGGAAGGGGCGGCGGTTGTTCTTGTCGGCCGCACGGCGGCGAAACTTGAAGAGACGGCTCAAGCCATCGAACGGTTGGGAGGAGCCGGCAGGGCGGAGGTGTTTGCCGCTGATGTCACGAAACGGGAACAAGTCGAGGCAGTAGCGGAATACATCCGCCGCCGGCACGGCGATTTGCATGTGCTTGTTAATAATGCGGGTATCTCGACCCATACGAAATGGCTCGAACTGACGGAACAGGAATGGGACGATGTGCAACAAGTGAACATGAAAAGCGTGTTTCTCGTTTCCCAAACACTCGCTCCGCTGATGATCGAGGGGGCGAAACGGGAGCGCGTCAACCGGGCGATCGTCAACGTCGCCTCGCTGTCAGGCCATCAAGCGGGGGCGCACATTCCGCATTACAGTGCGGCGAAAGCCGGCGTGATCAGCTTGACGAAATCGCTCGCCTTGGAGCTGGCTCCGCACGGCATTCGCGTCAACTCTGTCTCGCCCGGCTTTGTCGAGACGCCGCTCACCGAGCGCGGGCTGCAAAACGAGCGGTTTGTGAAAGCCATCGAGCGCAACACCGCCTTAAGGCGGGTGGGGACGCCGGAGGAAATTGCCAATGTCATCGCCTTTCTTGCCTCGGCGGAAGCGTCGTATATGACCGGCTCGGATGTGCTTGTCGATGGGGGATGGCTGATTACATAGCCTGGCCGGTTTCGCGGTGGTGACGAAAACATGGAAAGGGAAGAAGGAACATGGTGGAATCTCCGCATTTGCTTGTGGACCGGTCTAGGTTCTCCTCATCCAAAACGTGTTCATGCTATGGTCGAGTCAAGGCATCTTTATCTCTTTCTGAACGTACATTTCGCTGTGACTGCAGGTTGGTGGCCGATCGAGATGTCAACGACGCCATCGATATCAAGTAAAGAAGAAATGAGACAGTTGGCGTATCCTAACGCCTACCAGAACGGTGAGGCACACGGGGATCGCTCGGTCAACTTCCCATCATGAGATGGGATTACCCGAGAAGCCCCCATCGCTAAGCAAAGCGTAGGTGGTGGCAGTATGTCACAGGAAAGTAGCATGAGACCGATCCGCACCGGGAAACGGGGATCGCGATGCTCAGCCGGTGAAACCAAATTAAGCCCCTCTGTCGTGCCTAAGCGGGCGGGAGGGGCTTTGGCTTGTTAGGTTTAAAGCGCGCCAACTTGTGTCAGGTCGTTTTCGGCCAATAGCTGCCGAATATCGGCGATCAATTCGTCAACGCAGTCATACGGCGCATCCAACTGCAGCATTTTCCGTAAAATCGCCCGTGCTTTCGAGGACAAGTCGAGCTCTTCTTCCCAGCTTTTTTCATCCTCATTGGCGGGCTCGTAAGCGGAATATAGCAGAAATAAGGTGAAATGTCCGAGGGCATAAAAATCGCTTCGTGGGTGTGGTTCGCGCCGCAGTCGTTTTTCAAGCGGATCGCCATCATGAACATCGATCGATTCGCCCGTGCGGCACGCCAAGCCGAAATCGATGATGGCCACCGTTCCATGGCGCCAAATGATGTTTGGAATGCGTAAATCGCGGTGGACGATGCCGAAAGCATGGATATACCGAACGACATCAAGCACATCAAGCAACAATTGGAACGCTGCTCGTTCCGTGTACGTGATTCCGCACTCGAAAATCTGCTCTTCCACCGTTTGCCCATCGATATAGTCCATGACAAGATGCGGCTGTCCGCCTTCGATAAACATATCGTGCAGCAGTGGAATTTGTGGATGGCGCAAGCGGGCGAGCACGTCGGCTTCGCGTTGAAGCAGGCGACGGCCGTCTTCCCCTTTTGTCCGCCTTGCCTGTTTAATGACGACAAGCTGCCCGGTGTCACAATCGCGCCCTTGGTAGGCGATGCCGTAGCTGCCCATCCCGAGTTCTTTCATCACTTCGTAGCGGCCAGAAAGCACATCTCCGCTCCGGTGCGGGCGGTCAATCCAGCGGGCGATGAACGGATGGCGTTCAAACAGGCGGTTCATCAGCTGCCAAAAAAGCTCGAGAAAAAGCTGCCGCTGTGATGTTTCTTTTTGTAATGATGATGGCCGTACTGGGATGGGTGCTTATAGGAATAAGATTTCGGTGTATGGTAATCGCTGCTGCTATAATGCTTGTTATAGTGCGACGGGTGATGGTGCTGGCCGAAAAGTGACTTTAACAACTTTTTGAACATCACGAGATCGCTCCTTTACAGTAGATTTACTTATATATACGGGAACAGAGAAAAGAAGGTTTCGGATTCAGAAAGCTAAATGAACCGCCAGAGGCGTAGTTTCTGGCGGTTCACAGCGACTATTCTTTTTTTTCAAGCGCTTGTTTGAGCAGTTCTCCTAAACTCGTGCCAAACGATTCATTGGACGGACTGTATTTTTGGAGAAGCGCCCGTTCGTTTCCTTTTGCGGCGGTGCGTTTCGTTTCGTCCGCTTTTTCGACAATGTTGCACGGCCGGCATTGGAAATAGAGCCCGGCTTTGCCTTCGTGTATTTCCATGCGCCGGTGGCATTGCGGACAGCGGCGGTTCGACAGCTTCGGATCGCGTCTCCGGCGGTAGCGGCATTGTAAGTTCGAACAGACGAGCATCCGTCCATCTTTCGTTTTCCGTTCTTTTAAGAGGGCGCCGCATTCCGGGCAGGTAAGATTCGTCAAGTTCGGTGCTTTGTACGTCCGCTCGCTCTGTTTGATTTCCGCGACAAGCTGTTCCGTTTGCCGGCGAATGTTGGTCAAAAACTGTTTCGGGTTTCCGTTTCCGCGGGCGATCGCCTCGAGTTCCCGCTCCCAACGGGCGGTCAATTCCGGCGACTTCAGTTCATCATTGACGAGCTCAATCAGCTGTTTTCCTTTTTTTGTCGGATAAAAGCGGCCGTCTTTCCGCTCGACCGTTTCCGTCTCAACAAGCCGCTCGATGATGTCGGCCCTTGTCGCCGGGGTGCCGAGGCCGTATTTTTCCATTTGCGCAAGCAAGTCAGCCTCTGAATAGCGAGACGGCGGCTCGGTGAACGATTGTTCCATCTCAAGCCGCACCGATGGGAGCGCCTGGCCTTCCGCGAGATGCAGCAACATCGGTTGGGCCTTGCTGTCTTCCTTGCCGAGAACGGCTTTAAACCCGGTGTTTACAACCGCCGTTTCCCGTGCGACAAACGTCTCGCCGCCGATCTCCAAGACCGCAGTTGCTGTTTCATACTCATGCGGCGGGTAAAACAAGGCCAAAAAGCGGCGGGCGATCATGTCATACAGCTTGCGCTCATCCGCCGACAACTTTCCAAGGTCCAACCGTTCATCGGTCGGGATGATGGCGTGGTGGTCGGTTACTTTGGCATCGTTAAACACGCGTTTGCCGGCTTTCGCTTGTTTCGCCAGCAGCGGGGCGACCTCTTCTTCGTAACCGG
This sequence comes from Geobacillus genomosp. 3, assembly GCF_000445995.2. Lineage (GTDB taxonomy): Bacteria > Bacillota > Bacilli > Bacillales > Anoxybacillaceae > Geobacillus. The sequence continues at coordinate 1,608,675 of NC_022080.4, forward strand.
GCTTTATCGCCTGCAGCCGGTCCGTCATCGTTGCTTCCATGTCGCTTGGCAAATAGCGCGAGTCGGTGCGCGGGTAGGTGACGAGCTTATGTTGTTCATACAGCCGCTGCAGCACCGAGAGCGTCTTTTTCGCCGAAAAGCCAAACCGTTTGTTCGCCTCCCGCTGCAGCTCGGTCAAGTCGTACGGCAGCGGAGCGGGCTCTGTTTTCCGCTTCCGGTTGACTGACACGACACGCGCCGGCTGGCCATGGAGGCGGTCTATCAGTTGTTTCGCCTCGTCCTGATTAAACAACCGCTTCCCGCCGTTTCGTTCCCACATCGCTGTAAGAGAACCGATGTGAGCATGAATCGTCCAATACGGGACGGGAACGAACGACTGGATGGCGCGCTCGCGTTCAATGATCATCGCCAGTGTCGGCGTTTGCACGCGCCCGGCTGAGAGCGGGTCGTTGTATTTTGTCGTCAAAGCGCGCGTCACGTTCAACCCGATCAGCCAATCGGCTTCGGCGCGGCAGACGGCTGATTCATACAGGCGGTCAAACTGCGCTCCGGGCTTTAACTGGCGAAATCCGTCGCGGATGGCGCGGTCGGTTTGCGAGGAAATCCATAACCGCCAAATCGGCTTTTTCCAACCGATCTTTTGCAAAATCCAACGTGCGACGAGCTCTCCTTCACGCCCGGCGTCGGTTGCGATGATGCAATCGCGCACATCCCGGCGTTTGGCTAAGCTTTCAATGGCGCGAAACTGATGGCTCGTTTGCCGGATCACTTTCAAACCCATTTGCTTTGGAATGATAGGCAAATCCTCAAGCCGCCACGTTTCATATTTCCGGTCATAGTCTTCCGGCATTTTGAGTTCGATCAAATGGCCGAGCGCCCAAGTGACAATATGCTGCTTTCCTTCAAAATAATGTTTATGCGCCTGCTTGCAGCCGAGCACGCGGGCGATATCGCGGGCGACGCTCGGCTTCTCCGCTAAAACGAGCGATTTCATCAATAAACTCCTTTCTGTCGTCTCCAAATGAGTCCAGTCTGTTTATTAGTATAATGGAAGAAAGGGAAAGACGCATCCGCCAGGCTCGGCTTTTATGAAGAACGAATCAGCTGAAGCGGCATGAAGGCCGATTCAAAAAGGCGGTGATACAAGAGGGAAAAGCATGTTGAATGGAACAAATTCCTCAAAACGGCCGTTTCCTAGATTCAAGGCCGGCGATGGAGCAAAAATCATGGTGTTTCCCCATCCTTTTTGACCGTATCCATACTTTCTGCACATTTGCCGGATAAAATAGTAAAATTAGAGCAGCATACGGTCTTGACCGATAAGGAGAGAAACACGTGCGAAAACTTTCGTGGAAACTTGGAATGTTGGTTTTTGCCTTCGTCTTGGCCATTGAAATGGTGCTGTTCGTTTCTCTTTACGCGACGCTCGTTCATGCGCGCATCGAAGAAGAATTCGCGCAGCTTCTGGCGCGGGGGAACAGCCACCGCAACGTCTTGGAAAAAAACCTTGACCAACCAACGCTTGCGCATGTGGCGATGATGGAATCGGAGGCGGAAACCGATGTCGTCATCACCGATGCGAAGCGCCAAATTCTATCGGCCTCTAGCGGCATTATCCCGTTTGCCGAAGAAATCATCCCATTGACGAACGGGCGCTCTATTCCCCGCGACGGCATGATGGTACAAACCGATTGGAAGCAGGCGTCACACATTGCGACGGTGAGCCCGATCCAAATCGGAGGCGAAACGGGTGGATATGTATACATGTTTCAAGACACCCGCTCGATTCAGACGATGGTGTATAAGCTGAAACATCATTTTGTCGTCGTCGGCGTGCTGTCGGTGTTGATCACGATGATGACGATCGTCTTTTTCTCCCGCATCATTACAACGCCGCTTTTACGGATGAAACAGGCGACCGAGGCGCTTAGCCAAGGCGACTTTTCAGTGCGTCTTGAGGTGAAGGGCGATGACGAACTTGCGCAATTAGGCAAAGCCATTCAAACGTTGGCGAACGATTTGGCGTATTTGAAACAAGAGCGAAGTGAATTTTTGGCGAGCATCTCCCATGAGCTGCGCACGCCGCTCACGTATGTGAAAGGATATGCCGACATTGCCCGACGGCCGCATCTGTCCGAGGCGGAGCGGGCGAATTATGTCGCGATCATTTACGAAGAGGCCGAAAAGATTGAAAAAATGGTGAAAGACTTGTTTGAGCTGGCAAGGTTGGAGCGACACTCGTTCCAGATTGAGAAGCAGCCGATCGATCTTTGTTCGTTTTTAGCCAAACTGTGCGAAAAGCTGCGCCCGGCGTTTCAGGAAAAAGCGCTGTCGCTTGTCTGCTCGTGCCCTGATGGGGTGACGGCTGCGGTTGACCGGCAGCGGTTTGAGCAAGTGATGATCAATGTGCTTGATAATGCGCGAAAATATGCGTTTCCTGGCACAACGGTGACGATCACCGTCCAGCCGCGAAAACATGGGGTCATCATGGCCGTTTCCGATCAGGGGGCCGGCATCCCGCCGGACGATGTCCCCCATATTTTTGAACGGTTTTACCGGGTGGATAAGTCGCGGTCGCGAAGGAGTGGAGGGACCGGGCTTGGGCTTTCCATTGCCAAAGAAATCGTCGAGGCGCATGGGGGAACGATCGCCGCAGAGAGCGAACCAGGGAAAGGAACGACCATCTTGATTACGGTGCCGGAGGGATGAGGATGTATACGTTGGTATTGGTCGATGATGAAGCGCGAATGCTCGATTTGTTGGACCTGTATCTGGCGCCAAACGGTTACCGTTGCGTGAAATGCCGTTCAGGGCAAGAGGCGATCGACTATTTGCGGGGCCATCACGCCGATTTGGTGCTGCTTGATGTGATGATGCCGGAACTTGACGGGTGGGAAACGTGCCGTCGCATTCGTTCGTTTTCCGACATCCCGATCATGATGGTCACTGCTCGCGACGAAACGGCCGATATCGTCCAAGGGTTGAAAATCGGAGCCGATGATTATGTCACCAAGCCGTTTGACGAGGCGGAGCTGTTGGCGCGTATTGAAGCGGTGCTGCGGCGTGCCGGTGCCCGCCGCTCGGCGATCCGCACGGCCGGGCTCGTGTGGGATGAAGAGGAACATGCCGTCCATTATGAAGGAAAGCCAATTCCGTTGACGCCGAAGGAGTTTGCCATTTTAGGGCTCTTCCTCAAACGCCCAAATCAAGTGTTCAGCCGCGGACAAATCATCGCCTCCTTATGGGGATATCTCGCCGATACGGAAGAGCGGACGGTGGATTCGCATATTAAAAACATCCGCGAAAAACTGCGCCAAGCCGGGTTTCCGGCTGACGACCATTTGCAGACGGTCTGGGGCGTCGGCTACAAATGGGAAGGGCGCAAGCCATAGCCGAACCGGGTGCAGCGCTTCGGAAAGTGAGGCGTTCCTTTTGTGATGAAAGATTGGATGATCGATTTGTTTCAAGCCTACGGCGGGGCAGCATACGTTTTGAGCCTGGCCTGCAATGTGGCGATCAGCGTGCTTGGGGTCGTCCCAAGCGCATTTTTGACAGCGGCCAATTTGACGGTGTTCGGCTTTTGGCCGGGCTTTTGGGTGTCGTTTGCCGGCGAGGCGCTCGGGGCGGTCGTCTCGTTCGTCTTGTACCGGAAAGGAGTTCGCCGATGGAACGGGACAAAATGGCTTTCCCATCCGAGCGTGAAGCCGCTGCTTCATGCGGGCGGCCGGGAGGCGTTTTTCCTCATTTTGGCACTGCGGTTGCTGCCGTTTGTACCATCCGGGGTGGTGACGTTTGTCGCCGCCATCGGCCGTACGTCCCTTTCCGTGTTTACGGCGGCGAGTTCGCTCGGCAAACTCCCGGCGTTATGGATGGAAGCGTATGCGATTCATCAATTTCTCGAGGCCGCCTGGTCGGGAAAACTGCTGCTCGCTGTTGCATCGATCGTTCTTTTGTGGTTCGTCTGGCGAAAGATAGGACAAAAAACAGCGGAGTGAAACAGAATTGCCCCAAAGGGCGGTCAGCCTAGGCGCAATACGGCCTTTAGCGGCAAATGGTCGGACGCCGTCGGCATGATCGTCACAACTTGTGCGCCCGCCGCGTGCAGCTGACGGCTGACAAAGATGTAGTCAAGCCGCCGGCGCGGGCGAAGGGACGGATACGTATCGCCGCTTCCTGTTCCTACTTTTTTCCATATATCATCCGCCTCACGGGCCATGCGCTGCCATGGACGGGAGCCGGGTCTCATGTTCCAATCGCCCATGACAAGAAATGGAACGGATTGACGGTGCAACCGCTCGATGAGAAAATCAGTCTGTTTCCGGTGCAGCAGCGGGTTGAGGCTGAAGTGGGTGACATACACGGCAAGGGGCTGGCCGTGAACGGACACGATCGCCTCGAGCACCGATCGCCCTTCCCCCATTCCCAATGCCGCGCGCAATGCGTGATGTTGTCGGGCGGTAATCGGGTAGCGCGACAACAGCCCGTTTCCGTATTGGCGGATGACTCCAGGTTGTTTCGCCCTCCACGATACGGAAGGGCTGAACGCATGATGCATCCGCAACTCTCTTGCCAGCCAGCCGATTTGATCCTCATAGTGGCTTCGCCGTGAAAAATAACGGTCCACCTCGTTCAGGCCGATGATGTCGGCGCCGCTTTGTTTAATCACAGCAGCGATTCGGCGCAAATCCACCTTTCCGTCCATGCCTTTGCCGTGGCGGATGTTAAACGTCATAACGCACAGTTCCACCGCCCGCTCTCACTCCTTCAAAAATGCTGGCCTAGCAAAGTTTTCCTTCATCCCATTTTGGCCATCATGGCGGTCTTTTAGTCAGAAGGAGGCAGACAAAAAGTTGTCACGCCTTTTGGATACATTCTCCATCATTTTGGTCTAAGATGGAGATGAAACCGAAAGAAAGGTGGGCACTCTAATGAAGAAAGTCACAGGAGGCTTGTTGGCTGCTGCGTTGGTGCTAGGGGCCGGAACAGCTGTTTTGGCCAACACGAACGGCCCGCTCTCGTTTGAGCAAATGCTCCCTCATATGAAAAGCATGCATCCGGATTTATCGGAGCGCCAGTTGCAAGACATGTATAACGCCTGCCACGGGGCAAACGGAGAAAAAACGGGCCAGCCGTCCCAAACGATGATGAACCGGTTTTAGCGAACGAAAGAAGCGGCTTGCACCACAAGGCAGCGGATCGATCCATGACCGAAGGGATCGGCAGGCGCCGTTTCCGCCATCATCCGCCGCCTGGCAGGCCGCCTTTCTTTTTTGTCATGAAAAGGAAGAAAATTCATTGCAACATTATACCCCATTCGGGTATAATGTATATAGATTAAAAAAGAGGTGAGAACCGTGACCCAACCACCACATGACCCCCATGCTGGTCATGGAACGATGGTCCCGCGCACGAAAGAGGAAATCGAGAACATTGTGAAACGGTTGAAGCGCATCGAAGGGCAAGTGCGCGGGGTGCAAAAAATGGTCGAAGACAATCGCTATTGTATTGATATTTTGGTGCAAATTTCCGCCATCCAAGCGGCGCTGCGTCAAGTGGGGATGCAGCTGCTTGAGCGCCATGCGAACCATTGTGTGGCGAAAGCGATTCGCGAAGGAAGCGGCGAAGAATCGCTCCGCGAGTTGATGAACGTGATCAAACAGTTTTCGAAATAAGGGGAGATGACCGATGGGAGAACCCAAAACGGTGACGCTTCACATCACCGGCATGACGTGTGCCGCCTGCTCCAACCGGATTGAAAAAGTGTTGAACAAACTAGACGGGGTCAAGGCGAACGTCAACTTGGCCATGGAAAGGGCGACGATTCAGTTCGATCCGGGAAAACAGCGCCTGGCGGAGATCGCGGCGAAAATTGAGCAATTGGGATATGGCGTCGCGAAGGAAACCGTGGCGCTCGATATTTCCGGGATGACGTGCGCGGCGTGCGCGGCGCGGATTGAAAAAGGGCTGAAGCGGATGGACGGCGTCACCACGGCCGCAGTCAACTTGGCGACGAACAGCGCCATCGTCGAATACCAAGAAGGGGTGCTGTCCGTTGAGGACGTGATCAAGAAAATCGAGCATCTTGGATACAAAGGCCGCCTCCGCGGCGAGCAGCAGGGCGCCCGCCGCGATGACGAGGAATGGAAACAAAAGCGGTTTCGGCTGATATTGTCAACGGTGCTCTCGCTCCCGCTGTTGTATACGATGATCGCCCATTTGCCGTTTGGCCTCGGTCTGCCGATGCCGCATTGGTTGATGAATCCGTGGGTGCAGCTTTTGCTGGCGACTCCGGTGCAGTTTTACATCGGCGGCCCGTTTTATCTCGGCGCGTACCGGGCGTTGCGCAACAAAAGCGCAAACATGGATGTGCTTGTCGCCCTCGGCACGTCGGCCGCCTACTTTTATAGTTTCTATGAGGCGCTCAAAACGTTGGCTGACCCGGCGTATGCGCCGCGGCTGTATTTTGAGACGAGCGCGGTGCTGATTACGCTCGTTTTGGTCGGCAAATATGCCGAGGCGCTCGCCAAAGGGCGGACGACGGAAGCCATTTCGAAGCTGTTGAGCCTGCAGGCGAAAGAGGCGACGGTCATCCGCGACGGAACCGAACAAAAAGTGCCGCTCGAACAAGTCGTCGTCGGTGATACGATCATCGTCCGGCCGGGCGAAAAAATTCCGGTGGACGGAACGGTCATCGCCGGGGCCTCATCGGTCGATGAATCGATGATTACGGGCGAATCGATTCCGGTCGATAAAAAGGAAGGCGACCCCGTCATTGGCGCGACGATCAACCAAAACGGCATTTTGACGATCCGGGCGGAAAAGGTCGGGAAAGATACAGCGCTCGCCCACATCGTCCGCATTGTGGAGGAAGCGCAAGGATCCAAAGCGCCGATTCAGCGGATGGCCGACATCATCTCCGGCATTTTCGTCCCGATTGTCGTCGCCATTGCGGCCGTGTCGTTTCTCGTTTGGTACTTCATCGTGGCGCCGGGCGACATCACCGCCGCTTTGGAAGCGGCCATTGCCGTGCTCGTCATCGCCTGCCCATGCGCGCTCGGCTTGGCGACGCCGACTTCGATTATGGTCGGCACCGGCAAGGGGGCGGAGTACGGCATTCTCTTTAAAGGAGGTGAGTACTTAGAGAGAACGCAGCAAATCGAAGCGGTGTTGCTCGATAAGACGGGAACGGTGACAAAAGGCAAACCGGAAGTGACCGATGTCATCGCGCTCCGGGACGACATGCTTGTGTATGCCGTTTCGGCCGAGAGCGCTTCGGAACATCCGCTGGCGCAAGCGATCGTCGCGTACGGGAAAGAACACGGGATCGCGCCGAAACCGCTTGACCGCTTCTCGGCTATTGCCGGCCATGGCATTGAGGCGGTGGTGGACGGCCAATTTGTGTTGGTCGGCACGCGCAAACTGATGACGGAACGGTCAGTTGACATCTCGAGCGAAGAGGAACGAATGGCGGCGCTTGAAGCGCAAGGGAAAACAGCGATGCTTGTCGCCGTCAACGGAAAACCGGCGGGCTTGATCGCTGTGGCGGATACGGTGAAAGAAAGCTCGAAACAGGCCATTCGTGCGTTAACGCAAATGGGCATTGACGTGTACATGGTGACAGGCGACAACCGCCGCACCGCAGAAGCCATCGCCAACGAAGTCGGCATTCGCCATGTGTATGCGGAAGTGCTGCCGGAAGAGAAGGCGAACATTGTCGCCAGGCTGCAGCAACAAGGAAAACGGGTGGCGATGGTCGGCGACGGCATTAACGACGCCCCGGCCTTGGCGAAAGCCGATATCGGCATGGCGATCGGCACCGGCACCGATGTAGCGATTGAAACGGCCGACGTGACGCTGGTCGGCGGCGATTTGGCCCATATCCCGCAGGCGATCGAGTTGAGCCGGAAAACGATGAGAAACATCCGCCAAAACTTGTTTTGGGCGCTGTTTTACAACACGGTCGGCATTCCGGTCGCAGCCGCCGGCTTGTTGGAGCCATGGATCGCCGGCGCGGCGATGGCGTTTAGCTCCGTTTCGGTCGTGGCCAATGCGCTTCGCTTAAAACGGGTGAAACTATCATGATCACGGGAGGAAAGAAACGATGACGATCACGTTACAAGTGCAAGGAATGACATGCGGCCATTGCAAAGCGGCCGTCACCAATGCGCTGCAACAACTCGATGGCGTCCGCCGGGTCGACGTCCATTTGGAACAAGGAACGGTCGATGTGGAGTACGATGAAGCGAAAGTGACCGTTGACCAGTTGAAAACCGCGATTGAAGACCAAGGGTACGATGTCGTCTGACCATTGGGCATCCCCTCAAGCGAGGGGGTGCTTTTTTCGTGTTAAAACGGTGCGGCTAGACCGCCACAGAATTTTCCGCTGAATTTCCAGACACGCGATCAACCCATTTTTCCTTGACCAAGGCCATCTCCACAAAATCTGCACAAATGTTGGGTATGCTAAGGAAGGCAAGGAGGGTGAAAACGATGAAAAACTGGAGAATGTTGGTTGGGGCGGCTTCCCTAACAGCAGCGTTGTTGGCATCCGCCTGCGCCGGCGCCGGAAACGACGAAGCCGCGCCCAATGAACAAGCCGGCCAGGAGGAAACCCATAATGCCCACAGCGGCCATGAAGGAATGAACCACTCCGGCTCCGGCGACGTTCCGGCGGGATTGGAAGAGGCGAAAAACCCGGCCTATCCGGTCGGAAGCAAGGTCATCATCCATGCCGACCATATGCCGGGGATGAATGGGGCGAAAGCAACCGTCACCGGCGCATTTGACACAACCGTCTACACCGTGACGTACACTCCGACGACCGGCGGGAAACCAGTCAAAAACCACAAATGGGTCATCCACGAAGAAATTGAAAACGCCGGTAACAAACCATTCCAGCCGGGCGATGAAGTCGTCTTGAACGCCGATCATATGGAAGGGATGAAAGGGGCCAAAGCGGTCATTGATTCGGCGAAACAAACGACGGTGTATATGGTCGATTACATTGATACAGAAACCGGTAAAAAAGTGACAAACCACAAATGGGTGACTGAAGACGAGCTGTCGCCGGCCAACTAACGAATCATCATCGGTGTTTCAGCCAAACGCACAGCCATTTCCCTTGGAGCATAGGGGAATGGCTTGTTTTTTCGGCTCATTTGTGAAAATTGTGATATAATTATACGAAAATCACCTATTTTTTCAAAAAATAGACATAGGCGGCTTCGCCTGCTGTCTTACGGATCGATCGGGGGAACGGGAGAAAGGAGGGGAGAAACGATGCGGAGATTTTGGTTGGGAGTTATGTGGTTTTCAGTGGTTTGGGTGCTTTACGGCATCGGAGCGGCAGGGTATCACTTATGGACGGAACACCGGATGGACGGACAGGCGTTGATTCTCGCGCTCGGCATGGCGATCATGGCCTGGCGCGCATGGGACGAATATCGTGGGAACGGTTGGACACGGAAAAAGGAAGACGGGCGCCATCTATGATGAAAGAACGCCCGTCTCTAGCTGTCGCCCGAGCGAAAAGAGGCGGTTTGGTTACGCCGTCCGCCTCGGCGTTTTCGGTTCATGCTGCTGTTTTTCTTGGATGGTTGAACAGATGGCTAACAGAACGAAGACCGCCACACAGAGGAACGAACCGATCCGGTGCTCTCCTTGAAGCAAAAAGCCAAGCCAAATCGCTCCGAGCGCCCCGACCGCCGCTACCGTCGTGTACGGAAACCCTTTCGTTTGGAAAAACGGCTTCGTTTGGTAATGCGGCCGCAGCTTCAGTTGAGCGGCGCCGATCATCATCCAAACGATCAGCACCGTAAACCCGGGGATCGTCATCAATTCTCCGATGATCCGCCCGGGCGCCAAGTAGGCGCCGATCACGCCGGCGGCGATGCAGATGGCGACCATGCCCATCCCGTACAGCGGAACCCCATGTTTCGTCGTCCACTGCAAGCGGCGGCTTGCTTCTCCTTGTTCGGCCATGGTGTACAGCAGCCGGGAAGTCGCATAGACGCCCGTATTGGCCGCCGATAAGACGGCAATGAGCAACACCGCGTTCATGACATGGGCCGCGCCGGGCAACCCGATCGCTTCCAACACTTGGACGAACGGGCTGTTCGTTTCCGAGACGGTGTTCCATGGCATAATGCCGCAAATAATGGCCATTGGCAAAAGATAAAAGCCGACAACCCGCCAGATCGTTGTGCGGATGACGCGCGGCAGCACCCGGTCGGCGTCTTTCATCTCCGTCACCGCCACCCCGATCAGCTCCGCTCCGCCATAGGAAAACATCACGATAAGCAAGGCGCTGAGCGTACCGGCCAGTCCATGCGGAAACCACCCGCCGTCGCCGGCGGACGGAAACGAGCCGTCCATGTCGCTCGGGATCACGCCAGCCCATACGCCCGCCCCGAGCACGATAAACACTACTAGCGCTACCACTTTCAGGCCGGCCAGCCAAAATTCCGCTTCTCCGTAATACTTCACAGGGAAAAGATTCAACCCCATGATCAAACACGCGCATAGAAGTGCAAGCAGCCATAACGGCGCAGACGGAAACCAATAGTTCAGAAAGCTGCCGGCAGCCAGCAGTTCGACCACGGTGACCAACGTCCAATTGATCCAATACAGCCACCCGACGATCCATGACAGGCGAAAGCCAAACGCCCGGCGGATCAAATGTTGAACGTTCGAACCCGGGTACGCGATCGCCATCTCGGCCAGTGCAGCCATAATCAAAAACAACAGCACGCCGCCGATCAAGTACGTGAGCACGACGCTTGGTCCGGCGATATGAATGGCCTCGGCGCTTCCTTTAAAAATGCCGGTGCCGATCATCCCCCCTAACGCGATCAGCTGAACGTGGCGGGGCAATAGTCCTTTTTGCAGCTGGGGACGGGATTGTTCCATGTTCACAACAACCTTTCTATCTCGGATGATCATTCACAGATGTGCTTTGCTGCTTTTGTGCGGTTAAGGAAAAAAGATAGTTTTAGAATATAATAAGTTGTTCACGCTGTCAACGGTTCGCGAAAAAGGCATCGTCATCATGGAAATGTTTTGTTATACTGGGAACGGAAATGATTTTGTGCAAAAAGGAGATTGCGAGAATGCGGTACGATCACGGCAAACCGATCTCGATCAAAGCAGTCACCGTGTGGCGCTTGACCGGAGCGCTCGGAACGTTGGCTTCCGGCGTGGTGGTCGGGGGAGTCATGTGGTTGCTTTTGCGCTTTCATGCTCCTCCTTGGCTATGGGCGGTGTTGGCCGGCGTTTGGGTGGTGGAAGCGATCGTATGGGTCGTCTGGCTCCCTCCGTTGCGGCAAAAACGTTGGCGCTATGACATTCGCGAAGAAGAGATTGACATTCAGCGAGGGGTCTGGTCCACGAGACGGACTTTGATCCCGATGGCTCGCGTTCAGTACGTCGATGTGCGCCAAGGCCCGCTTTTGAAGCGGTACAAGCTGGCCTCCATCGCGGTGTTCACGGCGGCGGCTGCCCATGAAATTCCCGCCCTGCGGATGGACGAAGCAGAGCGGCTTTGCCGTTTGATTGCCGAGTGGGCGAAGGTGGCAGATAGCGATGATGTCTAAACGTCGTCTCCATCCGGTCGCGATTCTCTCGGGGGTTGGAAAAGAATTGAAGAATATGATCGTTCCGTTGCTCGTGATCATCGCAGCCGGCAGCCGCAACCGCTTCTCTTGGCGGGATTTCATCGTGCCGCTGGCGGCTGTCGTATACACCGTGGTGATGGGCGTTCTTTCGTGGATCCGCTTTACGTACGCTTGGGATGAAGATCGCTTGCTCGTGGAAGAAGGGGTGTTTGTCCGCAAAAGACGTTCGATTCCGTTGGAGCGCATTCATGGGATGTCGGTCACGGAAGGCGTATGGCAGCGGATGGCAGGGGTTGTCCAAGTGCATATTGAAGCGGCAGGCCATGTGCTAGGTGAAGCGGAAGTGATGCTGCGGGCCATCTCACGGGAAGAGGCCCGCCAACTGCAACGATGTGTCGAACAAGCGAAAAGGAAGGCGGAAACCATTGACCATCCGGCGTCCAACGCAAACCGCTGTCCGCCTCCTGCCCTGTTTACGTTATCGATGAAAGAAGTTTGGATCGTTTCATTAACAAGCGGCGGCACGCTTGGCGTGGTCGTGGCGTTAGGGGCGTTTTTGTCGCAATTAGTCGACTTCATTCCATATGAAGCGCTCGTTCGCGATATTCAGTCGACATGGAACGGGCATAGCCGTTGGTTTCTAGGGGGATTCGTCTTCGTCGTTTTGTTTGCCGCTTATGGAGTAGCCATCGTGCAAAACATGGTCCGATACGCTTCGTTTGCCGTGCGGAAACAAGAAGATACGATTGTGATCACCCGTGGATGGCTGGAGCGAAAATCGGTGTCAATCCCTGTTGCCCGCGTTCAAGGCGTCGTCATTCATGAGAATTGGCTGCGCCGATTGTTCGGATATGCTTCGGTGTCCTTGATTCATGCCGGTGGAGGGCTCGATGGCGGCGAAGCGGGCGATGTGGTGCTTTGTCCGCTGATCAAAAAGAATCGGGTGGCGTCGATTATGCAAACTTGCTTGTCTGAATATGATCCCACCGTCGCCTTTCATCCATTGCCGAAGCGAGCCAAGTCCCGTTATATGCTTCGCCCGCTATGTTGGCTTGTGATTCCGGCTGTTTTGGCGGCGTATGTTGAACGTCCGTGGGGAGTGATGGCTTTCTTGTTATTGCCATTCGGGGCATGGATCGGCGCATGCCGCTTCCATCTCGCAGGCTGGGCGCTTTCGCCGGGGCAGCTCGCTCTTCGCAGCGGCCTGTTTCGGCAAACGACGACATATGTCTTGAAACGCCACGTACAATCGTTCCAATCATCGGCGACATGGTGGCAAAAGCGAAAGCGGCTTACAACCATTTCCGTTTCCGTCATGCCGCTTGGCACCCGCGCCCGCGTCGTCGATGTGGATGAAGCAAATGCGGTTGTCATGTCCCGCTGGCTCGAAGGGAAACGGAAGAAATAAGCATGATGCGTCACGAGACCGTATTGTCCGCTTTCCGTCTTATCCGGAAAAAGGAGGTCGTGGCGGTGGAGGGTGAAACGGATTTTGTTCAAGGAGCGGCTTCGCTGCATGCTCAATCAGGTGATGCGGCAGCAGCCAGGCTTCTGATATAGCATTCCAGCCACGCGGGCAACTAATGGGTTCGTCCCCTTTACGCCTCTTGTGAGGTTCCGCTTGCAGGAGAATCGAGTATATTCAAATGACAAATGATCTGATACAATATAATAGAAAGAACACGAAAAAAGAAGGGACAAGTCATGCCACGAGAGCGTGAATCCCGCGGACGGGTCATTTTTCATATCGACTGCAACTCGTTTTTCGCCAGCTGCGAGATTGCCCGCGATCCGTCGCTTCGGGGAAGGCCGATCGTTGTGGCGGGGGACCCAAAAGAGCGGAGGGGGATCGTGCTGGCGGCCAGTTATGCGGCGAAACAGCAGTTTGGCATCTATACGACGATGCCGCTTACGGAAGCGAAGAAGCGCTGTCCGTCGCTCGTTGTGCGCCCGCCGGATTTCGCCTTTTACCGCGAAATGAGCCGCCGCTTGTTCCAATGGCTGGAGCGTTTCCCGCACGTTTTAGAGCGCGCTTCGATCGATGAAGGCTATTTGGACGTGACCAACCGGGCATCAATCGTTCACCCGCTGGCTTTTGCCCGCCACATCCAACAGGGGCTTTTGGAGCAGCTGTCGATTCCCGTCAGCATCGGAATCGCCCCGAATAAGTTTTTGGCCAAAATGGCAAGCGAGATGAAAAAGCCGCTCGGCATCACGGTGCTGCGCAAACGCGACGTTCCGCACGTCCTTTGGCCGCTTCCGGTTGAACAGATGCATGGTGTCGGCGACAAAACCGCCAGGAAGCTGCAGGCGCTCGGTTTGCGCACGATCGGCGATATGGCGAAGGCTGACCGGACGCTTCTTGAGCGGACGTTTGGCGTCTTTGGCCTGCGCCTTCACGAGCGGGCCAACGGCATCGACCCGCGTCCGGTCGACCCGGAAGCAGCGGAGAAATGGAAGTCGGTCGGGAACTCGACGACGCTGCCGCACGATGCAGACGACGAACAAGAACTGCGGGCCGTTTTGCGCCAGCTGGCCGAATCCGTCAGCGCGCGGATGAAACAAAAGCGGGTCGTCTCGCGGACCGTTCAGTTAACGATCCGCTACCACGATTTTCGCACGATCACCCGCAGCCAAACCGAGGCGGCGCCGTTGCAAACGGCGGACGACCTCTTTCGGGCGGCGGCGCGGCTGTTGAAAAGGCATTGGGACGGACGCCCGGTGCGGCTTCTTGGCGTCGCCGCGCTTCGTGTGTTTGATGAGCGGGAAGAAGGAAAACAGCTCGATTTGTTTCATTATGAAGAGGAAGCGAAAGCTGAAGCGCTTCGAAAGACGGTTGAACAACTGCGGGCGAAATTTGGCGAACGTGCGCTCCAAATGGGGGCGGAATGGCTTTCGTCTAATCTGGAAGAAAAGGAGAGAGGAGAACGGTGACAGGATTGATGGTTGCTGCAGCTGTCGTGATGGTTGCAGGTTTGATCGGCACGCTCGCACTTTCCGGCCGCGGGGATGAACAGTACACATCGGCAACAAAAGGGAATCTCACCCGCCTAGTGTTGATTTACGCAGGGTTGGCGGTCGTTTTGGCGGCAGGGATCGGGATCTACATGGCGCTATAACGGGAAAGCCACTGTATTGGCTGTCCATCGGCTTGAAAAGGGGGCTTATGAGAAGGCAAGCAGTCGAATGAGGAACAAACGAATGCCGATCGTTCAGCAGCCGGCCAGAGCGCCCAAAGCGGGAAAGTGTGTCAACAGGCCGGCCTATTTTTTTAGCTTAGGTTGTTGGCGGATGCCGATTTTCGCTGGATACGTATATATACAGTATGAATATCCCTTATGGACAACAGTGCAGGAAGGAGTATGGAAATGGTGGTATACGACATGCATGGAGCGTCCATGCCGCTTGAGTCAAACGGGGAATGGCAATCACTAATCGGAAAAACCGTGACCGTCTACCGCGGCGGTCCCGAATCGAAAACAGGGAAACTTCTCGATGTCCAGTCAGATTATCTTGCCCTTTTCAATGAAAATGAATCCGCGATGATTTATTATGCATTGCACCATGTCCAAAGCATTAGCGAAAACGCAAAAGCCAATTCGGTTCCGTCGTTTTCTTCCTCTAGCAGCGAACCCGTTTTGCCAATAGGGGCGCCGAATTTTCATGAGCTGTTAAGCAGCTTGGTCAACGAGCGCATTCAAGTCAACCAGGGGGGGCCGGAGTCGAAACAAGGAACGTTATTAGGCGTGAGTGACGATCATATTATTCTCTTCACGAAAGATGACGGCATCGTGTTTTACCATCTCCGCCATATTAAAAGCGTTCGCGTACAAACAAACAACGAGGAAAACAAAGCGGCAGCCAACGAGGTTCAAGCCGCGAGACATGAAGTGCATGCAGCAGAAGAAGCGGCAGCCCAAGCCTCAGGGCATAATGTTATGGAAGCAGCAGGCAAGGCAGCCCATACGTCCGAAGGAGCACCGGAAGGCCAAGAACATGACCTGTCTCCCCCGCCCGTTTACGTCAAGGCCGAAAACTTCGCCGATTTGTTTGCGCGTCTTACCCATACATGGGTGGCGATCAATCGCGGAGGGCCGGAAGCGGTCGAAGGCATCCTAGTTTCGGGTGGAAGCGGCTATTATACGATTGTTAACCGGGATGAAATCATCCGGATGAATCCCGAGCACATGAAAAGCATCAGCTGCGGACCTAAAGGGGCGTTCCAGGCGATGAATGCCACGAATGCCGAAGAAGAAAAGGAAACGGGCCAAACTAAAGCGGCACATGGGTCCAATCAAGCCGGGCATGAGGCGAAAAAGACCGAAAATGCGCAGAAACAAGAAGCGGGAGAAGCAAAAGCGAAGCAAAAAGAGCAAGGTGGCAAGAAAAAGGCGGAAGGGAAGGAGAAAGAAAAAGAGAAAGCGAGACAAGGGGAACGACAGGTTAACGACAAGGTCCGCGAACAAGGCAAAGACCAAAAGAAAACAGACGGCCAGGGCGACAAGAAAAAGGCGGAAGAAAAAGGGAAAGGTGAGAAGGCGAAAAAGGGAGACCGTAGTCATCGGCGCGGTTAAACCAATGTCGCCCCGTAAAACCAAAGGGTGAAAAACATGGATCTGTTGAAAACGTTGCTCGGCAAGCAAGTCAAAGTAGAGATTTCCGGAGGAACTGTTGTTCGGGGGGTGTTGATTGATTTTGGGCTCGATATTTTAGTCCTCTATACCGGGAAAGAGTATTTGTACATTCCCCACCTGCATATTCACCACATTCAGCTTCATGCGGATCCCGAATTCTTGATCGATCCCCCTTTTCCTGAAGTTCCTTTGCAAGAGGATACGGGAATTTCCTACCGAAAAACATTATTGAACGCCAAAGGGCGGTTTGTGGAGATTTACGTGATCGGCAACAAATCGATTCACGGTTACATTACCAACGTACTGAACGATTACTTCACCTTTTACTCCCCAGTCTACAAAACGATGCTCATTTCACTCAATCATTTAAAATGGCTGACCCCTTACCAGACAACCATTACACCGTACACATTAGGGAACGATGCGCTGCCCGTGCAGCCGACTCCTCTTTCCTTGCAGCGGTCGCTTGAGGAGCAGCTCAAAAAAATGGAAGGCCACTTGGCCATTTTCGACTTGGGCGATCACCCGCTGAAAATCGGGTTGTTAAAGGAAGTGCAAAACAATATCGTTCATCTAGTGACCGCAGGTGGGGAATCGGTTTACTGGAAAGTGATTCATTTAAAAACCGTGCATTTTCCGTCGTAGGATGACGGAATCGTTTTGGGTACGATGGATGCCATGTATGGATGCATGCCGAAAAGTTCACGAAAAATCCCTCCTTCGTCACCGTGCGAGGAGGGATTTTTATAGAAGGTTCACAGATGATAAAAAGAAAATCCAACTATACAGCATGGCAAGGGTGAACAACACCGTCGGCGGAATGACCAGAAGTGAGATTTTCGTATAAGCGGACCAAGGAAGCGGATAGCGGTATTTTTGTAAGATATGGAGCCAAAGCAACGTTGCGAGCGTCCCGGTCGGCAACAGCAGCGCGCCGATATCGCTCCCGATAATCATCGCCAAATACGCCGCTTTCAGCACGAGCGGGTCGGTATGCATTTCGGCCAATGTCAACGTTCCGATCATGAGCGCAGGGTGGTTGTTAAATACATTGGACAAAACAGACATCATGCTTCCCATGACGAAAATGGCGTGAAACAGATTGGACACATAAGGCTGCAATTGTTGCACGAAGTAATGTCCCAAGCCGGCCCCGTTTAACCCGTATACAATAATATACATTCCAAAGGCAAAGACAAGGATGTGCCACGGCGCTTTCCGCAACACGTCAAATGGCCTCGTCTTAAACGTGTACCACCGCCATCCTAGCAGCAAGCCCGACCCCACCAGAGCCACCCATTCGACCGGGATATGAACGTAGGAAGCGACAAACAAACTAGCCCGCATTGCCAATACAAAGAGAAGAATCGCCTTCATCCTTTGTTTCGATATGTTCAAATCGTCATAGCCAGCGGAATCGCGGAGGGGATGTTGGTAAAACGAGCGCGGGGTGATGGGGACGGATAGCGGGGGAAGTGTTCTAGGAAGATCTTTGTAAAAAACGGCAAACAACATGCCGGTCAAAAAGAGCAGCCCAAGCGTAGCAGGGATGAACATCATCGCTGTTTGCGCGTACAGGCTCATATCAATAATCTTTAACGAAATTAAGTTCACCATGTTGCTCACACCGATCGGCGCGCTTGAGGCGGTGGCGATGAGCGCGCCGCTCACCAAGTACGGAAACTGTTCTCGCTTTTTGAGTTGAAAGCTCTTTAAGAGCAGCAGCAAAATCGGGGTTGTGATGATGATGCTGCCGTCGTTGTTGAAAAACAGCGTCATGAGAAAGCAAAGCGCATTGGTGTACCAAAACAGCCGAACACCGGAGCCGTTGGCCCGTTCAGCCAACATGGCGGCGATCCAGTGAAAAAAGCCGATGCTCTCGAGCACAAGCGCCATGATAAACGTGGAGATGATGGTGACCGCTGCGCCGCCTACTTTGGTGCTAATGTTGATGAGATTGGAAAAACTGACTGCTCCGCTCACAAGAGTGATCACCGCACCGACCGCGGCCGGGATGGCTTCATGCATTCCTTTCGGGCGCCAATAGATGAGCAGGAGTGTAAAGAAAAACGTAAGCACGATCAGGATATCGATGATGACAAGCCTCCTTTCTTGCATTTTCTTCGTTGAAGCGGTATGGGTGAACTGTCTATAGTATTCATTTGTACTGCATCTATATGTGCCTGAGAGAAGACTTGTACTACGCCATTCGCTCAAATTCGCCAAAATCCACGTTTGTTCGCTATGAGCAGGCCACCTATGCCTAGCTCGCGCCCGCCGCCCGTCTTTCCCTAATCAAAAAAGTTGGCCAAACAAAAAGGATGGCCAACTTTTTGGTGAAGAATAGGTTGTCTATCAAATATGTGAAGGAAGCGGCGGGCAACATGAGTTACCAGTACACGTTCTCCTGTTTGAACAGATGGTGCAAAACAGTATGTTGTTTGGAATTCACAATCGCCAGCGGTTTCTTCGCTAAAATGGTTGAAGGAAAGCGAGACAAGTCACGTAAAGGATTCGGCAGCGTGCGGCACGGAATTTGCGCCTGCCGTCCTTCCCATGAAAGAGCGGTTTTGGCTCCGATATGAAATCCCCAATCCCCAAAAGACGGAACGATGGTATGGTAGCTTAGTGTGTGAAATCCAGCGCTTTCGATCGTTTTTCCGATGCTCCAGAAAACGATGGGCGTATCATCAAGGGAAGCAGATTGGCAGACAAACACACCGTCATCGGCAAGACAACGTTTTAAGAGAGTGTAAAATTCGGTTGTATATAGACTGCTAGTCGTCTCATCGGTCGGGTCGGGAAAGTCGACGATGATGAGTGGATAAAGGGTGCGGTTGGCGGCAAGAAAATCAACCGCATCTTGAGGATGGACGGCAACCCGGGAGTCGGATAACGAAGAGTCGTTCAATGCGGCTAATTTTTTGCTTTTTTTCGCAGCCTGCAATACTGCAGGATCTAAGTCAACCAGATCGACATGCTTAACGCTTGGGTATTTCAGCACTTCCCGCAGCGCCAAGCCATCCCCGCCGCCTAAAATAAGCACGCGGCTCGGGGTGGGGACAAACGTGAAAGCCGGGTGAACAAGCGCCTCGTGATAAATGTGCTCATCCAATGAGCTAAACTGCAACTGCCCGTCTAAATACATGCGTACATCTTTCGCTTCAATCATTTGCAAGTGTTGGAAGGCACTTTTTTCGTCCCAAAGCAGTTTATGTTTTCCACGCAAAAGCGCCTGCCGCCCGATCTGATCCCACTTGTCGCCGCGGACGGCCTCATCGCCGCCGTGGCGCTCGTCCGGCTTTGGCGACCCAAACGATTCCATCCCTTGGCTCATAACGAGCTGAGGGGACGTTGTCCCGCGGGAAACTGAATAAACGACCGCCCGTTTTGCCTGAAGGCCTTTTAATAACACATCCACCTGGCTAAGCGGATCATGTTCCCCGCACGTATAAAAATCCAACGAAGCATAGCGTTCCTCCGGCCACGTATGAATCGACAGATGCGACGTGGCTAGCACGATCATGCCCGTCACACCTTGCGGATGAAATGGATGGAAATACGAATATACCACTTCCATGCCGGCGTTTTGCGCGGCCATTGTCAGCAGCTGTTCCAAATAGTCCTGGTTGTTCAAAAGGGTGGAATCGCATTCAAAGGCATCGAGAATTAGATGTTTCCCTCCCACATTCAACGGATGGCCATCTCCTTTCTACTTGAATGGACTGTCCTTTATTCTATGGCATGCGTTGTCAAAGAGCTTGTATCATGGCCCGGCAGAGCATCATCCGTTTTTTTGCCCTACCGGAAGGAAAAAGACACCCTCGAGTGCAAAAAAGCCCCTGCCCGTTCTATCGTCTGCAATGTGACGATGCTCACTCCAGGACGGTGCGTTTTTGGCTACAATGATGGCAAACGACACGATGATGGAGGATGTATGGCACACTACGTTTGGATCATTATCAATGCGTTGTTGGTGGCCGGTTCTGCGCTGTATATATGGCTGTTTCGCCCGAGCGATTCAGCGGCCGTGTTTGCCGGAAAATGGCTGGCGCAAGCAGCGATACTGTTGTTTTGGGTCAATGTCAATATGTACTTCATTTTTCTCGTCATCCGTAAAGCGAAAGTCCGGAACGTGAAAGTTGCCTTGGCGCGGATGTCAAGAAAAATGATGAAAGCCCATATTCCGCTGGCTGTAGCCGGAACGGGCTTGATCGTGCTTCACGGCGGGATCATGATGTGGAAACTCGGGGCGGTTCTTGGCGTTGGCCACGGAAAAATGGTGACCGGCTATGCGAGCCTCGGGCTGTTGGCCATCACCTTGGCGGCCGGCGTTCTCCGCCATCGAAAAGCGTCCGGATTTCGGCGGAAATTTCATCTGTTGTCGGCGATGGTGTTTGCCTGTTTGTTTCTCATTCACTTATTTTGGCCTCTTTGACACCGGAAGGAGCGAAAAACATGAGTGAAGTGCTCGCTTTGTTCACGCAGTATACGAATCGCCAAGTGGTGGTCAACTTCTATGAAGGCGATGAATTGGTCGCGCGCGACGGGTTTTTCTTTGACTATATGGAACGGTCGGATCGGGCGTTAACCTTTTTCAAAAGCGGGCAAGTCCGCCTTTCCATCCCGCTAGCGGACTATCCCGATCACCATGTGTTGAAATCGTTCTCCCGGTACTACCGGCTGGAACATCCCCGCTTTCGGCGGGCGGTGGAGCTGTATTTTCCTTCATAGCCTGATGACGCCATCCATTCACCGCTGCATAATCGGTCAGCCTTTATTCGCTTTTTGCATGAAATCAAAGGCACCATCCAACAGCTCGACTGCATGATCGAGGCCGGGCAAAAAGATGAAGCACTCTTTCAACTCGTTCGCGTTCTGAAGCGCTATGACGAAATCGAATGGATCGATGGGACGAGTTTTTCGTTGAAATAAGTGTTCTTTGCATGCTGGAAAACAATGAAAGCGATGAGAGCGGCAGACGCTCGTCATCGCTTTTTCATGCTTAACCATCCCGCCGCCAATAGAGGGACGAGGGGAGAAAGCATGATCCACCGATATGCATTTTCCGCCCCACTGAAGTAATAGGCCGATGGCAGCAACAACAACGCACAGAGCAAAAATGAGAGGAACTGCTGTCTCATCACCCCTCTTATCAAAAAGACAAGCGCGGCGCCAATGGATAGCCAAAACAGCCCTCCAATCCAGAAAACGTTCATGTTTTCCCTCCCACACATGCCTGCCGGTCTCCATAACCAACATCACATTCGTTTTTCTTAAAAGACATTTTATCATGCCCCAGATGATTCGACGATTCTTTTTTAAGGTTATAGATACAAAGGGAACATCGACAGAGAGAACCTTGTCATATTCAAGGAATGGGAGAAGTATTTATAAAATGGCTGCAAAGTTCGGATAACGGTCGTCTGGCATGCGGTTTGTTAGAGAAGCTGCAGACAAGCGCCCCCTGCCCATTGTCTATCGGGAGGAAAGGGAGAGATTCCTGAGGCATCTGGGGGTTTTCTTCAAAGAGAAGGATGATTATTAAAATATAATCTTTATACTTTACTATTAAATATTAATTTATTATAATTTTAATATAGGAATCATTATCAATTAAAATTAATGATTCAAACTTTCCAAGGGAAGGGGAAGAGTGATGGAAAATCAAAATCGTCCCAACGCAGCTCAATGTCCGTTTCATGGAAGCATCACGAATCAATCTTCGAATCGGACGACGAACAAAGACTGGTGGCCGAATCAATTGAATGTAAGCATTCTCCACCAACACGACCGGAAAACGAATCCTCATGATGAAGAATTCAACTACGCTGAGGAGTTTCAAAAGCTCGACTACTGGGCGTTAAAAGAAGACTTGCGCAAACTGATGACGGAAAGCCAAGACTGGTGGCCGGCTGATTATGGCCACTACGGACCGCTGTTCATCCGTATGGCGTGGCATTCGGCGGGAACGTACCGCATCGGTGACGGCCGCGGCGGCGCTTCGACCGGCACGCAGCGCTTTGCGCCGTTAAACAGCTGGCCGGATAACGCCAACTTGGACAAAGCGCGCCGGTTGCTTTGGCCGATCAAGAAAAAATACGGGAACAAAATTTCCTGGGCTGACCTGATGGTGCTCGCCGGCAATGTCGCGATCGAATCGATGGGCGGCAAAACGGTCGGCTTTGGCGGCGGCCGGGAAGATGTATGGCATCCGGAAGAAGACATTTACTGGGGTGCGGAAAAAGAATGGCTCGCTTCTGAACGCTACAGCGGGGATCGCGAACTTGAAAATCCGCTCGCCGCTGTGCAGATGGGGCTCATTTACGTCAACCCGGAAGGCCCTGACGGCAAGCCGGATCCGAAAGCAGCAGCCCGTGACATCCGCGAAACATTCCGCCGCATGGGAATGACCGACGAAGAAACCGTCGCCTTGATCGCCGGCGGCCACACGTTCGGCAAAGCGCACGGCGCAGGTCCGGCCTCGCACGTCGGCCCGGAACCGGAAGCCGCCCCGATTGAAGCGCAAGGGCTCGGTTGGATCAGCTCATACGGAAAAGGAAAAGGCCGCGACACGATCACGAGCGGCATTGAAGGCGCGTGGACGCCAACACCGACCCAATGGGATATGTCGTATTTCGACATGCTGTTTGGCTATGACTGGTGGCTGACGAAAAGCCCAGCCGGAGCATGGCAATGGATGGCGGTTGATCCGGATGAAAAAGATCTCGCACCGGATGTGGAAGATCCGTCGAAAAAAGTCCCGACGATGATGATGACGACCGACTTGGCGCTTCGCTTTGATCCGGAATTCGAAAAAATCGCCCGCCGCTTCCATGAAAACCCGGATGAATTCGCCGATGCATTCGCCCGCGCCTGGTTCAAGCTGACCCATCGCGATATGGGGCCGAAAACGAGATACTTAGGTCCGGAAGTGCCGAAAGAAGATTTCATCTGGCAAGACCCGATTCCGACGGTCGACTATGAATTGACCGATGCGGAAATCGAGGAAATCAAAGCGAAAATTTTGAACTCGGGCCTGACCGTCAGCGAACTCGTCAAGACGGCATGGGCGGCAGCCAGCACGTTCCGCAACTCCGATAAGCGCGGCGGAGCCAACGGCGCCCGCATCCGCCTTGCCCCGCAAAAAGACTGGGAAGTGAACGAACCGGAGCGGCTTGCCAAAGTATTGGCCGTGTATGAAGACATCCAGCGCGAACTGCCGAAAAACGTCAGCATCGCCGACCTCATCGTGCTAGGCGGCAGCGCCGCGGTCGAAAAAGCGGCCCGCGACGCCGGGTTTGATGTCAAAGTGCCGTTTATCCCGGGGCGGGGCGATGCGACGCAAGAACAAACCGATGTCGACAGCTTCGCAGTGCTCGAGCCGTTCGCCGACGGCTTCCGCAACTATCAAAAACAAGCGTACAGCGTTCCGCCGGAAGAGCTGCTTGTTGACAAAGCCCAGCTGCTCGGATTGACCGCACCCGAGATGACCGTTCTCATCGGCGGTTTGCGGGTGTTGGGCGCGAACTATCGCGATCTGCCGCACGGCGTCTTTACCGACCGCATCGGGGTGCTGACGAATGACTTCTTTGTCAACTTGGTTGACATGAACTACGAATGGGTGCCGACCGAAGGCGGCATTTATGAAATCCGCGACCGGCAAACAGGCGAAGTGCGGTGGACGGCCACCCGGGTCGACCTCATTTTCGGCGCCAACTCGATCCTTCGTTCGTACGCGGAACTTTACGCCCAAGACGACAACCAAGAGAAATTCGTCCGCGACTTTATCAACGCATGGGTGAAAGTGATGAACGCCGACCGCTTTGACATTCATTTGAAACAAGCCAAAGAGTCGGTCACCATTTGACCGGCGAAAAAAGCAGCTTGCCCGTTTGGGGCAAGCTGCTTTTTTATCCAGTGATTCTTTTTAGACTTGTTGTGGGGCAAAAAGAACGGTCTGCTGAAAGAAAACTGGAATGCTTGATGACCTGTTTTTATGTTTCAGAAATTTGCAGAGAGGGAAGATCCTTCGAAGAATCATTGAGAATAGTATGTATTTTATTGACAAATTATGTGTTTTTCAGTATGATTGCGGCAGAATCAAATCAAGGTCAAATAATAAATATAGGGAAAGGGACAGGACAAATGTTCACGTCAAAATAAAAAGATAGCTCAGCCCTGCCCAACGGTGGCGGGGAAAAGCTATCCTGCCGCACGTTGAGATGTTATCAGCCCTGCCCAACGGTGGCGGGGAAAATAACACCTTCTTTTTATGATTGTAAGGTATAAACGTGTTTTCGTCAACACAAAATGAATTTATGTATGGAAAGTAAAGGAGTTTACTTTAAATATGCAATACTTAATCTATTTTGATGAGAGCAATAAGCTCGACCAGTTTAACGCTGACTATTCTTACTATGGAGCTTACGGAGGAACCGATGCCGCAATGGCAAGGGTTGTTAAGCAAGTTCGAAACATCTTTAAACAGTGTAATTCTTTTAGTGAACTTCATTTTCGAGAGTATACGAAAGACAACCTTGTCAAGAAATATTTTCAAACTCTTCATACGGTTATTAATGAGAATGTACAGATTAATATTTTAACCGTTAATAATAGGGATGCTTTGTATGCGGCACAGAAAATCGGATTAACGGCGACTGAACTAAGAAACTTATTCTATATCAAAATACCGGAAAGATTATTTTATGGAATGACTCGGGATTTATCAAGTCAAGAATCTGGAACGATTAAGGTGAAGATTAAGGTAGACCAGAATGATGAGTATGATAAGCTTTTTCTTGAAACGAAAATCATTGAACAGATGAATGCACATTCGGCTTATCGCAATAAAAATTACCGCGTTGTTAATGTCCTTTCTCAAAACTCTGTTAAATCAATACCTTTGCAAATAGTGGATACATTTATGGGGATGGTTATATTTTTGTTGGAACAAAATTATCTTGAATCGTCCAATACTGCCAAGATAAAAAGTGATTTAATATACCGGTTTCTTATTGAAGGAAATAACTTAATGAAGTTTCAACAGCAAATCAAACTATATAAATGGACGGGACACGAAGAACTCACCTTTGTCAATATCAGCGACTATGTCTCACCTTTTATGGCTTATAAAGCAGCATATGATTCACAAGAAATAATACGAATTCAAAAGATCATGGTTGAGAATCCAGCGATGCCTCTAAAAGAGCTTAGACTCAAGGCAGGCTATCCGAATACCATGAAGAACACACTGATCGGATACAAGGATCAGATTGAAGGGCGGGGCAGGAATTATTCTATTTTATGATTCTCTTAGTTTAAATATGAATCTTTGACAAAACAAAGAAAAGAAGGAGTTTTCCCAATGAGGATACGCAAATGTGCTAGAGCAGTGATCATCAATGAGCGAAACGAAATTCTTCTTCAGAAATTTGAATTTCGGGACGTGGCAGGAAATAAAGTGTTATGGGTTACTCCAGGAGGGGGTATAGAAGAAAACGAGACCCCGGTCGAAGCCCTAAAAAGAGAATTATACGAAGAGCTAGGCATAGTGGTTGATGTTCTCGACGAGCCCATATTCCAACTGGATGTATGGATTGAAGGAAAACATGGTTCTTTTATTAGCCGGGAGATTTATTATCAAATCACGATCCAATCCGATACCGCATTGTCTACTGAACAGATGACAAGAAACGAAAAAGATACACTGAAAGGGCTCAAATGGTGGAGCAAAGACGAATTGCAGAAAATCGACGACTTTGCGCCGCGTGAAATATTGAATTACATATAGTTTTCTGCTGCGGTTGCGGCGAGTCGCAGAGGGAGTGGAGGTAGTGGCTTTCCTTTTCTCTTTATTTTAAGTTAACATAATACCCGTGGTGCTAGTTGAGCTTTAGCGCTCAACTAGCCCAAGTGTAACTAGAGAATAGGCTAGCAATATACCGTCTAACGCCACTTCAAATCCGATGATCGAATTGGCTCGGATCTCAGTGATACGATAGTGGTCAACCAGAACCGAGAACACCGTCTCGATCACTTTGCGTTTTTGTTTGATCCACTGCTCCCATGTCTCAGGCGGACGATGTTTCTGGTTTTTTCGAGACGGAGTCCAAAGCGCCATTTGGTATTCTTCGTACAGCCTTTTTTGCAAGTCATGGCTAATAAACCCTTTGTCTCCGAAGTTATAGGGATGAGGAATTTGGGTCATGACGCTTTCGGCTGCGATTCGATCATGACAAGATGCTTCCGTCACCACATATCCCATCGGCAGACCTTGATCTGTAACTTGAAGGTGCAGCTTAAACCCGTAGTACCATTGCTTTTTCGAAGCACAATACCTGATGTCGGCGATCTCTTGAAACCGTTTGACGCGATGCATTCTTGCGGTATGGCACAACGAGAGCGGCAAGCTGTCGACGACGGCATAGGCATGATGTTGGCCGCGTTTTGCTCACGACGGCGGATCCATTTGATGGCGAAGCGCAGCGCCCGACAACGGCGGTTGTACCGGGAACGTTCGAGAAACGAGCCGTTTGTGAACAAATTTCCCGTGACAAAGCGATGCCATGCCCGTTCGGATGTAAAACCGAGCAACTTTCCTAAAATATGAATCGCGATGACCACGGCGTCTTCCTGTTTGACCAAATGGCGGTTGCGGCGCTGCAGGTGCATCTGAATCGATGACAGTTGGGCAGAGACAAAACAGAAAATGGCGGCATATTGCTTTTGAATCTTGGCTCGATCTGTAGTAAAAGGAAAGTGCTCTTGCATAGGGATTCTCCTTTTCAATGTTTGATCGCACTTTCATTTTAAGGAGATCCTCATGCAAGGGCTATTTTTATGCTTGTTTGAGTTTATCTAGCACCACGGGTTTTTTCAAATTATGAATAAACGCTGTTGTTCATATGGATGACAAACCAAGAAGAGGAGCGGCATCGTGTCGCTCTTTTTATTTTAGGACTCACATTTCGCACCCTAACAAGGTAGAAACAAAGGATTTTTTATTTAGTTTTTTAGAATAACTTTTTGACCAACACGACTAGCGATGGAAATCCTTTTTTTACCATCGCTAGTCGTTCCGTATGACGTTACACGTAAATGCTCTCATCCATTCCCAACCCTTGCAGAATCCTTCGCTGCTCGTAGGTGAGCGGTTTTCCTAGCGCGCGTTGGATGCGTCCATCCGGCAGCTTGAGGAGGACGACTTTCACATACTCAAACAACTGAAAAATCGCTTGCCCGGTCGGCCGGGTCAGCTTGCGGCCTCCGGCGCCCTTTAACGGGCGTTCCGGTGTGATGAACGGACGCACGCGGCGCTGAAAGACACGGTAAATCGCCAAGGCCAAGAGAAATAAATAGCCCAACACCGCCACCCGTTCTGGCTTTTTGACGTAAATCTCGTCAGTGAAGAACGGATCTTTGAGAAAGGAGAAGTTCATTTCCACCGAGATTTGCCCTTTATACAACTTCAAGATTTCTCGAGCATCCATCGTTTGGCCTTTCCATTCCTTCGGAACGGTCGTGACGAGGACAAACCGGGACGCTTTCCGTCTTGCCTGTTCCCATGCCTGTTGGTCGAATTCGACGTCCAGGCGCAAAAGATACAGCGTCTCCACCTCGGGTTCCACCCCTTTTTTCGGCCGGCCGCGCCGTTTTTTCGGGCGCACGATCTCTTCGACCGCGGCCTCCACCCGATGAAACCGGGGGCGAAGGAACGCCTTGAGGGACGCCAAGGCTTGTTCGGCGTCTTCGCGGCAGGAGAAGGGGTGGCGCTCCCAACGGACTTGTTCCTCTCGAAGAAGCTCCGCTTCTTTGACCCGCTCTTTTTCGAGTGTTTTTCCTTTGCGCTGGTCGAGCGCGCTCGATTCGACGACGATCAGCCGAACGGGGTGGCCTTCATACGTTCCCACCGTTTCCCATACCTGATACACGGCGCCGTTTTTCTCGGCCAACGAAAAGGAGTCGCTCCACGCTGGATCGGGTTGGACATCCGCTTCCGCCAGAGCGGCTTTGACGATTCGGAGCGATGAAGGGCCTCTGGTGATCAAAAAGGCATTGGCGGCTTTCGTCTGCGCCAAGGTGTCTTTCGTCATCGCGGCGGAATCCGCCACATACATCCATTCGTCTTCGATCTTGGCTTGTTTGAGCTGTTCATGGACACGGGACAGCACCTCGGGATTCCACGTTTTGTCAGGCATGTTGCCGTCGTGCACATCGCCGTAAAACGGAATGCCGTCTTCATTGCCGATCAGCCCAAAACCAATCTGTTTTTGCCAGCGATGATGCCGATTGTAGCCATACGTAATCGCCACCCCCTCTGACGAAGGGGACTCGTACGCGCCGTAAACGGTCTTGCCTGTCGTATCCGCGTGAAAGACACGGAGAGGGAGGCTTTCTTTCTTGTCAATTTGCACGAGGCAAGACGACAGGACTTGATGGATATTGGCCTCATACAGCCGGTCCAAATGGCGAGCAATGGCATCGTCGTTGAACCAAGACGGATCCAATCCTGGCCGGATCAGCTTGGGCAAGTCGATGTCATGCGCCCACCGTTCCAAATGAACGAGGGCTTGCCGGCCGCTCAAGATATCCAAGAGAAGCAGCCCGACCACATCACTGGCTCGGGTTTGGCATTGAGGATCCACCGGAACCAGCCGGTCCATCAGCTGAGGGAGGCCAAGATCTTTGAAAATGGTACTTATTATATTCAAATAGGAACTTTCATAAATCGCCCGAATTCGAACGTCCATGATGGAAAAACTCCTTTGCATTCCTTGTGTGTCAAGGACCTATTCGACATCGGGATGAAAAAATCCTCCCGATTTTGGTCGAGAGGGTGCGAAATGTGAGTTAGGAGAGGGACCTTTTCGTATTTACGAATTGCTTTGTTTATTGCTAGCAGTCATCTTTACAACGTGTTAAAATGGCAGCAAAAAATTGACTACATTAACATGGTTCATGACCATTTTCTTCTAAGATGTGCTGCTATCATGATCTTCCTTTATCAATCACCAAATCTGTCTTCAGAGGAAAAAGAATATTTCTCAAATGCACAAAGTTTTTATTTCTGGAAGAAGGCGGTTTCGTTGATTATTGCAAGTAACATTGAAGAAATCGAGAACGCTTTTGATTTTACTGACAGTATAATAACGGGTCTGTAGATGAGCAAATTCGCTAACATAAATTTACATCCAAACAAAAAAGGAGACATGAACCCGATTCCTTGGTTAGAATAGATGTGCCAACCAACCATTCACACAAGGAGGTTCATGTCTCATGAATAGATTCGCACATCATCAAGGAATTCACAAGTTTTTCACGACGCTGGGGTTGGCGCTTTATTTTTCAAAACCTGTGATGAAGCATCTCGTTCATATCGTCGATGCGATGATCACAAAAGGCTTTTCGGGAACGTTGACCGATCTTCATCATGGGAGCTTTCATCCGAACCATCGCACGACACTGAGCCATTTTTTCACGAAAAGTCCTTGGGAGGAAGAAACGCTGCTTCGCAAACTCCAGCAGTGGATCCTTCGTCGTGTCGAACGCATCGCCAAACAGGAGAATCACCCCTTGTTTGTTTCGATCGATGATACGATTTGCCAAAAAACCAAGCCTTCGTCACGGGCAACACACGCTATTCAGGGATGTGATTGGCATTATTCTCACTCAGAGAAAAAATCGATTTGGGGACATTCTCTTGTTTGGCTCATGGTTCATACGATGACCCAGGCGTTTCCCTTTGCCTTTCGTCTCTACGACAAGACGGCGGGGAAAAGCAAAGGGGAACTCGCGATTGAGATGCTTTCTTCGTTGGATGTACGCCGTCCCGTTTATGTGCTGATGGATTCATGGCATCCATCGAAAGCACTCGTGGAAGCCTGTCTGAAAAAAGGATTTCACGTCATCGCGATGCTCAAGACGAACCGGATTCTTGATCCGAACGGCATCGCCGTCCAAGCGAAGCAGTTGGCCCGCTCTATCGAACCAGACGACACTCACCTCGTCACGGTGGGAGAAGAGCGCTATCGCGTCTATCGTTGCGAAGGAGCGCTCAACGGCCTCGACCATGCGGTGGTGCTGCTCGCTTGGAAAGCCGATCAACCGATGACACCCGAACATCTTCACTGCATCTTGAGCACCGACCGGGAGCTAAGCGATGAAGAGATCTTGCGCTGCTATGCCCAGCGTTGGTCGATCGAATGCTTTTTTCATCAAGCGAAAGACCAGCTGAAACTCGATGGGTGCCGTGTTCGTCAGGTTCGAGCGATGAAACGGTATTGGATTTTGGTGCAACTCTCTTATGTGTACAGCCTATTCGAGTCGAACCGCGATGTTTCGGATGGGCTCGATCTCCTGCGCAAGCGAAAAGGACATCACCTCGTGGAGTTCATTTATTGTGCAGCAAAACAAAATATTCCCATTGATGTTGTCAAAAAACAGCTCCATGTGGCATAAGGGGTACCCTATTTGTCTCTTTTTACATGGTAATTATTGTTATGAAAATTGCTCATCTACAGTAACGGGTGTTAAATGGACTAATCATTTAACGGATTTATCAATCAGCGAAGATTGTTATTGGGATATATAAGACAGTAAGAGTGAAACTAGGTAAAATACGGTTTATATAAAGTTGCTTAGCATAATAATCAGTCATTATAGCTATATAATCGCATACAACACGATTTGTCGGGTTCCTTTTGGATTCATACATGATGCTTAATTCAGATTTTTATTTCGAATTGTTCTATTCTTACTATAATTCCGAAGGATGATGATATAATAGACGATGGATCAATTTGGAAAGGCGGTGAAATTGTGAACCACTATTATTTTTCTGAATGTAAGGCGAATGAAAAAGCGTCTGATATTGCCATTCATCTTTATACGATTCCTTTATCTAATCCGCACGAAAAATATTCTTATGCCCACTCGATTGCTTATGAACTGAGAAAGCTAAATTCGTACATAACGGTGACGGCGCATGGACAGTATATAGCGTCGTTTGAAGAGATTTGTCATTGGAGAGATCATCGTTATATTCAGCACGAATATCGGCCCATTCAATGTTCTTTGCCTATGGAAAGAACAATTTTGGAAAGATTATTAAAGAAAGAATTAGAGAATCGTTGTAAGAGCAGCTATAAGATGGATAACGACTTATTCCGTTTAGCCAATGGACAGTCTATGCATGTCGGCGAAATTAGCGTTCATCCGGCGATCTATATTTCCTTTTCAGTCGAAGAAAATGGAGATATTTTCGTTGGTTTTGATTATCAGCACCGTTTTGAATATCGAAAAACATTGCAAGATGTGATCAATAATGATCCATCGATTCTTAAAGAAGGAATGGAGGTTGTCGATCCATTTAATAGACGAGCATACTATTACACTTTTGTAGGGATGGCTGACTATACAGCCGGGCAAAAAAGTCCGTTTTTACAACAAAGTGTCATTGATTATTACTTAGAAAAAAATGAACTGTGGAAGCTAAAAGGGGTTCATGAAAAAACACCGGTCGTACATGTAAAAAACAGAGACGGTCATCTTCTTCCATATTTGCCCCATTTGCTAAAATTAACTTGTTCATACGAGCAATTGCCGCCATCGATGACGAAGAAAGTGAATCGCCTGATTAAGCTGTCACCGCATGAAAAAATGTTTAAGCTTTATACAGAAGCGTTCCGCTTGCTTAGTCAACAGCAAGTGTTGACGTTCCAAAAAGAAAATGTACGGGCGGTTAACCTAGGCTATGATGTTAATGAGCTTGATTCCCCGATAATGGAGTTTGGACAAGGATATAAAACAAATGAGATTTATAGGGGGCTTAAGCAGTCGGGAGTGTATGAACCGAGCAATGTAACCGTCAGCTATTTCGTCGATCCACAGCTGAACTATGACCCACAAAAGCGAAAAGAAGTAGGGTGTTTTGTAAAAAAGCTAGAATCAATGTCTGAAGCACTTGGAGTAAAGCTTAATGTTTCTGATCAGCCGCGTCAACTATACGGTCAATTGCCTAAAGACTTTTTGAAACAAGATAACCTGTCGTATCATTTGAAATCCATTACTGACCAGTTCCGCGGAACGGTCGTCGTGGTTATTGGAACAGAAGAAAATATTGATCGCGCCTACGTTACGATTAAAAAAGAATTTGGCGGAAAAGAAGACTTAATGACGCAATTTGTTGGATTCACTTCTTCTTTAGTTACGGAAAATAATATCTTTCACTACTATAATATTTTGCTAGGGATTTATGCCAAGGCAGGAGTTCAGCCTTGGATCTTGGCCAGCCCGATGCATTCAGATTGCTTCATTGGCTTGGATGTCAGCCATGAGTACGGAAAGCACGCCTCTGGGATCATTCAGGTGATTGGACGCGATGGAAAAATCATTAAACAGAAATTAGTTGCCACGGCGGAAGCAGGGGAAATAATCGCTAATTCCACAATGGAAGAGATTGTGAATGAAAGCATATACAGCTACGAACAAACCTATGGAGCAAAGCCGCGGCATATTACTTTTCACCGCGATGGTATTTGTCGGGAGGATCTAGATTTTTTGCAAGCTTATTTGCGATCATTTCAAATTCCTTTTGATTTTGTAGAAATCATAAAAAAACCGCGAAGAAGAATGGCTATTTATTCAAATAAAAAATGGGTGACAAAGCAAGGAATATACTATTCAAAAGGAAACACGGCGTATTTATGTGCGACAGATCCGAGAGAGTCTGTAGGCATGGCTCAACTTGTAAAAATTGTTCAAAAAACGAATAGTCTGTCGGTTCATGAGATTGTTTCTGATGTATATAAGCTATCGTTTATGCATATTCATTCCATGTTGAAGACACGTTTGCCGATAACGATTCATTACGCCGATTTGAGCTCTACTTTCCATAACCGCGGGCTGATTCATCCGCGTTCGCAGTATGAAAGGGCATTGCCGTTTGTGTGATGGTATATTCGCATTGACAACTCGATCGCCGCTGCGCTGTTAAGCAAAAAGGGTTATACTGAAAGTGAACGAATCGAATTGAAAAATGCGAAAAAAAGATTGCAAAAGGAATGAGCATTGCCGATATTGCAATATATTTGACCTAACGGAAGAAGAAGTTCATAAAAGGGTAAAAGATGAGTAGGAAGGGACTGTGCTTGGCACCTGCTAGCTCCTGAAATAGCGTTTTTACATTTAGCGAAAAACTCACAATAAGGATGTGATTCCAATGATGACAAATAAAGATTATCAAGAAATTGTAGAAAAAAAGTACGGTAAGCCGTTGAAAGAGATTATGTATGAACTTTGCGTGATTAGAGATGTTGTTCCTTGGGAAGGAGCAAGCGAGTTAGGCGTGCCTAAAAGTACATTTTTATCATGGAGAAATAAATTTCGTTTTGGTCCGGTTCAAAGGAAAGCTGATTTTGCAAGACAAATGCGTGATAACACGATTAACAAATATAAACAGGAATTAGAGGATATTGATTTCGAACGTGATTTTATTTACAAGGATGAAAAGACCATTAGAGGATTTAAAGAAATAATGGAGCGCCTTTTGGAACTAGAGAAATACAAGAGAACATTATTAGATGACGATGATACTTCTTCGGATATATTAATAACAATGAAAATAGCAGCCATTGAGCAGACATTAAATTATTTGATGGAATACGAACAAGGGAAATTGCATGAAGAATTTAACCGAGAGCGAGAACGTATACATTATGGGAGGAAATAAAGAGATTTAAAACAATATTTGCATGTGGAGTGAATGTATAACGATTGGCCATGACCGCTT
This sequence comes from Geobacillus genomosp. 3, assembly GCF_000445995.2. GTDB lineage: Bacteria > Bacillota > Bacilli > Bacillales > Anoxybacillaceae > Geobacillus. Next base: position 1,642,712 of record NC_022080.4, read on the forward strand.
GTTTAAATAAAGGGCTGACACAGCGTTTTTTAATGAGCTTATTCTTCTCTTTTTTCCCGTATATGTATTGGCCCAGTACCTGTTGTTACCCGCTAAAAGAGGAAAATTGAAAGAAATCGATTAAGTGGTCTGTAACAGCAATACGGGGGAATAAAGGGATGGGATAGTGAATGAATATGAACCCGTGGTGCTAGATAAAATCAGACAAGCATAAAAATAGCCCTTGCATGAGGATCTCCTTAAAATGAAAGTGCGACCAAACATTTAAAAGGAGAATTCACATGCAAGAGCACTTTCATTTTACAACAGATCGAGCCAAACTTCAAAAACAATATGTATCGATTTTGTGTTTTGTATCAGCTCAACTATCGAGTATCCAGATTCATCTTCAACGTCGAAATCTTCATTTGTTGAAACAGAAGGACGAGGTCATCATCGCCGTCCATGTCCTTGGAAAGTTGTTAGGCTTCACTTCCGAACGGGCTTGGCACCGGTTTGTGATCGGGAATTTGTTTTCCAAGGACTTGTTCCCTGAACGTTCTCGATACAACCGTCGCTGCCGAGCGCTTGGCTTTGCGATCAAGTGGATGCGGCACCAGCTGGCCAAGCGTGGACAACACCATGCGTATGCGGTCGTGGACAGTTTGCCGATCGAGCTGTGTCATTCATCCCGAATGTATCGCGCCAAACGGTTTCGTGGAATTGCGGATATTGGCTATTGTGCTTCGAAAAAGATCGCTTTCTATGGGTTGAAACTTCATCTGCAGGTCACCGACCAAGGGCTTCCGATGGGATATGTCGTCACTGAAGCGTCTTGTCACGATCGGGTGGCCGCTGAAACCGTCATGACGCAAATTCCACATCCATATAACCTAGGTGACAAAGGGTATATCAGCCAAAAACTGCAAAAGAAGCTGTACGAAGAGCATCGAGTCGCTTTTTGGACGCCCGTTCGAAAAAATCAGCGAATTCTCCAATCCGACGCATGGAAACAGTGGATGAAACGAAAACGCAAAGTGATTGAAACCGTGTTTTCGATTTTAGTCGATTCGTATCGGATCACCGAGATTCGAGCGAACTCGGTTTCTGGATTTGAAACGGCACTGGATGGTATTTTACTGGCTTACTCGCTTGTTGTTCTTAGGCTAGTTGAGTGTTAAAACTCAACTAGCACCACGGGTGAATATGAGTCTTTATAGTTGTGTCTCCTATTCTGAAAATGGATAGGGGGCTTTTTTGTCCCCGTAAAATCAAAAATGGGGATGATCATATGATTCTTCTAGAAGCGTTCAATATCAAACATTATGTGAAAGACCGGTTATTACTTGATGTCGATCGATTGACCATTTATAAAAATGACCGCATCGGCTTAGTGGGGCGTAATGGCAGCGGCAAGACGACATTGTTAAACATATTGGCAGGAATGATTGCCCCAGAAAAGAGAAGAGTGGTTCGCCATGCTCGATGCGAATTGTTGCCACAGTTAAAGCAGATGGACACTGCGAAAAGCGGCGGAGAAGTGACACAAGCCTATATTCGCGATTTGATGACTAAAGACCCGGAGCTTTTGTTGGCGGACGAACCAACGACCCATTTAGATCAAGAGCATATCGAATGGCTAGAAAAGCAGTTACAGCAATGGAAGGGAGCGTTTATCCTCGTATCCCACGACCGGGCGTTTCTCGATGCGCTTTGCACCACCATCTGGGAAGTTCATGAAGGGAAGGTCAAAGAGTATAAAGGGCGTTACAGCGACTATGTGGAACAAAAAGAACAGGAACGCCGACAGCAACAGTTAGCTTATGAAAATTATGAAAAAAAGAAACAAGCGCTAGAGAGAGCATTGGAACTAAAAAAGCGAAAAGCGGAAAGAGCCACAAAAGTTTCCGGAAAGAAGGTGAGCCCATCGGAAGCGAAAATCACCGGGGCGAAGCCGTATTTTGCGAAAAAGCAAAAAAAGTTGCAAAAAGCAGCCAAAGCCATCGAAACAAGATTAGAGAAACTAGAAAAAGTGGAAAAAATAAAGGAACTGGCTCCCATCAAAATGAACTTGCCTAACGAGGATACGTTTAAAGATCGAATCATTATTCGAGCGCAAGAGGTCGCAGGCGTGATCGGCCAACGTGTTCTATGGAATAAAGCGAGCTTTCATGTACGTGGGGGCGAGAAGCTCGCGATTATCGGCCCGAATGGGAGCGGCAAAACTACTTTAGTGAAAAAGATCGTTGACCAAGAAGAAGGAATTATAGTTTCCCCAGCGGTGAAAATGGGGTATTTTAGCCAAAACTTAAATATTTTAGATGTTCATCAGTCGATTTTGGAGAATGTACGCTCCACATCGAAACAAGATGAAACGCTTATTCGCACCGTCTTGGCAAGGCTGCATTTCTTCCGAGATGATGTTTATAAACCCGTAGGAGTTTTAAGCGGCGGTGAGCGGGTAAAAGTCGCGCTTGCTAAATTATTCGTCAGTGATATCAATACGCTCATTTTAGATGAACCGACAAACTTCCTCGATATTGAAGCGATGAGCGCATTGGAATCGCTATTACAAGAATACGAAGGAACCGTCATTTTCGTATCCCATGACCGTCGGTTCATTGAGAATGTCGCTACACGTATATTGGTGATTCGCCATAAAGAAATTCAACTGTTTGACGGAACATATAAACAATATGAGCAGCAAAAACATCGCGATACGCGCAATACGACAGAAGACGAGCGGCTTTTACTCGAGACGAAAATAGCGGAGGTGCTGAGCCGCTTGAGCATTGAGCCAAACGAAGAGCTTGAACAGGAATTTCAGCGGCTTTTGGCGGAAAAACGAAAACTGGATTTCGGGGAAATTGATAAGTTTACATAATATAAATTATAGGAAGTTATATTCGGTTTTGTCTCAATAACAAGTAATCTTTTGATAGTGAGACGAAAACAAAAAAACAACGCCATCCGGCATGAATGAACGGTTTTGCAGCATACGCATGATAGCGAGCATACGTCGGTTCGTAAAGGAGTTGCATGATGATGAGAGCTCGTCCATATTTGTTGACAAGAAGTGTCGTGCCGGAAAATCAAGAGTCGCCGATTTGGTTTTTGCGCCGTTCATGGCTTGTGCCGGAGCAGTATGTGTTTCGCCGCAATCATTTTCCGTATCCGTCTCACCTTCCTGATCGCGTGCGGGTGCAAATCAAATAAAAACGTGCAGTGTTCCCGAGTGTCTCAAGAAAACACTGCACGTTAGCCGCTGCGTGTCGATTGTCGCAGGAAAGGCATGCTCCCATCCTTTCTTTTTTCAACTTTCAACGTTATGCAATATCGGTATGGCGATAGCGGACTCCTTTATACCGAATGCGAACCGGCACGCCTTTTTCTTGTTTATATTTGATAAGGAGCCGTTGGGCTTTTGAAAAGGCTTCCATCATTCCGGACGCCAAGATCGCCTCTTCCCACACGACCGTCTTTCCTTGATCTGTCTGGAAGGAAAAGACATACTGCTTCACCTTTTTCACCCCCTATATAGTTAATTCCATTATAATCGAAGACTGTTTTTCCTAAACACCAAAACTGTTACAATTATGTTAACATTTCTGTGCCGCGTTGCTGTGACAAAGCCGTTTTTTAACCGCTGCACGGAATGCAGTCCCCCCGTCCCCGTTCAATCGTGTGAAAACCGGCATCATCGTTCGATGCCGGTTTGTTGGTTGTATTGCTTGACAGCTGCCGGATAGTCGGCTTGAATGGCATCTTTATCCCGGCCGAGCCGCGCGCTTAAAAACTCAAGCACAGCGGCATCGTGAGCAAGCCCTGCGGCAAACTGCCGCTTCAGCCAGCGTTCGCCCGTGGCTTCATCGGGGAATGTACGAGCTTCTCCCCCGTCGGCATACCATGTCCATCCTCGTTCCGTCTGACGGCTTAACCACCATTGGCCATGATGATTCGTCCAAAACACGCCTTCCGCCTCTTCCCGCTTGTTCAGTTGGTTTTGTTCCGCATCGCCATAAACGGGTGCAAGCGGGAACGTTTCGATGACAAACAGCGGGAAGGTCGTGTCATCCACAAAGCAGCCCGATGCCTTCGGGTGGCCGCCGCCGCCAAACTGCTTAGCGAACTCAGCAACATTGACGTCATCGTGAATGGTACGAAAGCCGATATGCTTTGTCCCCATATTGACCATAGCGATGAGATCCAGATGCGGGTATCGTTTCGATAAGGCGTTGCCAAGTTCGGAAAGATTCCGCTCGGCAAACACAACGCCAATGCAATAATCACCGAGCCAGCGTTGAACGAGCTGCTTTTGTTTTTGCCGGATGTAGCGTTGAATTTTCTTTTCTTCCGTATCCAAAAGCAGCTCTTCCGTTTCGGTCAAGGCGAACGGTTCACCGGAGGCGAGACGCTCGCTCATCGTCTCCCAAAAGCCGTCGAGCCCCAAAATCGAAAACAAATCATTGAGCCGCTTGGCTTGCACATTTCCGTTTTCTTCCCATTCCCATGTATCGTATTGACGGACGAGCTCGACGAACGTTGCTAGCGAGTCGCTTGGCGTCAGTTTCCCTTCCCGGACGAGGTATTCATAAAAAAGAGAAGTCGCACACGTTTTTTTGCCGTCACCATCGGCCGGCACAACCCACCCCCACGGGTAGTCATTGAAATGAAGTGCCGTCACGTGGTGATCGACGACTTGCACATGACCGCCGCGCTTGGCCCGTTCGGCGAGCTGCTGCTCAACATCCTTGCCGACGGCCAAGTCGGTGATAAACAGCATGGCGTTGTCCGCTTCTTCAGTTTGTAGAAACCGGGCGACCCGTTCATCCAAATTCCGGTAGGAGCAAAACGAAATGTTTACTTCCGTAAACGCCAGTTTGGCGAGCAACCCGCAGCCGATACCGTCTAAATCGCTGTCGGTAAATAATTTGATCATCGTTTCCCATCCTTTTTGTCACAAGCTTTTTTGCAGCCACGTTTTCAAAAGCGGAAGCAGCCGGTCCGTCAGCTCACTGACATGTGGTACGAAGACGCGGAAACGGCCGTAAATGTTTTCGATCGTTCGTCGCGTCGGTTCGTCATCCGCCCCGCGGCCTAAAAAGAGGTTGACGACCTCAATGCCGCGGCGCCGCGCTTCGACGACCGCTTCATGTGTATCGATGATGCCGTTTTGTTCGTAGCCATATGCGGCCGGTTCGCCATCGGAAAACACGAGCAGCACTTTTTGTGCTTCCGGACGGCAGAGGAGTTGTTCTGTCATCCAACGGATGGCGAATCCGTCACGGTTGTCTTCGTGCGGCTCAAGCTGCAGGATCGACGGGCCGCTTGATGGCTCCAATGACTGGCGAAACGATATGGCCATTTGCATATAGTTTGGCTGCCAAGAAGCGGTGGCTTCGTTCGCATCTTCCCAAAATCCAACAATGGCGTGCGGCACCCGCAGCGTTTTCAGCGTCTCGTGGCAAAGAATAAGGCCGGTTTTCGTCTCCTCCATTTTGTCATGCATCGAGGCTGAACAATCAACTAACAGCCCGAACACTGCATCAAACCGCCGCGCTGGCTCGCCTTTTTTGTAAAACAGGCGCGGCCGCTCTTCGGTGAAAAACGGCACTAACTGTTTGCGCAGCCGCCCGGCGGGCAAGTTAGTGCGCCAGGCGCTGCGCTGATGCTCAAGCCATTGCTCCATCACGCGCACGAGCCGCTTCCGGTACGGCGCCACCGCTGCCTGCTTGGTGCGGTACTGCTCGAGATGAGTCGGACTTGGCGGCGAGGTAGGAAGAAGAACGAGACCGGCTTGACGGTTCACCTCGCCATACGGTGCACCGTTTCCGGTAGACGGATGGTCGCCGAAGGAGGCGTGCGCCTCGGGACCATATTCGTTTCGCTTCGTCGGCCGCGACGTTCCTTGGACGATGGCGAGCGCCTGATCTCCGTCCTCACCTGGCCGCGCTCCGTCGCCAAACATGCCGGTGCGCGTGCCGCGCTCCAACTCAAAGCGGAGAAAATTCCCGCCTGTTCGACTCGTTTCCCGATGCCAGGTTGACAGCACTTGCCGGTGCACTTCCCCGCTTGGGGAATCATTCAATGTATCGCGGTTTTCCAACGGATCGGTCCGCTTTAAATCGTGAAGCGTCATCTTCCGTTCTTCATCATGATCAACGATCGGCAGCGACGTGTAGGCGTTTACCATATCCCCTGGCAGCACACGTTCCATCAGCTCTACAACCGCCAACGCCCAGCGGGCCGTTTCCGCCGTCGATGAGGCGTCAAAAAATTGCGGCCATAGCGCTTCAAGGCGCGCTTGTCCGGCTCCATCCGCCATCGGGGCGAGCGGAACATCGTCAAGCGGCGAATCCGCGGTCAGCCGCAAATACATGGCGGCCAAAAATTGATCGGCCAAGGCACCCCGCGTCCGGTTCGCCTGCCATTGCTGGAAAAAATAGCGGCGGTGCAAGCGGCGGCGTGCGCGAAACCAACGTTTCAACCCCGGCCGTTCCCGCTCGCAGACAGCCTCTAGGCGAAGATCTTCAGCGAAGGAAAACAGCTGCTTTAACAGTTTTGGGAGCCGCTGCGCCTCGGCTGTCCGCCGGAAGGCGCGGACGGCAGCCGCATCGGTATGCCGGTATGTGCCAACCATCCGCAAGGCGACGTCGCTTTTCATCGCCCGTTCTTTATCCGGAAGTGGGTACACATCCCACAACTGGCTGACATAAATCGTCTGCTTGGCCAAATGCACGCCGGAGTGGGCGGCAAACTCCACTGTCCAACGGCGGCTGCGGGCAAGCGTTTGGGCGAGATCGGAAAGCTGCATGACCAAAAACGAGTCGATCGGCCGGTCGTTGAACATCATAAACCGTTCCATATGCCGCCTCCTACTCATCAAACCATGTTTCAGCGATGTTGCGCGCCGCAGCCCGTTCCCGCTCATCGTCGAGCTTATCGACAATGCTTCGTTCAATGGCGCGCAACGGCGGCATATACGCGGCCAAGTCACACGCATCCAACAGGGCGCGCACCGAGGCCGCTTCCTCGGCGACTTGCCCGTTTCGCACTTGCGCGAGCAAGTCGGCTGACAGAGAAACGAAACGGTCGATCAACGTTTCGTCCGTTAATGTAGTTTGCGCCAACAGCACCGATTTTAACGTTGCTCCTTGCACGTACGGCACATCGATGACGACAAACCGGTTTTTTAACGCTTCGTTGAGCGGCACGGTGCCGATATAGCCTTCGTTGATCGCTGCGATGACGCCAAATGTCGGCTTCGCCTCGACGACCTCGCCGGTGAGTGGGTTGGTGAGCCGGCGCCGGTAATCGAGGACGCTGTTTAAAATCGGGAGCGTTTCCGGTTTGGCCATGTTGATTTCATCAATGTATAACAAATGGCCTTTTGTCATCGCCTGAATGACCGGGCCGGGAACGTAATCAATCACCGCCTGGCCGCCACGGTGCACGATCGTCTTAAACCCAAGCAGCGCTTCGGCATCGAGGTCGACGGAGCAGTTGATGCTGTGCATCGGCTGCCCAAACAAGGCTGACAATGTTTCCGCAAGCCGCGTCTTTCCGGATCCGGTCGGTCCTTTTAAGAGCACGTTTTTTCCAAGTGCGAGCGCGACTGCCGCATCATGGAGGATGGCCTCGTCTTCGGCCGTATATCCGCCAGACCCGACCAACACCCGATCCGGGTCGCGGTGGAACAGTTCTTTTCGCTTTTTCATTTCTTCGGTTACAACCAATGGCCATGTGATCATGTGATGTCTTCCCTTCTGTCGCCATCTTTCCCTCTCATTCTACTAAATCACCCGCCAGGACGCAAAACAAACGAAGTATACTATAATTATATTATGTAAATAAGATGAAGAAGGAAAAACAGGGCGCTCCTAGCTGTAGTTGTCCTCAATCGCCTTGCGAATGAGCGCCGCGCATCGGTCGAGTTCCGCTTTCAGCTGCCGTTTGTACAGTTTCGCTTTTTCCTGCCCGCCCTCGGCGAACCGGTAATACACCACTTCCTGGTACTTCATTCCCTCTTTTTTCTGTTTCACTTGTTTTAAAATGCCGTCTTCGATTAAATCGTGGAGCGCTTTGTACACTTCTGAATGGTTCGGGCGATAACCGAACGGTTTAAACTCCTGACGCAGCACATCGAGCAGCTTCAGGCCGTACAACCGTTCCTGCTCCGTCAACGTAATCAAATATAATTTTAAAAACGCACGTTGTTTTAACAGAAAACCGCTAGGCGTCCGTTTCTCCCCCATTGCATGCCCTCCTTCCTTTCCATTGGATTTCGCTTTCTAGGCGGCGGATTCCTGCTTGGTTCCGCTTTCTTTCCATTATATCACAAAGGGGAAGGAAATGTCCTTCCCTGCTGCCTGTTAGTAAAACACGATCGTTTTGTTGCCGTGAATAATGACCCGGTCTTCCAAATGCCATTTGAGCGCCCGAGCGAGCACCGTCTTTTCAATCAAGCGGCCGATCCGTTTCAAATCGTCAGGGTGATGGCGGTGATCGACACGGGCGACATCCTGCTCGATGATCGGCCCTTCATCCAAATCATCGGTGACATAGTGGGATGTAGCGCCGATCAGCTTCACTCCGCGCTCATACGCCCGCTCGTACGGCCTGGCGCCGATAAATGCCGGCAAAAATGAGTGGTGGATGTTGATGATCCGCCCCGGGAATTCGGCAACAAACGCCGGCGATAAAATTTGCATGTAGCGGGCGAGCACGATCGTATCGATGCGATATTCATGAAGCAGACGAATTTGTTCCGCCTCGGCATCGGCTTTCGTTTCTTTCGTCACCGGAATGTACACATACGGGATGCCGAGCGGTTCGACCGCATCGCGCAAATCCGGGTGGTTGCTGACAACGAGCGCGATATCGGCGATCAGTTCGCCTGCCTGCCATTGCCAAAGAAGTTCAAGCAAGCAGTGTTCCGCTTTCGAGACGAAAATGGCGATCCGCCGAATATCGTTATGGAGGCGAAGCTGCCAATCCATGCCGAACTCAGCGGCGATCGGGGCAAACGCCGCCTCGATCGCCGCTTTTCGATCGGCAATGTTGGGACAGTCAAACTCCAAGCGGAGGAAAAACGTGCCTCCTTCTGGATCGGTCGAGTATTGGCTGGACTCGACGATATTGGCGCCATGTTCATACAAAAAAGACGTGACCGCGGCGACAATGCCTGGGCGGTCCGGACAGGAAATGAGCAGCCGGGCGCGCTGTTCATACCCTTGCAAGAATGATTGCCAGCGATGTTGGCGAAACGTCGTCATCGATTTTCTCTCCCTTTTCCTGCAGTCGTTTGCCTTCCATCATACAGAAAAATTTTCTTCTTGCCAACAGATTGTGCCTAAATTTTCACTACAGACATTGTAGCAAAGGTTGACGCCAAATAGGAGAATTGTTGATATTCTCCATCACAAAAGGCATCCCCTTGGTGGGGATGCCTCCTGTTGATGGAACAATGATCGGTCAGTCTTTCGTCAAATCGCCGGCCGGGCCGAAAAATTCGTAATGGATGCGTTCTTCCGGCACGCCCCACTCTGTTAAGGCGCGATAGACCGTTTTCATAAACGGCACCGGGCCGCAGAAGTAGAAGTCAGCGTCTTTCGTCGGAATAACCGTTTGCATCCAGGCAAGATCGATCCGTCCTTCTTTGCTGAAATGCGGATGACGGCGGTCGTCTTCAGACGGCGACTCGTAACAGAGATAGTAGGCAAACGACGGGCGTTCGGCCAACGTCCGCAACTCTTCGTCAAACGCCTGCACGCGGCCGTTTAGGGCAGCTTGAAGAAACGTCACCGAACGATTCGGCTGACGGATGGCCGCTGTGCTGGCCATGCTCAAAAGCGGGGTGATCCCCACGCCGCCGCTGATCAACACAACTGGGGTTTCCTTCGTCAAATCAAGCGTAAAGTCCCCGGCTGGAGCGCTTAACTCGACGACATCGCCTTCGTGAATGTGGTCATGCAAATAGTTCGACACGATGCCGGCCGGTTTTTCCGCCGTTGCTGCTTCCCGTTTGACGCTGATGCGGTAATACCCTTTGCCGGGAGCGTCGGATAAGCTGTATTGGCGAATGTGCGTATACGTTTCACCAGGGATGTCCAGTTTTACGCTCACATATTGGCCCGGCAAATAGTCGCTGATGGCGCCGCCGTCTTCCGGCTCGAAATAAAACGACGTGATGACGTCGCTTTCTTTCACTTTTTTGGCGACAACAAAGCGACGGAAATCGCGCCAACCGCCCGGTTTGGCTGCCGCTTCGTTATACATCCCCTCTTCGACTTGAATAAAGACTGAGGCAATGGCTTCATACGCTTCCGCCCAAGCCGCCATCACCTCATCGGTGGCGGCGTCGCCAAGCACGTCTTTGATTGCCAATAACAAATGTTTTCCGACAATCGGGTATTGTTCCGGTTTGATGCCCAAGCTCCGGTGCTTATGGCCGATTTGCCGCACGACCGGCAAAATGGCATCGAGCTGATCGATATAGCGCGCCGCTGCGTATACGGCTGCCGCCAGAGCGCGTTGCTGCCGCCCTTGTTTTTGGTTGGCATGGTTGAAAATATTCAACAATTCCGGATGGTTGGAAAACATCAGTTGGTAAAACCGTTTGGTAATTTGTTCGCCGTGCTGCTCCAACACTGGTACGGTCGATTTGACGATCTCAATCGTTTTTGGGTGCAAAGCCGTTGTCGTAGCCATGTGTCATCCCCTCACAAAAACATGTATTTTAAATACATGTTTTATTCAACCATACGCATAGTGAAAAAGCAATATTTCAAATGCATCTTTAACAAATTGTTCACAATTCCCTCCTAGAGACAGGTGTGATACAATGGAAGCAACCATCTCGTCTAAAGGTTGTGGATGACCATGCAGCTGACGAACTATACAGAATATGCGTTGCGTGTGCTGCTGTTTTTAGGAACGCTCGATGAAGGCGAAAAAACAAATATTAAAGAAATTTCCGCTGCGTTTTCCCTCTCTGAGCATCATTTAAGCAAAATTGTCCATGAGCTCGGAAAGCTTGGCTACATCGAAACGATCCGCGGACGCAACGGCGGAATTCGCCTTGCGAAACGACCGGAGGAGATCGTCGTCGGTGCGGTCGTCCGCGAAACCGAGGACAATTTGTCGCTCGTCGAATGTTTTGCCGCTCATGGCAATGAATGCGTCTTGACGCCTGTCTGCCGGCTTCGCTCCGTGCTGCAGGAAGCGCTGGAAGCATTTTTGCGGGTGTTGGACGCCTATACGCTTGCCGATTTGCTTGAAAACCGCGGCCCGCTCCGCCTATTGCTTGGCGGGCGGCACAGCCAATAACGGCTCTCCGGCTTCGGCCGGAGAGTTTTATTTTGCGCCCAAGCAGGCACACTATAAGCAAGCATCGCCGCACGAAGGAACAGATGGGCCCGGTTTGACGTTGGCGGGAGACTATACGCGCCAGCCGTACTTTGCGACGATGGAAGGGACGGTCGTCTCAGGGGAGCGGGCGGCAACGGTCGTCGCCCGCCGTCTCGGTTTATGATTGAAACGAAAGGAGGAGGAAAGGATGCGAAAACGATGGATGCCGCTTGCCGCCATTTGCGCGTTAGCGGTCAGCCTTTGTGCCGGCTGCGGCCAAGACGAGGAGCGGCCGGAAAAACGCAACCAGTCGTCGAACATGGGCGGCGGGATGAACACGTCCGGCACCGGCCGGTAAACCCCTTTGTTTGCCACCGCGGGCATAATATATTAAGATTAGAAAGGTGTGAGAAAAAACTGCAAAACCAAAGGAGGTAACAATGAAACAGCAAGGAAACGCTTTACCCCCTTACTTGCATATGGACAACGGAGAGCTTTGGCTCACCGAAGATGACCGCGACAATTTGAAAATCAGCTACCGGATCAAAGAGGTGATCTTTGCCGAGCCGTCTGAGTACCAGCATGTCATGATTTTGGATTCGTATGATTTTGGCCGCATGCTCGTGCTAGACGGCGTCGTGCAAACGACCTCGATTGACGGCCATATTTATAATGAAATGATCTCGCACGTGCCGCTTCAGTTTCATCCGGAAGCCAAACGGGCGCTGATCATCGGCGGGGGCGACTGCGGGGCAGCCCGGGAGGCAGCCAAGTATGCCCGCCTCGAGGCGATCGAGATGGTGGAAATTGATGAAAAGGTCGTCCGGGCGTGCAAAGAACATTTGCCGGCCGTCTCCGGCAATTTATCCGACCCGCGCGTCCACTTCATTTATGGCGACGGTGTCGCCTTTGTGCACGGGAAGGAACACGAGTACGATGTCATTATGATCGACTCGTCCGACCCGGTCGGCCCGGCTGAGGCGCTGTTTTCACCAGAGTTTTATGCCAACGTGCACCGGGCGTTAAAAGAGGACGGGTTGATGGTGTGCCAAAGCCAGTCGCCCATTTTCCATTTGGATATTTTAAAGCGGACATACCGCAACATTCGCGAATTGTTCCCGCACGTGCTCGTCTACACGGCGGTTGTGCCGACGTATCCGGGCGGGCTGTGGAGCTTTACGATCGGCTCCAAACGGCCGCTTGAGTTTCCGGCGCAGACGGCGATTCCAAGTGATACGAAATATGTCAATGATGCTGTCTTCCGCCAATGTTTCGCCTTGCCGGAATTTTTGCGTTCAGCGCTCGATATGAAGTAATTTCATCAAAAAAAGCTGCCCTTGCGTTAGGGACAGCTTTTTTTGATTTCCGCCGCATCTTCTCCCGCCCTTTTCCCTGGAGAGGAAATCCTTTTAATGGTTGCTTGGTTCGCTTGGCGGGTGATTGGCCAACACCCGTTTTACCAGCCATGCGAGCGTTAAGTCATCGGCTGGCGGATTGTGCAGACCGGCGCGGACATCCCGATAATAGCGTCCGAGTGGGTTATCAGCGAATAAACTTTGCCCGCCAACGATGCGCATCGCCCAATCGACGACCTCAAGCGCGGTGTTCGTAGCAACAAGCTTGGCGGTTGCCAATTCCTCCTTCATCTCGGACCGTTTGTCGGGATAACGGTCCCACAAGTCGGCGATGGTGTACAGAAAATGGCGGGCGTGAACGAGGCGCCACTCCATCTCGGCGATTTTCCGCTGCACCTCCGGCGTTGAGGCGATCGGCTGCGACAACGTGTTCGGCTGGTACGTTTGGGCAAAGCGGATCGCCTCATGGCGGGCGGCGATGGCGATCCCTAAGTAGCATGCCGGGACATGCAAAAGCCATCCTTGCGCCGGCACTGCACCGGTCGGTTTCTCCAGCATCTCCACCAACGCTTCCTGTTCGATCTCGACACCATCTAAGATGAGATCGTCGCTGCGCGTCGCCCGCATGCCGAGCGTGTTCCATGCGGGCTCGATGCGGACACCCGGGGACGCCATCGGCACAAGGAATTCCCCGACTTGGCCGCTGTCTTCAATTGTGGCCGAAATCAGTACGTAATCCAACGCCGGAGCTAACGACGCAAATGCCTTTCGTCCACGGAGCACCCAGCGGCCATCGCGAAGGACGGCGGACGTTTCCGGCTTGCCGCCGCGCGCGGGGCTGCCGGTCGCCCGCTCGGAATGGGCGCTGTTAATGAGCACATGGTGTTCTGTCACCTCTTTGGCCAAGCGGGTGAGCATCGATTGCGGCCAGCGGCGAAGCAAAAACAGACGCATCAAGATGCTCGCATGCCACCCGAACGACAAGGCGGTAGCACCGCTGCCTTGGGCAAGCACTTCTTGCACCAACACCAACTCATAAAGCGACGCCCCTTGGCCGCCGTATTCAGTTGGAACAGTGAACGAAAGGAAACCCGCTTCCTTTAAATCGGCAAAATCGGCAAAAGGAAACTCCGCCTGTTCGTCATAATTCGCCGCTCGCGCCGCGAACCGCCCGGCGAGGTGCCGCGCCTGTTCGTACAGTTCCCGTTCCCGCTCAGTCCGCACGATCAAATGGTACAATTCGTTCATCAGCTCTCTCCTTCTTTTGTTGTTGAGATGATTTCATTGTACCGGTTTTGATTAGGGGTGAAAACCAAAACGCTCCCCCGTCTATGCTCATGCTAAGAGACGGGAGACTTCCCGGTCTGAAATGGAGCCGTTCCTGCTTCCAGACGGCCATTAAAAGAGGAAAAAATGCCGGATATACCGGTCATCACCACGGTGGACAAACTCGTTTTTTGCCGCATCGTATTCGTATTCATCTTGCCAGCGGCGGCCATAGCGGGCGATTTGGCGGACGGCGCGAATGATCGCATACACTTCTTCATTCGTCATCGTCGGGTGGAGCGATAGACGTATCCAACCCGGTTTGGCGAGGGCGTTGCCGCTTTTGACTTCCTTCAGCAAGGCAGCCGACTGTTCTTGATCAATGCCAAGCAAATAATGGCCGTACGGGCCGGCGCATGAGCAACCACCGCGTGCCTGAATGCCGAAGCGGTCGTTAAGCAGTTTGACGACAAGATTATAATGAAGTCCCTCGATCACGAACGAAACAATGCCAAGACGGTCGCTCCGATGTCCTTCTAGCACATGAACACCAGGGATGTCCTGTAACGCCGGCAGCAGGAGCGAAACGAGTTCTTTTTCCCGGGCGCCCATCTTCGTGATATTCATCTGCTCTTTCAGTTGGATGGCGAGCGCTGCTTTGATCGTTTGCCAAAATAGCGGTGTTCCCCCGTCTTCCCGCTCTTCGACTGCTTCCACGTACTCATAATGCCCCCATGGATCAGTCCAATACACCGTCCCGCCGCCCGGATGGTCCGGCGCCTTCTGGTCGTACAATCGACTGTCAAAAATAAGCACGCCGGCGCTTCCCGGCCCACCGAGAAACTTATGCGGAGAAAAATAAATGGCATCGAGCTTTTCGAGTGGATCATCCGGGTGCATATCGATGCGGACGTACGGAGCGGAAGCGGCAAAATCGACAAAACAAAGTCCGCCGTATTCATGCATGAGTTTGGCCAATTCGTGATACGGCGTCTCTAGACCAGTGACGTTCGAGCAGGCGGTGAATGCGCCGATTTTTTGCGGCCTCTGCCGGTAGCGCTTGAGCAGCTCGCGCAAATGATCAAGATCAACCCCACCGTTGGCGGTGGGCCGAATCGTGACGACTTCAGCGATCGTTTCGGTCCATGATAATAAATTCGAATGATGCTCCATATGGGTGACGAAGACGACCGGACGCTCATCATCTGTAAGCGGAAGATGCGGCTTCCATCGTTCCGGTACGCGCAAGCCAAGCAAGCGCTGCAGTTTGTTGACGGCGCTCGTCATGCCGGCTCCTTGCATGATCAATACGTCGTCCCTCCCGGCGTGAACGTGCTGTTTGATGATGTCTTTGGCGTATTGATACGCAAGCGTCATTTTTGTTCCGGTCACATTTGACTCCGTATGCGTGTTGCCGACAAATGGACCAAGTTCGCGAACCATTTTCTCTTCAATCGGCCGGTACAGCCGTCCGCTCGCCGTCCAGTCGGCGTAGATGAGCCGCTGTTCGCCAAACGGCGTAGAAAACGGATGAAACCGGCCGATTGTTCCGTCGCGAAACGGTTGGAAGTGGTCCTCGAGCTCGCCGCGACACGTATAGGTGGCGCTTCCAATTTTTGCGTGAATCACCGGCATCGTTCTCCTTTCCGGGTCAACTTACTCATACAATATGTGGCCATTGGGCGGTTCGGTCCAGAGAAAACGAACAAAGGCAAAAAAACCCGCCCTGCCGGCGGGTGACGCAACCTAAACATAGTCATTGTTTTTCGCAGCGAACAGATGAATTTGTCTCCTCGACAGCGGAGACGAGGTATTGCGCAAGCAACGCCCGCAAGTCATCTGGAAGCGGTTCGCTCATTTGCGTATGGAAGTTGAAGTAGACGACTGCCGCTTCCCCGATGGCGATCAGTTGGCCAGTCTCTTCTTCAATAATGCGGTGAATGCATTGAAAACTTTTATGACCGATGCGGGAGACGTTCGTTTCGACACGGAGTCGCCGGCCAAAAAACCCTTGATTGACAAAATCGCATTTCGCAGACGCCAAAATAAAATGCCAATTGCCAGTTCGTCCTCCATAGCTTAATTCATCGAATAAGCGGGTGCGCGCTTCCTCCAAATAAATGAAATAGCTGATATTGCTTAAATGCCCGAGCGCGTCAGTTTCGCAAAAGCGAGGATTAATTGTGATCGTATGTGTTTTCATTTCTCTCCCTCTCCCCTTCTTAGATGGAGCCAAGCGTTCGATGCGTGGATCATCCTGAACACTTGACTACCGACTAGTCAGTATGTTGTTTTTATCATAGCTTGATTTGCTTTATGATGCAACTGTTTTGTTTTTAATATTGATTAATTAGAACATGGTGTTATATTATAAATAAGGCGAAAGAAAGGCTGGGCGGAAACGCGTCTTCTAACCGACCCAAAGCGGCAAAAGCACGTACCCAGCGAGCGACAGCCCAGCACAAATGAGGGAGATGCGCAACTTATATTTTGCATAACTCATCAAATCCATATCCATAATTGCCGCCGTTGTAATCGTTGTATCGCCGAGCGGTGAAGCGAACGCACCGAACGTTCCGCTCGCAAACACCGCGCCGACGGTCATCTCAAGCGGCGCTCCGGTCGCATGGGCGAGTGTGACGCCAAGGGGCATGAAAATGCCCCACGTCCCCCATGACGACCCGATAAAATAGGACAGAAACGAGCCGGCTAAAAACACGGCCGCCGGCACGAACGGCCCGGGAAGCCATGTCCCAAACGTCGAGGCCACGTAAGCAGTGAATCCGAGCTCCCCGGCTACCGCCGATACGGCCCAAACGAGAATCAACATGCCGATCGGCGCCATAAGCTCGTTGCCCCCGGCGAAAAAATGATAAATGAGTTCCGAGAGCGACTGCTTGCGCCACAAGTAAAACACCATGGACAATAGGATCGTTACAAACAGCGCCAAAAGCATCGCCCATGTCGCATCGGCTTCGGAAAACGCCTCAAACCAATCGCGCGCTCCACGCTGACGGCCGTCATAGACAAAAAAGACAAACGTTAATCCGAGCAGCAGCGCCAACGGGACGAAAAGATGAAGCGGCTCTCCGGCGATAAGCGCCAGTTCTTTGCGCAGCCCGAGACCGTGCAGTTCATTCGTTTCGCCTTCCCCTTTTTTGGTCTGCGGTCTGCCAATCCGAATGTTCAACAGCGTCGTCAACAGCCCGACAATAAGGGTGATAATGGCAAACAAGTTGTATGGCAAACTGCGTAAAAACATATCATACGCTGATTCACGAATATCGTTTTGCGCCAGCGCTGCCGCCACCACTGAGGTCATGAAGCCGACAAACGCCGTCGCCGCCGGCAACAGCACGATGATCGGCTCAGTCGAGACATCGATGATGTACGCCATGCGGCGACGGTCGATGCGAAACTGGCGAAGCACCGCCTTCATCACCGGCCCAAGCAGCATAATGCGGAACATCGGCATGAAAAACGTTACCGGCACTGTCAGCCAAACGAATAAAAGCAGCCCGCGCTTCGTGCGGATGCGCCCGGAAAGCCTTTCGACAAACCCTTTGATCCCGCCGGTAATTTGCATCATGCCGACAAGCGAACCGAACAAATATAAAAACGCTGCTACTTTGATATGTTCAAGATCGCTAAGCGAATGAAGAATGGCGGAGACGGTTCGCTCGATGGCCCCAATGACCGACTGCTCAAGGCAGAGCGCCCCGACAAGCAGACCGACAACGAGGCCGGGCAAAATTTCTTTCAGCCAAACAGCAAGTGGAATGATGAGAAGAAAAGGCAACAGCGACCACCAGGTTCCTTCCACGTCGGCGCCCCCTTTCTGATGCCGTTGTTAACAAGGATAGCCATAATGTAGATTGTTTATGATTTTTAATGATTATTTAGAACATAGTTTTATTTTATTGTTTATTTGTTTCCCCCACGACTAGAGCGCCGAAATAAAGATGGGACTGATCTACAACGCGAATGCGTTTTAGGCCAGTCCCAGAAAAACATGAAGCTTGCCGCCCAACTTGCTAGCGCACGGTCGGACTTCGTCATTTCCGACGGGCAAAGTCGACAAAACGAAACTTGTCAAGCCGGTGCCGCGATTCCGTGTATTGAAACAAGGCCGCATCGTTTAAATAGACGTAGTTTTTCACGACAACGACGCGGTCATCGCCATTTAGATCCAAATAGCGGCGGTCGTCCTCCGTTGCCTCATCGACCGACATTTCCTTTTTCGCGAAGCTGATCGGCAAATGAAGTTTCGTTTCCAAATATTCATAAATTGAGTCTTCGCAAATCTCTTTCGTCAATACCGGAACATATTTTTTTAAGAAAAAATCTTTATCTAAAATGATCCGCTCCCCGCCGATTTCGCGAACGCGCACGACTTTCCAAACATCATCTTTGCTTGATGCGCGAAGCTGCTGCCGAAGCTCGCCGTCCGGCTTCACGACCGCCAGTTCATGGACGATCGTCCGCACCGGCTGTTTCATCGTTTGCGCCAGCTCTTTGAAGCTGACAAGCCCGGAGACCGGAAAGTCGTATTTGCCGACATCAAGCACAATCGACCCTTTTCCTTTCATTTTTTGGATGTATCCGTGCTCGGACAATAAGTTGAGCGCTTTGCGAATCGTCTCGCGCGATGTCTCATACCGGACAGCCAGCTCATTTTCTGACGGCAGCTTATCGTACGCCTTCCATTCCCCATGACGGATGCGGGAAACGAGATCGTGATAAATGGCTAAATATTTGTTTTCATGCATGATCATCACCGTCTGTATTGTATCATGGACGGCGCAGAAGATAAACAACTGATTCGTACGGACGCAGGTCGATGCGGCGAAAATCGTCCGGTGAATCCGGATAGTTGGACAACAGCCGCTCGCCCTTCCAACCGTCCGCTCCCGCTTCTTTTGGCAGCACGAACGTCGTTTTGACCGGATAAAAGTTATTGACGACAAGCAGCTTCTCCCCGTCACCATGGCGCATATAGGCGAAAAGGTGCGGATCGTCGGCAAGGAGCAACTCGTAGCGGCCGGTCGTAATAATGTCATACTGCTTGCGCATCTCAATCAGCCGCTTATAGTGATAAAAAATCGAATCACGATCGGCAAGCGCCTGTTTTACGTTGATGTGCCGATAGTTGTCGGCGACGCGAATCCACGGCGTCCCGGATGTGAAACCGGCATGAGCGCTGTCGTCCCATTGCATCGGCGTGCGCGAATTGTCGCGCGACTTCCGCTGCAAAATGTCTAACACCTCTTGTTCACTTTTGCCTTCTTCAAGCAAAATCCGGTACATATTAAGCGACTCGACGTCCCGGTAATCGCGAATATCGGTGAATTTCGGGTCGGTCATGCCGATTTCTTCGCCTTGGTAAATGTATGGCGTCCCTTGCATAAGATGAATCGCCGTCGCCAACATTTTCGCCGACTCTTTCCAATACGTTCCGTCATCGCCGTAGCGCGACACAATGCGCGGCTGGTCGTGGTTGCACCAAAAAAGCGCGTTCCAGCCCCCGCCTTCGTGCATCCGCACTTGCCACTCCGACAAAATGCGTTTTAAGGCGAGGAAATCAAACGGGGCGACCGCCCATTTTTCCCCGTTCGGGTAATCGACTTTCAAGTGATGGAAGTTAAACGTCATATTGAGTTCGCGGTTTTTCGGATTCGTGTAACGGATGCAATGGTCGATCGTCGTCGACGACATTTCCCCGACGGTCATGACGTCATATTGAGAAAACACTTCCCGGTTCATCTCTTGCAAAAACTCGTGGATGCGCGGCCCGTCCGTATAGAAGCGGCGTCCATCGCCCGGTGGAATCGAGCCGTCATCGTCCGGGAAGCGCTGGTCTTTGGACAGCAAGTTGATGACATCGAGCCGGAAGCCGTCGACCCCTTTTTGCAGCCAAAAATGCATCATCTCGTAAATGCGGCGGCGCAGTTCTTCGTTTTCCCAATTCAAGTCGGCTTGTGTCACATCGAACAAATGCAAATAATATTGCCCAGTTTGTTCATCATATTCCCACGCCGAACCGCCGAATTTCGACTGCCAGTTGTTCGGCGCGCTGCCGTCCGGCTTCGGGTCGCGCCAAATGTAAAAATGGCGGTACGGACTCGTCTTGGATGCACTCGCCTGCTTGAACCATTCATGGTCGGTCGACGTATGATTGACGACCATGTCCATGACAAGCTTCATGCCGCGCGCATGCACCTCATTAAGCAAGCGGTCAAAGTCAGCCATCGTCCCGTACGCATGATGAATGGCGAAATAGTCGCTGATGTCATAGCCGTTGTCGCGCTGCGGCGACGCATAAATCGGCGTCAGCCAAATCACGTCAACGCCAAGTTCTTTCAAATAATCGAGCTTTTCGATGATCCCGGGCAAATCGCCGATGCCGTCCCCGTTCGTATCACGGAAGCTCTTCGGATAAATTTGATACACAACCGCTTTTTTCCACCATGGTGTTGTTGACACGTTTTTTCACCTCGTTCGTTGACTTCAACAATGAATGAAAAACATACCATTGGCGTTGGCGGCCAATGGTATGTCAGCAAACTGAGCATTTAGCACATCGTTCTTTTACTTCTATGAATGTACCGTTAGCGTGCAGCTTTGCGCACTTTGCCGAAGATAAACGTCAGCACAAACGGCACCGCGATCGCAATCGCCATCCCGATAAAGAACGGGAGCCATTTCTGCGGCACGATCGACAAGAAGCCCGGCAAACCACCGACACCGATCGATGGCGCGATAACTTTATTGATCGTGATAAACATTCCTGCTATCGCCGCTCCGACCATAGCGGCAATAAACGGGAAACGGAAGCGCAAGTTGACCCCGAACATCGCTGGCTCGGTAATGCCGAGATAGGCCGAGACGGCGGAGGTAAACGACAATCCGCGCAGCTTTTCGTCTTTAGCGACGAACATCATCGCCAATGCCGCAGAGCCTTGAGCGATGTTCGACATGACCAAAATCGGCCATAAGAACGTCCCGCCTGTGCTGGTGATCAACTGCAAGTCAACCGGCAAGAACGTATGGTGCATCCCGGTGACGACAAGCGGCGCATACAACGCGCCATATAGCAAACCGCCAATGGCTGGAACATTGTCAAAAATCCCGACAAACAAGCTCGTAATCGCATTCCCGATTGTAAACGTGACAGGACCAATGGCGATAAATGCCAAGAAACCTGTAACAAGCAGTGCAAGCGGTGCGACAAGCAACAGTTGAAACGCATCCGGAATGCGCTTGCGCAAAAACAGCTCGATTTTCGCCAATACGTACGAAGCCACCAACACCGGCAATACCTGCCCTTGGTAGCCGACTTTTTGCACTTCAAGCCCAAATAAATTCCAAACTGGAATTTCCCCTTCTTGTTTCGCCGCCCCCCAGCCCCAAGCATTCAACAAATCCGGGTGGACGAGCATCAAGCCAAGAACAATTCCCAACAGCGGACTGCCGCCGAATTTCGTCACCGCCGACCAACCGATCAAACCAGGCAGGAAGACGAACGCTGTATTGGCGATCAAGTTGATGATGTTCGCCAAATCAGCCCATTGTTGATGCACGTCGACAAACGATTTCCCTTCATAAAAAATACCTGGTCCGGTTAAAACGTTGTTAATCCCCATTAACAAACCAGCTGTCACGATCGCCGGCAAAATCGGGATAAAAATGTCGGCGAGCGTCTTGATCGCACGTTGCAGCGGGTTGAGCTTCGCTTCCGCCGCATCTTTTATTTCCTGCTTTGTCGCCCGTCCGACGCCCGTCAGTTCAACAAGGTCGTTATACACTTTATCCACAAGCCCTTGGCCGATGACGACTTGAAACTGGCCGTTAGCCGAAAACGATCCTTTGACGACGTCAATGCGTTCGAGCGCCTCTTTGTCAACTTTCCCTTCGTCTTTGAGCGCAAACCGAAGCCGGGTCACACAATGTGTGGCGGCAACAATGTTCTCCTTGCCGCCGATGGCCTCGACGATTTGCGCGGCTGTTTGCTCATATGCCCCCATCACGCATGCCTCCTTTTTCTTTCTCCCGCTTCCGATTGTGTTAAATCGCTTTCAGCAATCGGTTACAAACTTGTATATACAACACAAACTTATTTTATCTTGTATATACAGGTTTGTCAACGTCTTTCGATAAAAACTTGCATATGTCGACAATCATTGTTTGTTTTTCACTAACTTCCACTTCTTTTGTTATGTTTTGTCAAACAGCAGGAAAATAAACGACCAAGTGGGAAAATAAAACATAGTCATCCTAAACGAGAAAAAAAGGAAGAGGGGAACGCCATGAAAACATATACGCTCCGCGAAGCGGCGAAAAAAATCGGGGTCACAGCCCGCGACTTGAAACAATGGGAAAAGCAACTTGCTGAATGGATTACGATTCCACGCACTTCCCAAGGAGCGCGCATTTACACTGAAGAGCTCGTCAACCGGTTCCGCCAAATCCAGACGCTGCTCGCCGACGGCCGCAGCCTGCACGAGATCGCTGCGGAATTGAAACAAGCCAATGAACCGTCCTCTCCCCCGGAATCGGCGGTGATGGAAGGGGAAATTATCGATGTTCCCCGCTTGTTGCGCCATGGCGCTCCATACATAGCCGAGCAGCTCGCTGCCCGCATGAAAGATGAGATCGTCGATGCCTTAAAGCGGGAAACAACAGCGGTCGTGCAGCAGGCGATGGATGAGGTAAAAGGGAAGCTTGATGATATCGGCGAGCAAACGAGAGCAGCCGCCGAAACGGTGCACCGCTCGCTTCATGATTACAAAGAAGCTTGGCAGCAAAAAACCGAACAGCTGCATGAACATTTGGAAACGGTCGTCGCGTTTTGCCACGAGGAAAAGACAAGACAGGAGGAAGAGCGGAAACGGTTGGAACAGCGCATTTTGGAACGGGAGAAAGCGTTCCGGGAACTCGTCCTTTCCTTCCGCCAAACAGCGGCAAGCGCCAGCACCGCCCGAACCCGGGCGGACAAATGGTGGAAGTTTTGGTGAAACCATTAGTCACGCGGGCAGGAGAACCCCATTCTGACTGCCAAATCGGAAAATTTTCCTCAACATCCAAAACCTAATCATGTAGGTGGCGAAAATCTTTGTTCATTTGCGTTTTTTTTTTAACATCTTTCCGAAAGAAGTCTCCCACTTCGAAGCGAAGGGAAAGTGGGAGATGAATTTCGATTGGCAATTTCGATTGGCGTTAGCCAACGAATATGATCGAATATGGCGAGAACGGACACCTTCGGAACGAAGGGAAGCGTAAAGGGTTCTTGTGTTTGGCTTACCGTTCGGCGAACACACACAAGTCGCTTGAAGCCCCCACCTCTAAGCGAAGTGTAGCTGGTGGGTAGTTCACGAAGGCAATGTCTAACCGGCACTGAAAAAGGGTGTCCCGCTCCTGTTTGGGGACACCTTTTTCAGTGCTATATATACGTACAAGCCAATCTAAACGCCAACCGCGGGATCCACTGGGACGAAGCGGGAGACCTCACCCGGCTTCTCCTTCCCCCTTATTCTTCCCCTTTTCCTAGCAACTTCACCGGCTCTTTCCAGACGTCTGCCACCGTCCCCGCCTCATCTGTATCGATGACGAACGATCCGGTGCTGTAGCGGTCCGACAGGCGAAGCGAAGCGGCCTCCACCGTCTCGATGACCCCTTTTTCCGTCCGGATTCCGACCGTCCCCCCGCTCTCATCAACGAGAATGGCCATAACTACTCGATGCGGGTTCGATTTCACTTCGCGCACGATTCGCACGCCGCGTTTAGCGCGCGAGGATGGCCCAAACTCGCTTAACGCCATTTTTTTCACCGCCCCACGCTGCGTTACGACAATGAGGGAACCGCAGTCTTCGGAACGAATCGGACAGGCGGCGGCGACAAAATCGCCTTCTTTTAGTTGAATGCCTTTCACCCCGGCCGCACGCACGCCGACCAAGCTGATTTCTTCTTCGGCAAACAATAGCGCATACCCATCATGCGTCGCCAACCAAATGAGACCACGGCCGTCGGTCGCATAGACGGCGGTTACTTCATCATCGTCTTTCAGATTGATCGCCACAAGCGGGCGTGTGTAGCGCTGCACTTGATATTGGGAAAGTTCGGTCCGTTTCACCATCCCCTGCTTGGTCACAAAGACAAGCTGTCTATCCGTCTCAAATGAGGAAACAGGAACAGCGGCGACAAGTTCATCATCGCGCTCGAGCGGAATCAAGCTTGAAATATGCTGGCCAACGTCTTTCCAGCGGATATCCGGCAGCGCATGCACCGGGCAATACAAATAATAGCCACGACGGGTAAACAATAAGAGCACATCGGTCGTATTCATCTCCAGTTGAGCGAGCAGGCGGTCGGTTTCCTTCATGCCGATGTCCTGACCGTTCGATGCGCTGTAGGAACGGTAGCTCGTCCGTTTCACATACCCTTCCTTTGTCACCGTGACGATCACATCTTCGGCTGAGATGAGCGCTTCAACGTTCACTTTCAGCTCCTCAATTTCCTCTTCAATCACCGTTCGCCGTTCATCCGCATATTGTTTTCTCATCGACTTCAACTCTTTTTGAATGACCATAAGAAGCTTTTTCTCATCGGCTAAAATCGCGGTCAATTCAGCGATCGTTTTGTCGAGCTCTTTTGCTTCCTGCCGAAGTGCGGTAATATCGGTGTTGGTCAGCCGGTACAGCTGAAGCGTCACGATCGCTTCCGCCTGCGCCTCGGTGAACCCGTAGTTCGCCATCAGCCGATCTTTCGCATCGCGCTTGTCGCTTGACGCGCGAATCGTCGCGATCACCTCGTCCAAAATCGAGAGCGCTTTGATCAAGCCGTCAACAATATGTTTTCGCTCATTCGCTTTGTTAAGCTCAAAATGCGAGCGGTTTGTGACGACGTCTTTCCGGTGGGCGATGTATGCATCCAACAGCTCCGGCAGGCTCATCAGCTTCGGCCGACGTTCATGGATCGCCACCATGTTAAAGCTGTATGGCACTTGCAAATCGGTGTTTTTGTATAAATAGCTGAGAATCGCCTCGGCATCGGCGTCTTTTTTCAGCTCAATGACGATCGACAGCCCGTTCCGGTCCGTTTCATCACGGACGTCGGCGATGCCGTCGAGCTTTTTGTCCAAACGAAGCTCATCGATTTTTTTCACCAAATTCGCCTTGTTCACTTCATACGGCAGCTCGGTGATGACAATCTGCCTTTTGCCGCCTCTCGCCTGCTCGATTGCCGCCTTGGCGCGGATGATGATTTTGCCGCGCCCCGTTTCGTACGCTTTGCGAATGCCGTCTTTCCCCTGGATGATGCCGCCGGTCGGAAAATCAGGACCGGGAAGAACGGTCATCAAGTCGTCAACCGTGCAATCCGGCCGGTCAATGCGCATCAGGACAGCATCGATCACCTCGCCGAGCGCATGCGGCGGAATGTCGGTCGCATAGCCGGCGGAAATGCCGGTGGATCCGTTTACCAACAAATTCGGAAACATCGCCGGCAAAACCGTCGGCTCCTCCGTCGTATCATCAAAGTTCGGCACAAACGCGACCGTTTGTTTGTCAATGTCGCGAAGCAGTTCAGCGGCAATGGCCGACAGACGCGCTTCCGTATAACGCATCGCCGCCGGCGGATCGCCGTCTACACTGCCGTTGTTGCCATGCATTTCAATCAGCACGTTGCGCAGCTTCCAGTCCTGGCTCATCCGCACCATCGCCTCATACACGGACGAGTCGCCGTGCGGATGGAAGTTGCCGATCACGTTCCCGACCGTTTTCGCCGCTTTGCGAAACGGTTTGTCCGCCGTATTGCCTTCCACGTACATGGCATACAAAATGCGGCGCTGCACCGGCTTTAACCCATCGCGTGCATCGGGCAGCGCCCGGTCTTGGATAATGTATTTGCTGTAGCGGCCAAAGCGGTCGCCAAGCACGTCTTCTAACGGCAATTCCAACAATCGCTCTGCCATCATACCTCTCCTTTCCTACAAGACGTCGGCGCGATCATGGCGGCGCCTTTTCGCGCCGCCATCAGCCGATCCACCCTGGCTCTTCCTCAAGCCCAAAGGCAACATGCGTTTCAATCCATTTGCGACGCGGTTCGACCTTGTCACCCATGAGCGTCGTCACCCGCCGCTCGGCGCGGGCCGCATCTTCAATGCGCACGCGGATCAACGTGCGCGTTTCCGGATTCATCGTCGTTTCCCACAATTGGTCGGCGTTCATCTCGCCAAGCCCTTTGTAGCGCTGAATCGTATAGCCGCGGCCCATTCGTTTCGTGATTTCCCGCAATTGCTCATCCGTCCATGCGTATTCGATGACTTCCTTTTTGCCGCTTTTTTTGCTGATTTTATAAAGCGGGGGCAAGGCGATGTACACTTTCCCCGCTTCAATGAGCGGGCGCATGTAGCGGTAAAAAAACGTCAAGAGCAACACTTGAATATGAGCGCCGTCCGTGTCGGCGTCGGTCATAATGATCACTTTGTCGTAGTTAATGTCCTCAAGCGAAAAATCAGCGCCGACGCCGCCGCCAATGGCATGAATGATCGTATTGATTTCCTCGTTTTTCAAAATGTCGCCAAGCTTCGCTTTTTCTGTATTGATGACCTTCCCGCGCAGCGGCAGCACTGCTTGGAAGCGGCGGTCACGCCCTTGTTTGGCCGAGCCGCCCGCCGAATCGCCTTCCACCAAATACAGCTCGTTTTTTTGCGGATTGCGCCCTTGCGCTGGTGTCAGCTTGCCGCTTAAAAGCGCCTCTTTTCCTTTCCGCTTTTTGCCGCTGCGCGCTTCCTCGCGCGCTTTGCGGGCCGCTTCGCGCGCCTGGTACGCCCGGATCGCCTTTTTAATGAGCATCGCGCTCACGTCCGGATTTTCTTGCAAAAAGTATGTCAATTGTTCGGAAACAACCGCATCGACGGCCGAACGCGCTTCGCTCGTCCCGAGCTTCCCTTTCGTCTGCCCCTCAAACTGCAGCAAATGCTCCGGGATACGCACCGAGACGACCGCCGACAGCCCTTCGCGAATATCGGCCCCCTCTAAATTTCTATCCTTTTCCTTGAGCAAGCCGACGCGGCGGGCGTATTCGTTAAAAACGCGCGTCATCGCCGTTTTCGCCCCTGCTTCATGCGTCCCGCCGTCTTTTGTGCGCACGTTGTTGACAAACGACAAGACGTTTTCCGAGTAGCCGTCATGGAACTGAAACGCAAACTCGACTTCAATGCCGTTTTGCTCGCCAGCAAAATACACAACCGGATGAAGCACGTCTTTTTCTTCATTCAGATAGGCGACAAACGCTTCAATGCCATTTTCATAGTGAAAGACGTCGCGCATGCCGGTCCGTTCATCCACGAGCTCAATTTTCAGCCCTTTTAACAAAAAGGCCGATTCGCGCAGCCGTTCGCCCAATATTTCATAATCGAATACCGTTGTGCTGAAAATCGTCGGGTCAGGTTTAAATTGGATTACCGTTCCGGTTTTGTCCGTCATCCCGATTTTTTCAAGCGTTGTGACCGGCTTGCCGCCATGCTCAAACCGCTGACGGTAAATGAAGCCATCGCGGTGAATCGTGACGACAAGCCACTCGGACAAGGCGTTGACGACCGAGGCCCCGACCCCGTGCAGGCCGCCGCTCGTTTTATAGCCGCCTTGGCCGAACTTGCCCCCGGCATGGAGCACCGTCAAAATGACCTCCGGCGTCGGCTTGCCAAGCTTATGCATCCCGACCGGCATGCCGCGCCCTTCATCGAGGACGGTGATGCTGTTATCTTTATGTATTTGCACCAAAATGTAGTTCCCATATCCGGCTAACGCTTCATCGACCGAGTTATCGACGATTTCATAAACAAGATGATGCAACCCGCGGCTGTCGGTGCTGCCGATGTACATCCCCGGCCGTTTCCGCACCGCCTCAAGCCCTTCTAACACTTGAATGGCATCTTCGTTATATTCGTATATCGACTGTTTTGCCACAAGGCCACCCCTTCCTGCCAAAACAAGAACATCTGTTTCTGTTTTATTGTATCATAAAATGCCCAGCTGTCCATTGTCTTTTGACACTACGTGACAAAATCGGACAACGACGCCTGAAAAACGAAAGGACCATCTTAGAGAAGATGGTCGTTTCAATCGTTATGCGCGTTTTGTGAGCGCATGTTCCACTTTAATGCAGCGGTCCATAATCACCGTATAGCCTTTTTCTTTTAAAAACGCGTATGCTTCTTCATTGACGACACCAAGCTGTCCCCAAAACACATCCGCGTCGATTTGCACAAACTCGCGGGCGAGCTCCGGCAAATGTTCGGAACGGCGAAACACATCGACGATGTCGACATGCCCTTCGATATCCGTCAGCTTGTCGACCGCCGGAATGCCTTCCCATTCATCAATCATCGGATTGACGGGAATAATTTCATATCCGGCATCTTTCATCGCTTTCGCCACCATATACGACTCGCGCTCCGGGTTGTTCGATAAACCAACTACCGCAATCCGCTTCGCTTTCTGCAAAATTTCGCCGATTTCTTCACGGCTTGGGTTGACAATGGACATCAGGTTCCTCTCCTTCCTTCGTTCTCCTTTTCGCTGTACTAGTTTCGCTGCCGCAAAATGAAAATCCTTCTTTGCTGCGGCAAAATCGCCAAAAATAGGCTGCCGTTGCCCTCGGGCGGCCCAGGCCAAAATCGGCACTTGTTCTTGTATCCTTCCCGAACCCCCCCAGCCTCTAAAACAGCCGGCCGCTTTTTTCCAGCTTTTAGGCCGAACCCTTTCCACATATTTGACCGGCTATGTGAAATCATAAACGTGCAAGGGGGAATGTTTTATGAGTATTCATGGCTATTGGAATGCGATCGACGACAGCCGCAGCAAGCTGCACGATCTGCTTCAGTCATATTGGAACGACTATTCCAACGTCGGAACATGGCAGTTTTGGCTCATTGTCGTTTTTCTTGTCGCTCCGGTGCTTCTGCTCGTTTTCACGGTTGACCGGAGGCGCATTTTGGAAGTGTTTTTCTTCGGGTATACGGTTCATATATTGTGGACATATGCGTACATCGCCTTAGAAAACGCGATGTACTTGTCTCCTCGCTATTTTTTGACACCGTTTTTGCCGTTTGCCTTAAACATTACCGCCTCGGTGCTGCCGGTTGGCTTTTTGCTGCTTTACCAGTATTGCACGAACCGCAACAAAAACTTTTATGCATATACGCTTTTGCTCAGTGCGGTCTTCGCGTTTGGGCTCGCTTCGCTTGAACAATGGCTCGGGTTGCTCGACTTGCACCGGGGATTGCACAAGTTTCATCTCTTTTTAATTGACTTAGCCATCGTATTCATCGCCTATGGAGTAACCCGCTTTCTCGTTCGCGTCCAAGCGCGCAGCTGAGCCCTTTGTCTCCCCCGCTGCCCGTCATTGCGGGCGGCGTTTCCAGCTAACGGCTGCTTATGCTCCACCCTGTGTAAACCCCGGCTAAAAAGACGGTCGCCATCGCCACGGCATGAACGATGATCCAGCCCCACCGCCCGTAGCGGAACGAGGAAGCAGCAAGCGGGGCGCGCGCGTCAGCGGGAACGATGTTCCCCCCGATCCACTCAAACAAAAGCAAATACAACCACCATGCGGTATACGAATCCCACGCGTCCCATTGCTCGTTGTACTCGATCAGCCGCAGCGGTGAAAGGAGGGCGACAAGCTCAAGCGTCATAATCACCTGCACACCCGCAAAATAAAACGGCAGCTTCCACGCCCACTCCTTTGGGCTGTACCTCACCCCAAGCAAGGTGAAAAACGGAACGACAGTCAACATTTCAATGAGTGGAATTGGCGGATGCGGAATCAATTTGACCGGGAATGTATAAAAACCCGCAAACACAAACGCAAGACAAAGGAGAATGCCGACAGCGGCGCTTAGTGCATAAAGAACACCATAGCGCTTTTTGTCATGCCTCATGATCCAAATACTTCCCGCTGCACTGACCGCCACGGCAATCATTTCCACGACCCGAATGGTCCATAGTGAAACACCCATCATCAATTCCTCCGTCATTTTGCAACCGCCAAACCTCCTCGCAGCATACAGCGTTAGTATAGGCCAAAAGACGGAATTTATGACGAGAATAAATCGACGCAAGGCAGCGAAATAATAATGTCTGTCCGCCGCAGGGGCGGGCCAACATCTTAACTGGTAAGGAGTGGGAAGTATGGATTCGAAAACAAAAGAGGCCGTTGAGGCGCTCGCTAAAGGGAAAGCGAAAGAAGAGTTTGCCGCTGAGTTTGCCGTGTTGCGCAACGAACTGAATCGCATTCAACAATCGATGGGCCAGTTGCTGCAGCAAGCCCAGCAAGGTATGCAAATGCAGCAAAATCCGCAAACGAACCAACTGCTCCAGCAAATTCAATATTTCAGCCAACAAGCCCAGCAAGCCCAACAACAAGCGGATCAGCTGCTCCAGCAAGCC
The DNA here is from genome assembly GCF_000445995.2 of Geobacillus genomosp. 3. Lineage (GTDB taxonomy): Bacteria > Bacillota > Bacilli > Bacillales > Anoxybacillaceae > Geobacillus. The sequence continues at coordinate 1,673,112 of NC_022080.4, forward strand.
ATCCAGCAGGCAACGCAAATTTTAAACCAGGCAGCGCAATACATCCAAAGCAACCGGGCGTTTGCGCAAATGAACCAAGCCATCAACCAAGCGGCGCAATATTTGCGGCAAATGTCAGGCGGCCAACAAGGGCAGCAGCAACAACCGCAAATGCAATTCGGTCAACAAGGACAGCAGCAGCAACCGCAAATGCAATTCGGCCAACAAGGGCAGCAGCAACAACCGCAAATGCAATTCGGCCAACAAGGGCAGCAGCAACAACCGCAAATGCAGCTCGGCCAACAAGGACAACAGCAGCAACCGCAAATGCAATTCGGCCAACAAGGACAACAGCAGCAACCGCAAATGCAGCTCGGCCAACAACAACAATATTTCTAAAGAGGGGTTCGTTTTATGGATCGAAAAACAAAGGAGATTGTCGAAAGCATCGTCAAACAGCAAAAGACGGAATTTGCTGCAGAGTTCGGTCAACTGAAAAGCCAAATTCAACAAATCCAGCAAACGTTTTCCCAGTTGCAAAGCAGTTTAGCCCAACAGACGCAAAACCAGGCGGGCCAGCAACAACTGCAACAGCTGCAGCAACAACTTCAACAACAGCAACAACAAGTCCAACAACAACTGCAGCAACAGCTCGGGCAGTTGCAACAACAAGTCCAAGACGCAGCCAACACCGTTCAATAAAAGTACGAAAGGGGACTCGCTCCCCTTTCCCGCACTAAAACTTTCGCGACCGGAATAGCACATAAAGCAACCAGCCAATCATGAGCGCCGCCATGCCGATGCCAATGTCAGTCATCGGCACGTTCCGCAGCAGTGCTGACGGGCGTCCCAACGACGAAGCAACCATGACGCCAGCCATGATGATGCTAAACGAAAGAAGGACAAGGCTCGATGACAACCGGCCGCTAACCTGATCGAGTTTATGTAACAACGTTTCGAGGTCGGGGGCGGTCATTTCAAGCTGGAGCTTGCCTCGCCGCATCACTTTCGTTAACTCCTTTAAGCTGTCCGGCAGCCGAAGCAGCATCCCGCCGTAGTCGGCAACGCGCCGCCACGCTGTCTCCGCCACCCGGTCAGGCCGAAGACGGTCCTTCAACAGCTTCCGCCCAAACGGCTCCGCCACATCCATGATGCGAAACTGCGGATCAAGCGTTTCCACCACCCCTTCAACGGTCAGCAACGCTTTCCCTAGCAGCGTTAAGTCGCTCGGAATGCGAATGCCATGGCGAAACGCTACCGTTAAAAGGTCTTCAACAGCTTCACCGAGACTGATCTCACCAAGCGGGACGCCGTAATATTTTTCCCGCAGCTCGTCGATATCGTCGCGCAGTTTCCCCTCATCGGCCCCATCCGGAACAAGCCCTAAGCCGTAAATCGCGTCCAACACCCCATCAGTGCTTTGCCGCATCAAGGCGATAATGAGGGATGAAAGATGGTGCTTGACATTCGGACGGAGACGGCCCATCAAGCCGAAATCAATAAAGACAAGCGCTCCATCAGGGAGAACGAACACATTTCCAGGATGGGGGTCGCCATGAAAAAATCCGTACTCAAACATTTGCTTTAACACCGCTGTGGTCAACCGTTCCGCCAATGTTTTGAAAGAGTGCCCTTCTGCTTTTAGCCGCTCGATTTCCCCGAGCTTGATCCCTTCGACGTATTCCATCGTAAGCACGTTTTTCGTTGTATAATCCCAAAAGACGCCAGGCACGTATACCGTCGGATCACCGGCAAACTGTTCGGCGAACGCTGCCGCATGGCGCGCTTCAATGGTGTAATCGAGTTCTTGCCGCAGCGATTTCGCCAGCTCGTCAACGATTTCGGACAGCCGGTACGATGCGGCCCAATCTAAGCGCCGTTCTGCAAGCATGGCCAAGTCCTGCAAAATTTCCAAATCGGTCTCAATCCGGGCGGAAATGTGCGGACGCTGTACTTTCACCGCCACCGGCTGCCCGGAGGGAAGAACGGCCCGGTGAACTTGTCCAAGAGAAGCGGCCGCAAGCGGCGTATCGGCAAAAGAGCGGAACAGCACCTCAAGCGGGCCGCCAAGCTCTGTCTCCACAATCTGACGGACATCGGCAAACGGAAACGGCGGAACTTGGTCTTGCAGTTTTTCCAGTTCACGGATGATATGATCAGGGATCAAATCGGGCCGCGTGCTGGCAATCTGCCCAAGCTTCACAAATGTCGGCCCAAGCTCCTCGAGCACGAGGCGGATCCGTTCCCCGACCGTTTTTCCTTCCCGTTTTCCCCGTTCCGAACGCCAGCGCGGCGGCAAGGACAAAACGGACGCAAAGCCGAGATCATCGACGATCATCCCGAATCCGTGCCGAAGCAATGCACTGGCAATTTCATGATAACGGCCAAGATGGCGCACCCGTTTCCCGATCATCCGATCATCTCCCTTAGAGCGTCAAACAGCAGCCAAAAAAGCCCGTTACTCCCCGCTTTGTTCCCTTTCCTCAAGACGGCGGATCCGCTCCTCAAGCTGCCGCACCTCTTCCTTTGTCGCCAGGTCGAGCTTGTCAATCACCTGTTTGATTTGTTCGCGCACCAACCGCTGCACTTCTGTTTTTCGTGCTTCGGTTTGCTGCTTCCATTGATCGATCACTTCCTTCGATTCATCAAGCGACAGCTCCCCTTTTTTCACAAGCTCGTCCACGAGTTTTTCCACCTGCTCCTTGCTGGCAATGGCGAGACCAAGTCCAAACGCCAACCCTTTTTTCAAAATGCTCATCCATTTTCCCCTCCTTATGTTAATCCTTTTCCTTATTGTACCATTGCTTGCCGATCCGTGTCGAGTTAGGCGGCAGCCCTTTGTATTTGTATAAGAGGCGGGGCGATGCGGCATGCTATCTACCGTTGGACAACGATGCAAAGGAGGAGATTTTGATGGCTGATGAACCATTGCATTACGGGGAAGACTATCATTTTATTCCTGCGACATCTGCAGCAAGCGGCGTCGGGGTCAGCGTATTGCCTGACCTGTACTGCCATACAATCCAAATCGTCAACATTTGCCTAGTCGGCCACCCTGACGATGGCACATTCGTATTGATCGATGCGGGGATGCCAGGATCAGCGGACGACATTGTTTCGGTTATTGAAAACCGCTTTGGCAGCGGCAGCCGCCCGCAAGCCATTATTTTAACCCACGGCCATTTTGACCATGTCGGGGCGTTGGTTGAGCTCATCCAGGAATGGAATGTGCCGGTGTACGCCCATAAAGACGAACTGCCGTATTTGACCGGCAAGGCGCGTTATCCCGAACCGGACGCGTCCGTTGAAGGGGGGATTCTCGCCAAAATTTCACCGTTTTTCCCAAACGAACCAATTCAACTGGGCGATCACGTTCATCCGCTTCCAGAGGATGGCACCGTCCCGCATTTGCCGGAGTTCCGCTGGCTGCACACACCTGGGCACACACCAGGCCACATCTCTTTGTTCCGCCCGCGCGATGCGGCTTTAATCGCTGGCGATGCGTTTGTCACCGTCCGTCAAGACTCGCTGTACAAAGTGTTGACCCAACAAACCGACATTACCGGCCCGCCGCGCTACTATACCATCGACTGGACGGCTGCCCGTGAATCAGTCCGGAAATTGGCTGCACTCTTCCCATCGGTCGCTGTCACAGGGCACGGCGCCCCAGTAGCAGGAGAGGAATTGCGTGAGGGGCTGACAAAACTCGCCCGCGATTTTGACCGCCTTGCCGTTCCCGATTACGGGAAGTACGTCCATTGAGTGAACACTCTCCCATCTACGCCCATGCTAGGAAACGAAAGGCTTCCCGGTTCGAAAAGATCCATAAGCGTGCCATTCTTCAAGACAAAAGGGTGTCCAACTGGGACACCCTTACGCAGTTGAATAGCGGGGCGCAAAGACGCCTCGCTACTGAAAACGAAAGCCGTGCTGCTGCAACGTTAAGACGATGCGTTCTTTCGAAATCTTTTTCTCATCAAATTGAATCTTCACTTCCCCATCCTCTGTATCGACGAGCGAACGCTCCACGCCATCGAGCCCGCTAAGGAGTCGTTCAATGCGGGCAATAGGCTGCGGCGATGTCGCTCCGTCAATATAAAAGGTAGCTTCAGCCATCGTCTTCCCTCCTTCTCTTCTTCAGAAACATGCCGTTCCCGTCGCTTATTTTCCCCGATTCGCTCCCTCATAAACGAGGCACATCGTACCGTTCGTGATAATACAAAAAAAGATGGCAAGAGTCACTTGCTCTTACCATCCCATATCAAAAATGGGCCTAAGTGGACTTGAACCACCGACCTCACGCTTATCAGGCGTGCGCTCTGACCAGCTGAGCTATAGGCCCGTTTATGGAAAATAAAAATGGAGGGGGACGGATTCGAACCGCCGAACCCAAAGGGAGCGGATTTACAGTCCGCCGCGTTTAGCCACTTCGCTACCCCTCCGTAATGGCGATGCCGACTGCAGGACTTGAACCCGCAACCTACTGATTACGATTCAGTTGCTCTACCAATTGAGCTAAGTCGGCATAATAGAAATAAAACGTGGCTCATTGTTTGCCTACTGTGCCTCTTCCTCTAACAGCCCATTCACAGAAGCAGGATGCGTCGAGGCAACTCGCAGTCAATTCAATGATGTTGATGCTCGTCTCTACCAATTGAGCTAAGTCGGCATAATAGAAATAAAACGAGTTGGAACCATGGCGGAGGAGGAGGGATTCGAACCCCCGCGGGCTGTGACACCCCTATCGGTTTTCGAAACCGACCCCTTCAGCCAGACTTGGGTACTCCTCCATAACTGTTTGGAGCGATGCGGTCGAGAGGACTTGAACCTCCACGGGGTTGCCCCCACTAGGCCCTCAACCTAGCGCGTCTGCCATTCCGCCACGACCGCATAGAAGTGGAGCGTAGGGGATTTGAACCCCTGACCTCTTCGCTGCCAGCGAAGCGTTCTCCCCCTGAACTAACGCCCCATCATGGTGGAGTATACTGGGATCGAACCAGTGACCCCCACGCTGTCAACGTGGTGCTCTCCCGCTGAGCTAATACTCCACGATATTGCCTAGCAGCGACCTACTCTTGCAGGAGCGCTGGCCCCAACTACCATCGGCGCTGGAGGGCTTAACTTCCGTGTTCGGGATGGGAACGGGTGTTTCCCCTCCGCTATCACCACTAGGCAATGGCGACGATTTTTATTATAAAGCAATCCAAAAGTTTGTCAAGCTTTTTTGTATCTTTTATTCCAGCTCTTTCAGAATCGGAACGACAATGTAAAATCTACTATAAAAAAGCGAAAGAGTCAACCCTCTTTTTCATTTTTTTTCGATCTTCACTGTCTCTTTCTCTAAAGTTCTTGTCATTCCCCTCTTTATACGCGTATAATAAAGGAAGAAGGAACGTACAATAAAGCAGGGCATTGGCGGCCACCAATGCCCTGTCCATACACAGCCGCTGCAAGAAGCGCAGTGGCCCAAGCCTCGGGAATCGTAACCTACCCTCGCCTCGGCCTAGCAGGGTGGGTTACTTTTTGTCTTTTGATACGGCGATCACCGCAACAACGAGTGACGCAAACGCAATCATGAGCGTCAGCGCATCGGCAATCGTCATCATCAGCACCACCCCCCTTCGTTCAGGGAGTGGCCACCGCCCACCCTGCATCTAGCTGTGCATGTTTCATTATACCATCAAATCAGGAAAATGCGAATATATATTCGCGTCTTCATTGAAAATTAGGAATGTTTCCCTACCCGAGGGATCCCACCAATCTTGCCTGTTACTTCACGTCGCATCTCCACGATCCCTCCTCTCCGTTTCTTACAGCCGCTGAAACTCCGGCGTTTTCATCAAGCGCCCAAAAAACCGTTGTTTCGCTTGTCGATATTCTTCCATGTTTTTCCTTCGTGTTGCTTTTTCAGCTCATCATATTCGACTCTATACCGATCGTTGGCCAGCAACACGTCACGAAACTTCCAAAATAGATCAAGTTCCGAATCGATGGCCGTCAGCTGCACTCCTAGCGGCAAATCCGTTTTGTCCCTTTTCCGCATAAAAATAATTTGTATAAAATCCGCGTTTTTCCGAATAATGACGATAGGTGAGTCCCGCTGTTTCAAGGAGGAAAAAAGGTGGAACAAATAAGACAACAACGTATTCACGGGCTGTTGTTGCTGATCGTCGCCGCCGTGTTCGTTTGGTCGGTGATTCGCCCGGCCAGCTATGCGGTATGGGCGCTTGAGGTCACCCCGGCACTCATCGGGCTTGTTATCATCATCGCTTTGTATCGGCGCTTTCGGCTGACAACGATGTCGTATGCCATCATCGCCATGCTGGCGATCCTCATGTTGATCGGCGGCCATTATATTTACTCTAAAGTTCCTTTTTTCAACTGGATCAAAGATGCGTTCCATTTCGAACGCAACCATTATGACCGGTTTGGCCATTTTCTCAAAGGGACGTTTGCCATCGTCCTGAGGGAGATCGTGCTAAGGAAAACGCCGCTGTCGCGCGGCTCTTGGCTTTTTACAATCGTCACAAGCATGTCACTCGCCATCGCCGCCTTGTATGAAATCATCGAATGGCTCGTTTCCATCATCTCTAAGGGAGGAAGGGCATCGAAGGATTTTTTGGGCACGCAAGGCGATATTTGGGACACGCAATGGGATATGTTATGTGCATTGATCGGGACGATCGTCGCCTTGCTGTTGCTTTCAAGATGGCACGACCGGCAGCTTGCGCGGTTGGATCAGCCCCCTAGCTAGGCCAAGAAAACAGCGGCTTCCCCTTTCAAATAGGGGGCCGCTGTTTTTATTTCACCCTGTACAAGTAAATCGTCCACGCCGACTCAGCGGATGTGAATACGCGGTCGAGCACAAGCCTGTTTTCCGCCGCGTTATCGATCGGAACGGCCGAGAAAACGTAGCGGCCGCCCATCTTTTTCAACTGTTCTGTATTCAGCTGCAAGTTCTTCAGCCGCTGTTTCGAATGTTTCGTGAACATGTACCGCTTCCCAAGTTCTGCGGTGAAGATGTAGCAACGCCCGCCCCATTCGTCAAAATACGTGCGGATCGTTTTGCTTTTGGCCAGTTCACGTTCTATGATTTTGCGGAACTCGTATTTGTATGACAGCGGGTAAAAGTTGTTGTACGTATCGAGCGTGTAAAACCCGTTGTATTGGGCGATAGCCGGGTGGATGCCGATGCTCACGACGCGGTAATCGGCTACGGGAAGCCCGATGTATTCTTTGATGTCTTGGAACTGTTTTTCCGCGTAAAATTGCTTTACCGTCGGCTCATAGCGGAAGACGATTTCTTCATTGATCAAAAACACGAAGATCACTTGGGCCGCCAGCAGCCGTTTCGCCCACTTTTTCCCGTTTCCACTATATTGCCACATGATTTTCAACGCCAGCGCAAACTGCACATAAATGATCATCGGCCGCAAAAAATGAAAGCGGGCAAAGTTAAACGTATCCAAAAAATGAAACCGCTCCGTAAGCGGCAGCCATCCTTTATAAAACCAAAAGGCGTACCATGCGGACAATGCGAAGTTCAACGCGAACAAAAACAGAAACGCCCGCTCCTGCTTCCATCGTTTTTTCACGAAAACGAGATACAACGCCACCAACCAAGTTGGCAAAATAAAAAACGTATGCTCGGTCATGACATGATGGTGGCCGAGAAGAAAGTTTTTCCACGTCAAGCGGACGCAATGCCAAAATGTCAGGCGGGCATGGAAGTATTCATCCCGGCTCGTCGGCTCATCTTCCCATAAAAACGAGTAGACAAGCCGGTACTCGACAAGCAAGTAAAGCAGCGTCATATACGCGATCGAGGTGAAGAACCGAACGTTCCATCCCCTTCCGCGCAGCACATCAACAAGCCAAAAAACGCCCATGGCGGCAAGAAAAAAGAAAAATCCGAGCACAAAACTAGAATAAAACGGGAGAAGCGTGAGCGCTGCGTAATGTCTCCACTTCCCCTCACCTTTTCGAATGCTTAAAAACGCCCAAAGCGCCAGCGGCATGCCTAACGTGCTTAACATCCCCGACGGCCAAAAAAGCGTCAGCGCAAACGCCAGCGCCACCCCGATGCGGACGGCCATCCAGCGTGGATCAGTTAAAAAATGCGTCTTTAACAGCAAATACATGCCCAAAAACGCCACGACCCTTGTGATCGTTTGACTGAGTGCATACGCGGTCATCGTCGGAAACAAGGCGTGCAGCCAGACGATGCCGGTCAGCTCCGAGCCGAGGGCGTTTCTTGACAATTGGCCGTTAGCGATTTGCGGAATCGTCGCGTCAAGCGGCCCAGTGATTTGCCCGCTCTCAGCAAGCACTTTGTACCAGGCGATATTGGAATCCAAGTTATCGTGCACGCGAATATGAGCGTTTTCGCCAAGGAGAAAGAGCGGGGACACATAAATGGCGATGACGCCAAGCGCCAATAGGAAAAACCGTCGTTCTCGCTGTTCGGTCACCGGCACCACGCTCCTGTCCCGTCCGTTTTTGGCTGCAAAAGCCCCTATTGGATACGTTGTACAGAAACAAGAAAATTATTCCTCGTTTCTTTTTTCAAACTTTTTGATTTTGACAGGGGAAAAATATGCTATGATAAAAACAGAAAATAAACAAAAATAAACAAACAAAAACAAAATATTTTTACAAAAACAGGCGAAGGGAGGAGTCCGGCGTGTTAGCGGCAGAACGGCAGCAAAAAATCGTCGAGCTCGTTAACGAACGGCTAAGCGTCCGCGTGTCCGAATTAAGCAAGATATTTTCTGTCACCGAAGAAACGATCCGACGCGACTTGGAAAAATTAGAAAAGGAAAACAAACTAAAACGAAGCCACGGAGGCGCCATCAGCATTCGCAACGAATCGGAAGTTGACTTCTCCGAACGGGAAATTGCAAATGCACTAGAAAAAAAGGCGATCGCCCAAGAAGCAGTCAAATTCATCCAAAGCGGCGACCGCATCATTTTAGACGCCAGCACGACCGCTTGGTATTTGGCCAAAGCGCTGCCTGACATTCCATTAACGGTCTTGACCAATTCGATGAAAGTCGCCGTTGAGTTAAGCAAAAAAGAAAAAATCCAAGTCATCTCAACCGGCGGCGTGCTATTGCCGCGCTCGCTCTCCTATGTAGGGCCGTTGGCGGAGCGATCGTTGGAAACGTATCATGTTGACAAAACGTTTTTGTCATGCAAAGGAATTCATTTGGAAAACGGATTAAGTGAGTCTAATGAATGGCAGGCGTTGTTGAAGAAAAAAATGATGACTATTGCCGATCAAGTGATTTTGATGGCCGATTCAAGCAAGTTTGGCGTACGCGCCTTTGTCCGCATGGCCCCACTTGATGACGTACATCACCTTATCGTTGACGACCACGTTGATGATAAGACAATGAACGATTTAGAAAGGAAGCAACTCATGTTGACGATCGCCCGTTTGAAACATCGTTCTGTTGGCCGCTGAACGGTCAATGTTGTCGCTGGCCCCCTTTTTAAATGTTGTTTTATTTTTGCTTTTATCTGTTTTTGTTGGCACCCCTGTTTATGCACCTTCATTGCATCCCCTTCCGTTCTTTTGTATCATCAATGGAAGAAAACAACCTATCAAAAGGAGTGCCCATCATGACCAAACAACTCCCTCCCGGCCAGTTTGAAACCGAAAAATGGCCGATTTTGCATGAAGGAGATGTGTACGAATTTGATGAAGCAACATGGACGTTTCGGCTGTTCGGCGATGTGAAAGAGGAAGTGTCGCTGTCGTATCAAGAGGTGATGCAGCTGCCGAAGACGGTTTCGACCGTGGATATGCATTGCGTGACGACATGGTCGAAATTCGATACGACGTTTGAAGGCATTGCTTTTCGCCAGTTTTTGCGCTTTGTCGAACTGGACCGCGATGTCAAATACGTGAAAATTTACGGCTACTTAAACGGCGACCGGTTCGGCTATTCGGCGAATTTGCCGCTTGAGGCGCTCATGGGCGATGATGCCTTGTTTGTCTACCGGTGGAAAGACAACCATCACGACTGGCAGGACATCTCGCCGAAGCACGGCTATCCGCTCCGTTTCATCCCGCCGGCGACGTTTTACTTATGGAAAGGGGCGAAATGGGCGTCCGGCATCCGCTTTATGAAGGAAGATGAGCCGGGCTACTGGGAAGAGCGCGGCTATTCGATGACCGCCAATCCGTTTAAGGAAGAGCGATTTGCCGATTGGGTGCCGCGATTTCGGTTTTGACAACCCCAAGGCGGCCGGTACACCAAAAAGCGAGGGGTTGAGAAAAACACCCTCGCTTTTTGGTCATCAAGCGGCCTGGCGGGATGCGGCTTGTTTGGCAAGCCAAGAGCCAAGGCGCACAAAGAGAAGCTGGAACACGATCGCCATGATGGCTCCTTTGACGACGTTAAACGGCAAAATCGCGGATATCACCAGTTCCTTTATTTCCGGTGCGCTCATCGCCGGGGCGCCGAGAAACAGCGTGTACGCCGGCAAAAACACATAGTAGTTGAGCACGCTCATCACGAGAGCCATGGCCGCCGTCCCCGCCGCCAGCCCCAGCAGCATGCCTTTTTTCGACCCGGCTTTTCGATAAACATAGGAAACCGGCAAAAGGAACGCCACCCCAGCGGTGAAGTTGGCGATTTGGCCGATCGGAACGCCGGTCGCGCTGCCGACGAAAACATAGTTCAGCACGTTTTTCAAAAATTCGACCGCCACGCCGGCGAGCGGGCCGTACAACAGCGCGGCGACAAGCGCCGGCACATCGCTGAAGTCAACAAGCAAAAAATTTGGAAACGGCGGCAGCGGAAAGTTAAGCATCATCAACACATACGCCATGGCGCCCAACACCCCGATGCCGGCAAAGACGCGGATTGGAACACGCTTCATCCTTATTTCTCCTCCCTTCTCGTGATTCATCCTCACAAGAAGAAGGCTGCCGCATTGAGCGCAAATCAAAACTCCCTTAAGCACGGAGCCTAAGGGAGAAAAAAGGGTATGCTCAACTAGGCGTTTCGCACATACACGAAACACCGGCAAACCTTCATCTTCTCCCATCCAGACTATACTGTCGGCTCCGGACTTGCACCGGATCCTGCCTTGCGGCTCGCGGGCTGAGAGGCCAAGCGCCTCATCACCGCCGGTCGGGAATTCCACCCTGCCCCGAAGATGAATCGTTTCTGTTTTTTGATAATTCCGATATGTTTAGTATACAATCTCTTTTTCAATTTGTCTATGATTTTTTATGATTCCCGCTTTGGAAACGGATCCCCCGGCTCGAGCACCAGCGGGGCGGTGTGGATCAAATCGGCGTATTTCAATCCTGTTCCCGTATTGAGCACAACGACCGTCTCTCCGCCGCGAATCCAGCCGCTTTCGCGCAATTTCCGGGCCGCGGCAAACGCCGCCGCTCCTTCCGGACAAATGAACGCCCCTTCCAGTTCCGCCACCGTCCGCTGCTCAGCCAAAATCTCCTCATCGCCGATGGCCACGGCACAGCCGTCCGTGTCATACACGGCCTCGAGCACAAGAAAATCGCCGAGCGCTTTCGGCACGTTGATGCCGAACGCCACAGTTGACGAATTCGGCCAGAATGCCGACTCCCGTTTTTTCTCGCTCCACGCTTTGACGATCGGCGCACAATGCTCGGCCTGTACAGCGACAAGCCGCGGCATGTGGCCACTTACCCAGCCAAGCGCCTGCAGTTCTTTGATCGCCTTATAAATGCCGATCAGCCCGACACCGCCCCCAGTCGGATACAAAATGACATCCGGAAGCTGCCAGGAAAACTGTTCGGCGATTTCCAACCCCATCGTTTTCTTTCCTTCGATCCGGTATGGTTCTTTCAATGTTGACGCATCGTACCAGCCATATTCGCGAATCGCCTTCGCTACGATTTGCCCGGCATCGCTGATGAGGCCGTCGACTAAATACAGCTTGGCACCAGCGGCGGCGCATTCTTTTCGCGTCATTTCCGGCGCATCGACCGGCATGACAACGGTCGCCTGAATGCCCGCCCGCGCCGCGTAGAGCGACCAAGCCGCGCCTGCGTTGCCGTTTGTCGGCATCGCCAGCTGCTTGACGCCCAATTCCTTGGCTTTCGAAACCCCGACGGCCGCCCCGCGGGCTTTGAACGTCCCGGTCGGAATGACGCCTTCGTCTTTCATATAAAGCGAGGGAATACCGATTTTTTGTCCAAAACGCGGCATCGGCACAAGCGGAGTCATCCCCTCGCCCAAAGAAACGATATGTTCACGATGCTTCACTGGCAATAACTCATGATACCGCCATAAACTCGGTTCCCGCTCCGCAAGTGCCTCCCGCTTTACTTCTTGGCGCATCGACTCCAAGTCGTACGCGACTAGAAGCGGCGACCCGCATTCACAAAGTTGGTGAATTTGGTCAACACCGTATGTACGTTCACACTTCGGGCAGTATAGATGGGATACATAGCTGAATGGCATCGTTTCGATTCTCCTTTCCGTTCGTTTCACCCACACAAGACAGGAAGCGCCTGCTTTCACGTTTCTAGCGAGACACCAACCTTTTCATTATATCATAGCCGTTGCCGATGCATTTAGCGACGAAGCATCCCTCGCTTTTTTATGCATAATCGCGCGAAACCGGCAAACACTATAGTCGGGAAAATGGCGGACCATGCCAGTGACTCAGCCGGTCATCCATCTCACAAGCATGGCAAGGAGGTCATCACAGTGGACAAAAAAACAAAAGAAAGCTTGAACAACCTTGAAACGAAGGCGACGCCAGGAAATCTCGCCGCTCAAAAACAGGCCGAGAGCGAAAAAAATAAGCAACGCGCACCGAAGATGTGACAAGTAAAAACTGGCGACAGAAAGCATCGAAGCGGTTCCCGTCTGACAGCGAACCGCTTTTTGCGTTGGATGCGCCCGCTGCCAGTGATGCCCCCTCGCACCGCTGGCCCGTCATAAAATCCGGGTCCTCTTTTTTACCGTTTACGCCGCTTATGGTAAAATAAATATGGAAACCACCACCTGCTTTTCCCACCCTAGCCATGATGATGAGGGCAAAAGCAGGCGCGGAACGATCCGGACGCCACACCATTTCATACATAAATGAACAAGGAGATGGACATATGAAACAAGAACTCATCGAACGCTTCATCCGCTATGCCAAAATGGATACCCAGTCCGACCCGGAAAGCAGCACCTGCCCGTCCACCGAAGGGCAATGGAAGCTGGCCGACATGTTGGTTGAAGAGCTCAAGGCAATCGGCATGGAAGACGTCACGGTCGACGAAAATGGCTACGTCATGGCGACGCTGCCGGCCAATACGGAGAAAAATGTGCCCGTGATCGGTTTTTTGGCTCATATGGATACGTCTCCGGAGTTTACGGGAGCCAATGTCAACCCCGAAATCATCGAACAGTACGACGGCGGCGACATCGTGTTGAACAAAGAACAAGGCATCGTTCTGTCGCCAAACGATTTCCCGGAGCTTGCCCACTACAAAGGACATACATTGATTACAACCGACGGGACGACGCTGCTTGGCGCTGACGATAAAGCGGGGATCGCCGAAATTATGACGGCCATGAACTATCTCATCCAACATCCAGAAATCAAGCATGGCAAAGTGCGCGTCGCCTTTACGCCGGATGAAGAAATCGGCCGCGGGCCGCACAAATTTGACGTCGCGAAGTTCGGCGCCCAATTTGCCTATACGGTCGACGGCGGGCCGCTTGGCGAATTGGAATACGAAAGCTTCAACGCTGCCGAAGCGAAAATCACGATCAAAGGGAAAAACGTTCACCCCGGTACGGCGAAAGGGAAAATGATCAATTCGATCAAAATCGCCATGGAATTCCAACAGCAGCTGCCAGCCGATGAGGCGCCCGAGCATACCGAAGGATACGAAGGGTTTTACCATTTGCTTTCATTCCAAGGCAGCGTGGAGGAAACGAAGCTTCACTACATTATCCGCGATTTCGACCGTGAACAGTTCGAAGCGCGCAAGGCCAAAATGAAAGAGATCGCCGCTTCGCTTGCGCAAAAATACGGAAACAACCGAATCAGCCTTGAAATCAACGATCAATACTACAACATGCGGGAAAAAATCGAACCGGTGCGCCATATCGTTGACATCGCCCACGAAGCGATGACGAACTTGGGCATTGAACCGAAAGTGAAACCGATCCGCGGCGGCACGGACGGGTCGCAGCTGTCGTATATGGGGCTGCCGACGCCAAACATTTTCGCCGGCGGCGAAAATTTCCACGGCCGCTACGAATATGTTTCCGCCGATACGATGGTGAAAGCGGCCGAGGTGATCGTGGAAATCATCAAGCTGTTCGAGCAAAAAGCATCCTGATCTGCGGTGAGAGCTTATCTCGGACGATCATGAGCCGATCGGCTAGGCAGCAGTTTCGGTGCGACCATACGAAAAGGTGTCCCGAACATCAGGACACCTTTTTGATGAAGCGATCGATCGCCTTCATCCCGTTCCGTCACGGAAGACGGTTGATCCGTCCCTCAATCCGTGCCGAGAACGGCTGCTCAAGGCTGCGAATATACGAAACAAGAGCATCCAAATCAACCGGCCCTACCTCGCGGTTTGCCGCCTCTTTCAACACCGTAAACCCGTCGCCGCCATCAGCGAGAAAGCTGTTGACCGTTACCGTATATTCAGCGTCTGGATGAAGCGGGGTGCCGTCTGGCAGCTGAATGTCAACGACCTTGTCCCCTGCTGGCCTGCTGGCGCTCCATGTATAGCGGAGGCCGGAGATTTGCAGCATGCGCGTTTGCCCTCGCTGCCATTGTTGGTTGAGCAGCTGGCGGATTTGCGCGCCGGTGAGCGTCATTTTCACAAGCTGGTTGTTGAACGGCTGAACGTTGTACAGCTCGCCCCACGTTACCTCGCCTTGTTCAATATCGGCGCGAATGCCGCCCGGGTTCATAAAGGCGAAATCGGTTTTCATCGCCGCCCGCTGGGCATCAGCGATCAAATTGCCCAAGGCGGACTCGCCGCTTTCGTTTTGTTCATCGGTGATCGTTTCGGCTGCCGCGCCGACGACTTGGTTGACAAGCGGCGCCACTTTCGCTTCGTATTTTGCAATGAGCGCGCGAATTTCCGGGTCTGGGGCAATGCCGTCATGATAGGTCGTCACAATTTCCGCTTTTTTCTCGACGACGTCTTTCGTGCGCGGGTCGATTTTTAAATCGACATCCGAAAACGCCGTACCGTACGAATACGACTGAACGAGCAGCTTGCCATCCACCATCGCGTTTAAGTACGCATGGTTATGGCCGGCGAAAATGACGTCCACTTCGTCATCGATTGTTTTGGCGATCTCGACGATTTCGCCGTTGGCGTTCGTTCCGTCCCGATTGGATACGCCTGGGTTATGGGCGAGAACGACGATCGTTTGCACTCCTTTTTCTTTCAGCTCGCGAACTGCGTTGTTAATGGCTGTTGCTTCGTCGATGAACTTGACCCCCGCAACGCCGCTTGGCGTCACAATCGTCGGCGTTTCCGTGAGCGTGACGCCGATAAACCCGATCGGCATGCCGTTGACGCGCTTAATGACGTACGGCGGAAGAATCGGCTCTCCCGTTTTTACATCAACGACGTTGGCGCTCACGTACGGGAAATCCGCTCCGGCAAAGTCACCAGTCGCCGGGTGATATCCGCCATGGATCAAGCGGAGCATTTCCGCTACTCCTTCATCAAATTCGTGATTGCCGAGAGTGCCGACGTCAAACCCGAGCTTGTTCAACACCTCAATCGTCGGTTCATCTTGCAGCAACGCTGATACCGGCGGGCTGGCGCCGACCGCATCACCGGCATGGACGAGCAGCGTGTTTTTGTTTTCCGCCTCCCGCTGTTTCAAATAGGCGGCCAAATAGTCAGCCCGTCCGGCTTCCCGGCCGCCGACTTTTCTTGTCACATTGAGCTGGCCGTGGAAATCGTTCATGCCTAACAGCTGTACATCAATATAACGATGCGCGGAAGCAGAAGGCTCTGCTGCCCCCTTTCCTATTCCCGCCGCTCCGACCGGGCTTGCAGCCAGGATGGCTGTCGCCGCCAATGCCGGCAGCACGTGCTTTCCCCATCGTTTGGAACGCTTCATCCTCCAGTCCCCTTCCTTCTTATGGTTTCTCCACTTCCTGATTATATATTTGGAATAGGTAGAATAATAGAGAAAAAAGACGTTCTTTTTGTAAATCTTTTGTAAAAGTGACATACTCCCACCACCTACGCTTCGCTTAGAGGTGGGAGCTTCTCGGGTAATCCCATCTCATGATGGGAAGTTGACCGAGCGATCCCCGTGTGCCCCACGGTTCGAGGACAAGTTAGACTATCGCTAATCGTTTCATGCCCTCCTGTTTGATATTGATGGCCGCATTGACGTCCCTGTCGCTCTCGAATCCACATTCACAGCGGAATGTACGCTCAGAAAGCGATAGAGACTTCCTCACTTTGCCGCAGCACGAACAAGTTTTCGATGATGGAAACCATTTGTCGATTTTGATCAGCTTCTTCCCCTGTTCGGCCAACTTGTACTGAAGGAAAGAGGTGAACATGCCCCAGCCATTGTCATGAACGCTTTGACCGAAGTGGAGGGCTTGGGACATTCCCTTCATGTTGAGGTCTTCGATGACCACGCAATCATAAAGTTTCGCTAATTTGTGCGACTCCTTATGCAGAAAGTCCTTGCGCTGGTTGGCCATTTTCTCATGCAACTTCGCTACTTTCAGACGCTGTTTATGCCAACGATTCGAGCCTTTCTTTTTACGAGACAATTTACGCTCGTTTTCTTTTCACTTGCGGAAAATGCTTTTTGATCAGTCGAGAACTTGCACTTTTATAGGCATTGATGAACGTTGATCATTCCCTATTTGGGTGTGCTTTGAACAAAATATGCACATGGTCCATATCGTGATTCCATTCAACCAAGGAAATATTGTAATTTTTACCCAATCTCACAAACCTATCTTTTGCATAGTCAGATATGGTATCATCCATCACTTGTCTGTGATCGTTTACAACCACAACAAGATGATCATACAACAGGAACACTGAATGGTTATTATTGTCTAATTTCATTGATACAACGGCCTTTCATTTTTCTAAAACTGATTATATATCTCACATTTCGCACCCTCTCGACCAAAATCGGGAGGATTTTTTCATCCCGGTGTCGAATAGGTCCTTGACACACAAGGAATGCAAAGGAGTTTTTCCATCATGGACGTTCGAATTCGGGCGATTTATGAAAGTTCCTATTTGAATATAATAAGTACCATTTTCAAAGATCTTGGCCTCCCTCAGCTGATTGACCGGCTGGTTCCGGTGGATCCTCAATGCCAAACCCGAGCCAGTGATGTGGTCGGGCTGCTTCTCTTGGATATCTTGAGCGGCCGGCAAGCCCTCGTTCATTTGGAACGGTGGGCGCATGACATCGACTTGCCCAAGCTGATCCGGCCAGGATTGGATCCGTCTTGGTTCAACGACGATGCCATTGCTCGCCATTTGGACCGGCTGTATGAGGCCAATATCCATCAAGTCCTTTCGTCTTGCCTGGTACAAATCTACAAGAAAGAAGGCCTCCCTCTCCGTGTCTTTCACGCGGATACGACGGACAAGACGGTTTACGGTGCGTATGAATCCGATTCGTCGGATGGGTTGCACATCACCTATGGCTATAACCGCCATCATCGCTGGCAAAAGCAGATCGGATTCGGCCTGATCGGCAACGAGGACGGCATTCCGTTTTACGGCGACGTGCACGACGGCAACGTGCCGGACAAAACGTGGAATCCCGAGGTGTTGTCGCGAGTCCATGAGCAGCTGAGGGAAGCGAAGATCGAAGACGAATGGATTTACGTGGCAGATTCCGCTGCGATGACGAAGGACACGCTGGCGCAAACGAAAGCCGCCAACGCCTTTTTGATCACGAGAGGGCCGTCGTCGCTCCGGATTGTCAAAACGGCGCTTTCGGAGGCGGATGCCCAACCCGATTCGGCGTGGAGCGCCCCCTTTGCGCTGGCCGAGAAAAACGGCGCCACGTACCGGGTATGGGAAACGGCCTCGACATATGAAGGCCAGCCCGTACGACTGATCGTCGTCGAATCGAGTGCGCTCGACCAGCGAAAAGGAAAGACGCTCGAAACAGAACGAACCAAAGAAGCGGAGCTTCTTCGCGAGGAACAAGCCCGTTGGGAGCGTCATCCTTTCTCTTGTCGGGAAGACGCCGAACAAGCCTTGGCCTCCTTGAAGGCATCCCTTCGTCCCCGGTTCCATCGAGTGGAGGCCGTCGTCGAAGAGATCGTGCGCCCGAAAAAACGGCGTGGACGGCCGAAAAAAGGGGCGGAACCGGAAATGGAGACGCTGTACACCCTTCGGCTGAGCGTGGAATTCAACCAAGACGCGTGGGAGCAGGCGAGACGGAAAGCGTCCCGGTTTGTCCTCGTCACGACTGTTCCAAAGGAATGGAAGGGCCAACCCATGGATGCCCAAGAGATCTTGAAGCTGTATAAAGGGCAGATCTCGGTGGAAATGAACTTCTCCTTCCTAAAAGATCCGTTCTTTACGGACGAAATTTACGTCAAAAAACCGGAACGAGTGGCGGTGTTGGGCTATTTGTTTCTGCTGGCCTTGGCCATTTATCGCGTCTTCCAGCGCCGGGTGCGTCAGTTCATCACACCCGAACGCCCATTAAAGGGCGCCGGAGGCCGCAAGCTGACCCGTCCGACCGGACAAGCGATTTTTCAATTGTTTTGGTATGTCAGAGTCGTCCTGTTGGAGTTGCCGGATGGGCAAATCCAACGCAGGCTAGGGAAACCGCTCACCCCTGATCAGCGAAGGATTCTGCAGGGATTGGGCATGGATGAGAGCATTTACGTGTAACGTCATATGGAACGACTAGCGATGGTAAAAAAAGGATTGCCATCGCTAGTCGTGTTGGTCGAAACGTTATTCTGAAAAACGAAATAAAAAATCCTTTCTTTCTCCCCTGCTAGGGTGCGAAATGTGAGATATATCATAACACACAAAAAACATCCATGAGTAAATTTTACTCCCCACCCAGGCATGAAAATCCATCTCTCCTTCCATAATGGAGGATGAACGCAAACAGTTTGGAAAGACGTGCTTTTTAATGGTGGTTCGACCCTGTACAAAAAACTGTTTGAGTCCATTTGGTGTTCCACCCATTGTAAGCCCTTTTCATTTGGAAAAGGTGACTACGAACAGAAAAATGCCTAACGAACAAGTGGACTCACTGTTTGCGAATTCATCAATGGAAGGAGTCCGGATCATGGATGTGCTTTATCATCGTTGCGCAGGTTTAGATGTTCATGCCAAAACGATTGTCGTTTGTGCGCTTTGGGGAGAAGAAGACCACATTCAAAAGGAGATCGAAACGTTTTCGACGTTTACCAAAGACTTGTTTCGCCTCCTGAAATGGCTCGAGGATCGAGAAATCACTCATCTAGCGATGGAGAGTACGGGGGTTTACTGGAAACCGGTCTTTAACATTTTAGAGGACTACTTTGACATTACCTTGGCCAACGCTCAGCGAATCAAGAATGTCCCAGGGAGAAAAACGGATGTATCCGATGCGGAATGGATCGCTAAATTATTGCGTTATGGACTGATTGAAAAGAGTTTTGTGCCACCCGCGCCAATTCGAGAATTGCGGGACTTGACCCGTTTACGCAAAAAGTGGGTGGGTCAATTGATTGCGGAAAAAAACCGAATTCATAAAGTATTGGAGTGTTCCAATATCAAGCTGGGTACGGTGATTTCCGACATCTTCGGAGTATCGGGCCGAAAACTCTTGACCCGTTTAATGGAACAGGGGTACATCGAAGAAGCCGATATCGACGCTTGCCTTCACGGAAGAATGAAAGGGAAAAAGCAACAAATTCAGGAATCGCTCTTTGGGACATTAACCGAACATGAGTTGTTCATGATTCGCCAATCGTGGAAGCACATCGAGTATTTGGAAAGCTTGATTCAGGAGATGGACCAACGCATCGACCATCTCTTACAACCGTATCAACAGGAAGTGGATCTTCTGATGACGATTCCTGGAGTGAAAAAGGAAACCGCCGCCGTCATCATCGCCGAAATCGGAGTGGATATGGGACAGTTCCCGACACCGCAGCGCCTCGCTTCTTGGGCTGGGGTGGCCCCGGGAAATCACGAAAGCGCTGGAAAACGCAAAAGTACACGAACGGTAAAGGGTAATCCTCATATTAAATCCGCGTTATGCGAGGCGGCATGGGCGTTATCCCGATGCAGGAATCAACCGTTGGCGGCGAAATTTTGGTCATTGGCGGCTCGCCGGGGAAAGAAAAAAGCACTCGTTGCGATCGCGCACCGAATGCTTGTCACCATTTACTGCATGCTTTCCCGAAAAGAACCGTTTTGGGGACCACAAGTAAGTTAGTATAGCCAAAATGAATACAGAATATACGAGATGCCTAAAAATAAGGCACCTCTGCTTTCCTGTTGTCTTTTTTGGCCATTTGTAGTGTATCCAAACTGATCACAGGATATACAGAGTTGACCGGGTTTTATGGATTTTCACAGAAAACATCCATGAGTAAGCTTTTACTCGCCACCCAAGCATGAAAATAACCGCTCATGGATTCATTATTTTCACAGAAAAAGAGACAACTTTAGGCTACACCTAACCGAAATTCATCTCCCACTTTCACTTCGTTTAGAAGTGGGAGACTTCTTTCGGAAAGATGTTAAAACATTCCCATCCAAATCAAAAAAGCCATCCTAAGAGCCTTGCGCAAGGCCTCTTAGGATGGCCTCCAGACCATTATCCAACCACATTAAGCATAGGGACAAACTTTTCTTTCCTGTTCGTCAGTCATTTCGTTGATCGGGCATAGCTTCAGAAAAACAACGAACAATATACGATGGAGGTGATAGCAATGGCAATGTTTGAGCAATGGAACCGCAGTTTCCTTAATGGGGAATGGGTTGAGGGAAAAAGCGCCCGCACGTATGACAACACGAACCCATACGACGGGTCGCTGATCGCTTCGGTGCGCTTGGCGACAAAAGAGCAGCTGGCCGACGCTTTTTGGACAGCCAAGCAGGCGCAGAAAGAATGGGCGCAAACAACAGTGGAGACGAAAAAAGAGGTATTGCGCAAAGCGGCGGACTATTTGCGCACCCATCGCGAGGAAATTGTCGACCTCATCGCCCGCGAAACAGGCGGCAGCCTGATTAAAGCGAACGTGGAGCTCGATTTGTCGATCGGCCTTGTGGAAGAAGCCGTTCATATGGCCGATGAATTAACAAAGGTCAAAGAGCTGCCATCGGAAACGGAAGGGAAAGTCAACCGCGTCTACCGGCTGCCGCTCGGGGTGATTACATCGATTTCGCCGTTTAACTTCCCGATGAACTTGTCGATGCGGACGATCGCCCCGGCCATTGCGCTCGGCAACAGCGTCGTCCACAAACCGGACATTCAAACGTGCTTCACCGGCGGTGTTGTCATCGCCAAAGCATTTGAGCACGCCGGTTTGCCAAAAGGGGTGTTGAATGTCATCTTGACGGACATCGATGAAATCGGCGACGATATGTTGACAAGCCCGCACTCTGCGCTCATTAGCTTTACCGGATCGACTGAAGTAGGGAAGCATATCGGTGCAGTCGCCGGCGGGATGCTGAAGCGTGTCGCCTTGGAGCTTGGCGGCAACAACCCGTTTGTCGTGCTTGCCGACGCCAACGTCGACCGCGCTGTTGATGCGGCGATTTTTGGGAAGTTCATCCATCAAGGGCAAATTTGCATGATCATTAACCGGATGATCGTCCATGAACGG
This sequence comes from Geobacillus genomosp. 3, assembly GCF_000445995.2. Lineage (GTDB taxonomy): Bacteria > Bacillota > Bacilli > Bacillales > Anoxybacillaceae > Geobacillus. The sequence continues at coordinate 1,694,922 of NC_022080.4, forward strand.
CATTATGACGAATTTGTCGAAAAGTTCGTCGCCCGGGCAAAAGAACTTCCGTATGGCGACCCGCGCGACCCAAAAACCGTCATCGGCCCGCTCATCAACGAAAAACAAGTGGAAAAAGCGCTCGCGATCATCGAAGAAGCGAAACGGGAAGGGGCAAAGGCGGCGCTCGAAGGAAGACGGATCGGCAACGTGTTGACGCCGACCGTCTTTGTCGATGTTGACAACCGAAGCAAACTGGCGCAAACGGAGTTGTTCGCTCCGATCGCCACGATCATCAAAGCCCGCTCGGATGAAGAAGCGATTGCGATGGCGAACGATACGGAATACGGATTAAGCTCAGCCATTTTCACCGAAGATTTGAGCGAAGGCGAACAGCTGGCGCTCCGCATCGAGAGCGGCATGACGCATATTAACGACCAAACGGTCAATGACAGCCCGACCGTGCCGTTTGGCGGCACAAAGGCAAGCGGTGTCGGACGTTTTGGCAACCCATGGGTGGTCGACGAGTTTACCATGACTAAATGGGTGTCTGTTCAAACTGTCTATCGCCGCTATCCATTTTAATGCAGGGAAGGGGGCTGCTGCCGATAGCCCCCTTCAAACAAAACGAATGGCGTCCTTCCCGCTGCCATCGGCGCCATCCTATACACGCCGAACGACGCGTTCCTTGCTGACGGCGAAAGGGGGAACGCGAAGGCATCCGAACGTATCGCGCCCGACATTCAGGCGGCGGCTCGCCTGCGCCGGCCGTCTAGGCGTAAAGGCGAACGCACCGCCTGCGCTAAATCGTTTCCTTCCCGCGAACGCCGTTAATCGAATAGCTCGCCGTAATGGCAGCGCTGAGCGAATGGGAAACGGAGCAATATTTTTCTTTTGACAATCGAATGGCACGGGCAACTTTCTCTTCCGGCAAATCGCCTTCAAGCGCGTAATGAATATGAATGTCGGTAAACCGCTTCGGATGGTCATCCGCCCGCGTTCCTTCCACCTCCATCGAAAACGCGCGGACGTCAAGCCGCATTTTTTGCAAGATCAATATGATGTCAATGCCGGTGCAGCCGGCCAAGGCGTGAAGCAAAAGCTCCATCGGCCGGGCGCCCGAATCGTTGCCGCCAACGTCTTTGGCCGCATCGATCGGAATGGTGACACCGGAAACGCTTTGACCGCTGAATGACATATTTCCGTTCCACGTGACGGTCGTTTTCACCACAGCCGCTCCTCTCTTCTCTGCGTTTGTTGCGGGACGAATGAACGTTTCCGTCCGTCCCTGCCCGCTTTTCAGTTTACCGGTTATCGTGTGAAAATGCAAAACAATCGCTTTTCTTCATTTCCAGTCTACCGTTTTGACCGACGCATGATAAAATAGAAACATGCACAAACTTGTTGAGTAAAGGGTGTTTCACGGCATGATAGCACTTATTTTGCTTATCGCTTATCTTCTCGGTTCGATCCCGTTTGCCCTTCTCGTCGGAAAAATCGGCTACGGGATCGACATTCGCGAACACGGAAGCGGCAATCTCGGGGGGACGAACACGTTCCGCGTTCTCGGAGCGAAAGCGGGAACGATCGTCATTGTCGGGGATATGTTGAAAGGAACGCTGGCGGCGAGCTTGCCGATGTTTTTTTCCGTCCCGGTCCATCCACTCTTGGCCGGGGCGGTTGCGGTAATTGGCCATATGTATCCGGTGTTTGCGAAATTTCGCGGCGGCAAGGCGGTGGCGACATCGGGCGGGGTAATGCTGTTTTATTCGCCGCTTTTCTTTTTGTCGCTCATCGCCGTCTTTCTGATCGTCTTGGCCATTTCGCGGTACGTGTCGCTGTCATCGATGGCGGTGGCGCTTTACGCCGCAGTGTACACCGTCTTTTTCACCGACGACATTCCGTTGATGGCGGCCGTTTTGTTGCTTGCTTCATTTATATTCTACCGCCACCGCGCCAATATCAAACGCATTGTGAACAAAACGGAACCGAAAATTCAATGGCCGGGACGCCGCTCTTGACGCTGTCAAGCTGGTCGCGGCCATCGATGCCCCTTCTGATGAAGAAAGGAGCCAAGCTTGCTGATGTTGCCAGAACAATTTGTAGAAAAAATGAAAACGTTGCTTCAAGAAGAAGCGGACGAATTTTTCGCCGCCTACAAAAGGGAAAAAGCAAACGGCCTGCGCGTCAATCCGTTGAAAGTCCGCCCTGCTTGGGCGGAAACGGCGCCGTTTTCTCTCACACCCATACCGTTTTGTCCGACCGGGTTTTATTGCGGACGAAGCGATCAACCGGGAAAACATCCGTACCACGCGGCAGGGTTATACTACATTCAGGAGCCGAGCGCCATGGCGGTCGCCGAGGCGCTGCAGCCTGAGCCGGGGGATATGGTGCTTGACTTGTGCGCCGCTCCCGGCGGAAAAACAACTCAACTTGGCGCGATGATGAAAAACAAAGGGCTGCTCGTCGCCAACGAAATTCACCCGAAGCGGGTCAAAGCGTTGGCGGAGAACGTCGAGCGGTTCGGATTGACGAACACCGTTGTCATCAATGAAACTCCCGAAGCGCTCGCCGAGCGGTTCCCCGGTTTTTTTGACAAAATTTTAGTTGACGCTCCGTGCTCAGGGGAAGGCATGTTCCGGAAAGAAGAAGAGGCCGCCTCGTTTTGGAGTCCGGCCTATGTGGAACAATGCGCGGCGAGGCAGCGGCGCATTTTAGAAAGCGCCTATGCCATGCTGAAAGAAGGCGGCATTCTCGTCTATTCGACATGCACATTCTCGCCCGAGGAAAACGAGCAAACGGTGGAATGGCTGCTCGAGACGTACGATGATTTGCGGTTGCTGCCGATTGCGAAAATCGGCGGCATCGAGCCGGGGCGGCCGGAGTGGACGAAAACGAACCGGGCCGAACTTGAATGCGTCGCCCGTCTTTGGCCGCACCGTCTCAAAGGAGAAGGGCATTTTGTCGCCAAGCTGCAAAAACAGCGGCCGACTCCGCCATGGAGCGGGCGGTGGGCAAAAGCGAACGCACCGAAAGCAGCCGTCCGATTGTACCGCCAATTTGAACAACAATCATTGCAAACCGAGCAGCACGGGACGGTCATCTCGTTTGGCAGCCATTTGGCCATGCTGCCGGACCGGTGCCCGGATTTGTCCGGCTTAAAAGTGATGCGCGCCGGACTTCATCTTGGCGAGACCAAAAAAGAGCGGTTTGAGCCAAACCATGCTCTCGCCTTGGCATTGCGGGCGGGCGAAGCGAAACACGTGCTTGACTTATCAAGCAGCAGCCGGGAATGCCTTCAGTATTGGCGCGGTGAAACGCTGTCCACCGGCGGCGACCGCGGCTGGCTGCTCGTGACGGTGGACGGATTTCCGTTCGCTTGGGGAAAAGAAGTTAAAGGAACGGTGAAAAACTTTTATCCAAAAGGACTGCGCCTTGTCTAACGGCGGAGGCCGCACGAGGCTGGAACAGCCAAAAAAAGGGTGTCTCAAAGGCAATGAGACGCCCTTTTTCTTCCAAATAGGAGCCCGACAAGATTCGCGATGTTGCGCGGAAACGTTGAAGCCAACGTTTTTACCGCGGACGGTTTGTCGGGATCGTTAAGGTAAATACGATTTCATCGGCCGCCAAATCGATTTTTTTCGCCGCCACTTGATACCCGTTGCCAAAACGGATCTCATGGAGCGCCACATAAATGCGGGCCTGCTCCGGATCAATGACAACTTCATCCGGCAGCGGCGCATGCTTTTGCAAGTAGCGAAGCACGTATGTCACCGGCAGCTTCCAGTCGCCAAGCGAAATGACCGGTTCGACAAGCTCGACGTTCCCGCCTTTCATGACTTTCGGCACAAACGAGACGACGAGCTCGACTTCGCGTTCAAAAATCGGAATTTCGCTTGAGACGTAGACGCGGTCGGCAAGCCAAACGTCGTACCGGAGCGGATGGTCTTTCGTTTTTTCTGCCAAATAGTCGTTAATAACGGCGTTCAAATGCTCTTTCTTCGAGTATACCGTAAACGAAGCCCCTTCCACGTCCGGGCGCGCCGGCCGTTTTACCGGCGGAGACGGCTGCAGCAGCCAAACAGCCACCAAGACAAGGACAGCGGCATTGACGGCCGCCAACGTCCAAAACGCTCGTTTCCAATTCATCCTAATATGCTCCTTATGCTATCCCGTTTCTTTTCCATCAGTTCGCCCACCACTCTTTTCGCGCGTCCAGCGCTTCATATATCCGCATCGCCATTAGTTCATATCCCGCGGCGTTTGGATGAAATTCATCGCGGTGAAGCAAATCATCGCGGTCGGCAAACATATCTTGAATATCCACAAAGATCGTGCGCGGATAGCGGGAAAGCACCGCGTTGCTCGCACGGTTCCATTCAACGATGACGGCGTCAATTTCCGGAATGTTCGGCAATGTCGTGGAAAACGGGTTGTATAAGCCGATGAGCACAACGACCGCATCCGGGTTGATCGTGCGCAACAACAGCAACAGGTGATCGAGCCGCTCGGCAAATCGCTGGCTCTCGTTCGCAAACCGCTCGTACGATAAATCAAAAAAATGCGAGCGGACGACATTCATCACATCGTTGCCGCCGATCGTAATCGTAATGATATGCGCCCGCTCGAGCTCCGCTTGGTGGGCGCGAATAACCGGTTCAAGTTCGTTGATGCGCCGGCCCCGCTTTCCGGCATTCGTAACCGTCACCGTCCGCACCCCGTCTTCCGCCGCCAAAAGCGGGATAAGGCGGCCAACATAGCCTCCTTTCCCTTCGCCGTCTCCGACTCCTTCGGTCAATGAATCGCCTAACGCGACGAGGTGAATGTCTTTGGGTAACGGCTTTGCTTCCGGCTGCCTGATGGCGGTCTCATGTGGGCGGTCTGGCTTCCCGCCGGCCGGAAGCACCGTACATCCGGCGAGCAACATCCCCAACACGAAAAGCCATCCCCATCGTATCATGTGTGACACCTGCCTTTTGCTGCAACAGGGGAAAGACGAAAAGAAGGCAAAACGGCGCCCGTTTTTGCCTTATCGCGACGATTGCAAAATTTCAATATGCTCTAAAATCGTGTCATACGGCACATCCTGCACGCCGCTGTATGTTTGAACCACCTTGCCGTCCGGGCCGACTAAATAAAAGCTCGTGCCGTGGATGACTTGGTCATCGCCAACCGGCTTTTGCACAATCGTTTTAAAGCTTTTTTGCGCCAGTTCGCTAATCTCAGCCGGACTGTATCCGGTCAAGAAATGCCAGTTTGCTAGGTCATTTGTAAACTGTTTCGCGTAAGCCTCTAGTTTTTCTGGCGTATCAACTTCCGGGTCGACACTGAACGAAACAAATTCAACATCGAGCCCTTTTTCTTCCGCCTTCTCTTTCAGTTTGGCCATATGGGCGGTCATCGGCGGGCAAACCGTTTCGCAGTTTGTAAAAATAAAATCGGCGACCCACACTTTCCCCTTCAGATCGCGAAGTCCAAACGGCTCACCTGACTGATCAACAAACGTAAAGTCAGCGACCGGCCAATTTTTGGCATCCGAAATCGTTTTCCCACACGCAGCAAGCAAACAAATCGCAGCGATCATCATGATTCGTTTCCACATCAACTGTTCATCCCTTTCTGCCTGTACCGCTTTGTTTTACCTGGCGTCATCTCGTTTCCATTATATAATGAAATCAGCGAAAATCCCACCAAAAAAAAGTTGTTTTGCCGCAATGGGCAAAACAACAGCAGTCACGCGTTATGTTTCAACACCGTTTCCTTAAAGATTTGTTCATATACCGGCCATTTCAACACTTTCTTCAAGTGCTCCCGGAACGAGTAAACAGAACGATTCGTCCTTGATCGGTACACTTTCGCAATAAACGTCTCCAAGCGAAGTTGGATCATAAATCGGTACGTGTTCTCTTCCTCCAATACTGGGATTTCGATAATCTTCACTTTCTGCCCATACGCGTTTTTAAACTCGAGGCTTTTGAATAGCAAAATATCAATCCTCTTTTTTCACCGATTTACTTATATTATACACCAATCCGGTGAAAAAGTATGTCGGAATACAGCGAAATCTTTTCGACTTTTTTTCGTATTTTTCGTCAAATGAGCAGGTGGAACAAATTCGGATCTTTATTCACTTCCTGGAACGGAAATCCTTTTTTCTTCATCCGTTCAATGAGCGGTGCGTAGTCCTCGCGCCGTTTCAGCTCGATGCCGACGAGCGCCGGTCCGCTTTCCTTATTGTTTTTCTTCGTATATTCAAACCGGGTAATGTCATCGGTCGGACCGAGCACTTCATCCAAAAACTCGCGCAGCGCCCCGGCCCGTTGCGGGAAGTTGACGATGAAATAGTGCTGCAGCCCTTCATAAATCATCGAGCGCTCTTTAATTTCCTGCATCCGGTCAATGTCGTTGTTGCCGCCGCTCACCACGCAAACGACCGTCTTGCCGCGAATTTGCTCTTTGTAAAACTCAAGCGCGGCGATCGGCAGCGCGCCGGCCGGCTCGACGACGATGGCGTTTTCGTTATACAGCTCTAAAATCGTCGTGCATACTTTCCCTTCTGGAACGACAACGATGTCATCAAGCATTCCACTACATAACGCAAACGTTTTTTCCCCGACCGTTTTGACCGCGGCACCGTCCACGAACTTGTCGATCTCCCCGAGCGTCACGACATGCCCGTGCTCGAGCGCTGCTTTCATCGACGGTGCGCCGGCCGGCTCGACGCCGACGATGTTGGTGGACGGAGAAATGCTTTTCACATACGTCCCCAGCCCCGCTATCAATCCGCCGCCACCGATGCTAGCGAACAGAAAATCGATCGGCTCGTCGCAGTCATTTAACACCTCAACCCCGATGGTTCCTTGACCGGCAATGACGTATTCATCATCAAACGGGTGAATGAACGTGCGCCCTTCCGCTTCGGCGCATTTCACCGCTTCGTTGTATGAGTCGTCAAACGTGTCACCGACAAGGACGATCTCGACCATGTCTTTGCCAAACAGCTGCACTTGCGACACTTTTTGCCGCGGCGTCGTCGCCGGCATGTAAATTTTCCCATGCACACCAAGCGCCCGGCATGAATAGGCCACCCCTTGGGCATGGTTGCCGGCGCTGGCGCAAATGACTCCGCTTTGCCGTTCCTCGTCGGTTAAATGCTTCATCCGGTTGTACGCCCCGCGCAGTTTAAACGAACGCACGACTTGCAAATCTTCGCGCTTCAAATAGACGTTGCATTCATACCGTTCGGACAAGAGCGGATTTTTTTGCAGCGGGGTATGCAAAACAACATCCTTGAGCGTATGATAAGCAATCAAAATGTCCTCGACGTATACCGCCCCTTGTTTCCGTTTTAGCTGTTGTTCCATGCTCTCGTTCCCTTTCCTTAGTAAGTTATCTTTGATTTGTAGATTATATCACAAATTCGCAAAAAGAAAAGGAAATTTTCGAAAAAGTTTTTGTTCTTGATAAGAAAACGACCGGCGCTACGTCCGGTCGTCTTCTTTGTTGAACTCCTCTTCTTCGGCGAACTCGGTCGCCCATCTTCCTTCATCATACCAGCGATGCGCTTCTTCCCGGCGCGCTTCCTCGAGCACATGATTTTCCATATACAAATGGAAAAACGTTTCAATCGCCCCGATGGCAAGCGCGCTAAAAAAGGCGGCGTACGCCATGTTAACAGTTGGCGCAATCAGCGCAAAGCTGACAGCCCATACAAGCAAAAAGGACAGCGGCACATCCAAAACGGCGGCGGTGAAGTTTCCAACGCGCGGCAAGATGAACACATCGCCGATCATGTAAGAAACGAGCGCGGTGATGATTGTCATGAGCGAAATCAACGAAAGCGGAGCGTTGAAAATGGTAAACATGGAAAATAAGACGACGCTCCAAGCTGCGAGCTTGACGATAAAAGGAACGATATGCTTCATTTGTCTTCCTCCACTTCCATTGTTGGTCTACTTGTTATCGTTCCTTGTTTGCTCCGCTTCTATGCAAAAAGACGCACTTAGCCAAAGCTAAGCGCGCCCTGTTTTTCGCTCGTAAATGAGAAAGGCGTGATCGTATCGATTTTTTTCATCGACCGTTCCTTTCGTATACGAAACGAGTTCCCACTCTTGTTCGGAAATCGGCGGATAAAACGTATCGCCGGAGAACGAGGCAAAAATTTTCGTCACATACAGCCGGCTGGCAAGCGGCAGCGTCGCCTGAAACAGTTCGGCCCCGCCGATAATGAACACTTCTTTGTCGCCGCGGCTGGCGGCCCACTGTTTCACGTCATCAAGCGAGTGAAGCGTAAGACAGCCTTCCGGGCGAAACGAGCGGTTGCGTGTCACGACGATATTTTCCCGGCCGGGAAGCGGACGGCCGATCGCCTCAAACGTCTTCCGCCCCATCACGATGGCATGTCCCATTGTCACCCGTTTAAAATACGCCAAATCGGCCGGCAAATGCCACGGCAAACGGTTGTCCTTGCCGATCACCCGGTTTTCGTCCATCGCTACAATGTGCGAAATCATCGCATCCTCCCCTTCACACCGCCACCGGCGCTTTAATCGCCGGATGCGGGTCGTAGCCGACGATTTCAAAATCGTCGTATTCATAGTCAAAAATGGACGGTGGCTTCCGTTTCATGACGAGCTTTGGCAGCGGGCGCGGCTCGCGCGTCAGCTGCAGTTTCGCTTGTTCCAGATGATTTTTGTACAAATGGACGTCCCCGCCGGTGAAAATCAGTTCACCGACGTCCAAATCGCACTGCTGGGCGATCATATGCGTCAAAAGCGCATAGCTGGCAATGTTAAACGGCAGCCCTAAAAACGTGTCAACGGAGCGCTGCTGCCACATGCATGACAACCGTCCATTCGCGACGTAAAACTGGAAAGCGTAATGGCACGGCGGCAGCTTCATCTTATCCAATTCCGCCACGTTCCAGGCGCTGACAAGCAGCCGGCGCGAGTTCGGGTTGCGCTTGATTTCATCGACGACCGACGCAATTTGGTCGACCGTTTTCCCGTCAGCTCCTTTCCATGACCGCCATTGCGCGCCGTAGATCGGGCCGAGATCGCCGTTTTCATCGGCCCACTCATCCCAAATCGTCACGCCGTTTTCCTGTAAATAACGGACATTGGTGTCGCCTTTTAAAAACCAAAGCAGTTCATAAACGATCGAGCGAATATGTAACTTTTTCGTCGTCACAAGCGGGAAGCCGTCCTGCAAGTCAAAGCGGAGCTGGCGGCCGAACACGGACAAGGTGCCGACGCCGGTGCGGTCTTCTTTTTCCACACCGTTTTCCAAAATATCTTCCAAAAGCTGCAAGTATTGCCGCAATGTCCTCACCTCACGCTTATCATATCATAAAGCACCGCCCTCATCACGAAAAAAAAGAGCCTTCTATGAGGCCCGTTCCGCCAACTGGCGAATAAATCCGTATGTGTCCGGGGCCGCCGTCTGCAGCGTTTCCCGTGTCTTGTCGCTCGCATAATAATAGGCGAACGATTCAGCAAAATACTCTTCTGGATATGTCAAAAAATAATACTCGCCTGGAAACAGCCGTGGCGCTTCTTCCCGCCAAATCGTCTGAAACTCATCCGTTTCGTGAATTTCGTCAAACACGATATAATCAAGCGAATGGGCAAATTCATGCAGTTCTAAATTGACCGAGCCGTGTCCTTTCCCTTTTTCGCTATGGCCGAGGCGGACGAGCACTAAATGCGATCCCCCGATGCCCGGCACTTCATCCCACGTTTTGGACCCCGGCACGTAGCCGCGCGGTGTTTTCCCGCGCAAATGGCGGACTGTCGGTTCATCAGTAATTTTTCCGGTCAACAACTGAATGTAAATATGATGGTTCGCCGCTTGTTCCAAAATGCTTCGGTCAATGCGGGCGATTGTTCGAATCGTCTCGTTTGCTTCCTCAAGCGAAAAGTCCGTTTCCGGTACGATGATGATGCGGCCTAACACATCGTGCGACGGGATTGCCTGAATATCAAGGCCGCTTCCTTGAAGCAGCACGCCGTGCGCAGCCGGGTACGGCGAAAGCGACAGAAGCGGAACGGCGAACAGCGCCGCTAGTAAACTAGTGAACCATCGTTTCATTCGCATTCCCCCGCTTCTTTTATTCTATGAAAATGATATCATAGAACGAAGCGGGGAAAAACGCGCAAAATAAGGAAGAACCCACCGGTCGCTACGTCCGCCAGTTTGGCGGCGTATTTTTTGACCAGTAAATTTTCCCTAATTCATGATGATCTTGAAATCCGTCATCATAAATGTGATAGTGAAACTGAAACCAGTACCCGTCTTGCGGCGGATGCTCGCGGCGGACGTGAAAGCGAACAAGATCTTCCCCTGTGTCCATGCGATACAAATGGAAAATGCGTTCTCCTTGCCCACCAGACGGATTTTCGGATACGGCCAAATAACGGAGCTCTTCTTCCGGGCAGCGTTCAGCCAGCTCGGCGATCACTCCTTCGATGCGCGGCAAGATGACAGCGTGAAACTCATCCTCAATGACCGGGGCGATTTTGCGGCCGAACTTTTCGTATGACTGCGCCACCGCCTTTTCCATCGTCTCCTCGATAAATTGTTCACGGGTTAACGAAACAGCTTCCGCTGCAGAGCGCGCTGAGCTGTGCTGCCAATCCGAAGACGAGGCGTCGTCCGGAGGCGGCTCTTTGGCCGCGAGCAACGAAGCAGGCGGCGCCACAAACCCAAACGTACAGACGGTAATCGCAGCAACGAGCGTTTTTCGAAGCCATGCCGGCAGCCTCATCGCGTCCACCTCCGCGATGGTTGGTCAGCGGTCAACTGCTTGAACAAGCCGCTCTCGTTAAGCTTTTCAACCGCGCGGCGCAACACCGCTTCCGGCTGAACGAGAGCGATGCGCACATAGCCTTCACCGCTCGGCCCGAACGCATGCCCAGGCGTTACGACGACGCCGGCTTGATCGATCAACGCTTTCGTGAACGAAAGCGATGTCCAGCCATCGGGAATTTTGGCCCACACAAACATGCCCGCCGGCGGACGGTCAACCGCCCAACCGATGTCGGTCAATCCGGCAACAAGCGCATCGCGCCGCGCCTGATACATCGTGCGGCTTTCGGCGCAAAAGTCGGCCCCATGACGCAACACGTCCGCCGCCGCTTTTTGAATTGGCCAAAAAATGCCGTAATCCAAATTGGACTTGAACTCGGCAAACGCACGAACCACGTCAGCATTGCCACATAAATAGCCGATCCGGCAGCCGGCCATATTGTAGCTTTTGGACAACGAGTTGATCTCAACACCGACATCTTTCGCCCCCGGGACGGACAAGAAGCTCACCGGTTTGTTTCCGTCATAGTACAGCTCACCGTAGGCAAAATCGGAAACAACGAGAATATCGTACCGTTTGGCAAACGCAACGACATCGCGATAAAACGATTCCGGAGCCAACGTCGGCACCGGGTTGCCGGGAAAGTTTAAAAAGAGGATGGCCGCCCGTTTGGCGACATCTTCCGGAATGGCAGCCAAATCGGGCAAAAAGCCGTTTTCTTTCCGAAGCGGCAGAAAATACGGCTCCGCTTCGGCCATCGCTACGCCGGCCGCATACGCCGGATATCCGGGGTCGGGCAGTAAAATAACATCACCCGGGTCGGCGAACACCATCGGCAAATGGACCAATCCGTCTTGCGACCCGATGACATACGTGATGTCTGTTTCCGGATCAAGCGCCACACCGTGCGCCGTCCGGTAATAATGCGCAACCGCCTCCTGAAACTCGCGAATGCCTTTTAACGTGTAGCCGTATGCATTCGGCTCCTTCGCATAGCGGGCGATCGCCTCGCGCACAAACGGCGCCGGCGGCAAATCCGGGCTGCCGACGCTTAAATCGATCCACTCGTCGTGAAGATGGCGCCGCTGTTGGCGGTACGCCGCCAATTCGGCAAAAATGGATGCGGAAAATGCGTTCATTCGTTTCGCTTTTTTCATCGTCTTTCCTCTCCCCTGCCAAAGCAAAAACCGCTTTTCCTTTTCGCTTCTATTGGTATATACTATGGTTACATGAATAGTGTATCATATGTTCAAGGGGAAAACATAGACAGAAAGGCGGGAAAACGGAGATGACAACCATCTTTTTTGCGGCCAGCCTCATCACGTTGTTGTATTTCATTTACAGCTGCATCGCCAACGCTTAACAGCGGCAGCGAAAACGGAGCTCCCGATGCGGAGCTCCGTTTTCAGTCGATTTTCGTTTTTTTGCGCGCAGAATCAAGTTCGTAGGCGCCCGTTTCCGTTTGTGTCGTTCCTTGCCCTCTCACATCAGGGGCGCTGACACCCGTTTTCGAACGATCTTTTTTCCGCTTCGGCACGCCGATCACCTCCGCCATTATCGTTCCCCGGCACCGGCAGCGGTATGCAAGATCGGGGCCGGCATAAGGCATCAGCCGCAGTATTTGTCAAAAGCAGCCAAAATATTTTCCATTACGTCCTCCATCGAATGGAACTCGATGTCTTCGCGCGGGATAAAATGGACGACTTCTTTTCCTTTTAAGAGCGCCATCGACGGTGAGGACGGGGCATAGCCGACAAAGTGCTCGCGCATTTTCGCTGTTGCCTCTTTATCTTGCCCAGCAAACACGGTTACTAGATGATCCGGCTTCTTCTCGCTCCGCAGCACCGCCTGCGTCGCGGCCGGACGCGCCAGTCCGGCGGCACAGCCGCACACCGAATTGACGAACACAAATGTCGTCCCTTCCGCTTGCTCCATAAACTGTTCGACTTCCTCACTTGTACGCAACTCGCGAAAACCGGCGCGGACAAGTTCATCGCGCATCGGCTGCACAAGCTGGCGCATATACTCTTCGTACGCCATCGACATAGCTATCATCCCTCCATATGATGATCGTTGTGCTATCAGCATACTATACTTCGAACACAAAAAGCAACGGAGATAGCTGCCGGCGGCAGCGAAAACGAGAATATCCCCTTTCAACGTCGTCAGTGGAACAAATGTCCCCCGCACTCCTGCCCGTTTGCTGTCTGAAACGGGCGATTTCTTTTTTTCCTTCTAGCAATCGCCGCGGCCACCGGTCGCCCTCGAACATATAATAAGTCATCGAATGGACGGAAACGAAAGGGGGCGCAGTCGATGGGGTACATTGAAGAGTTGCGAAAAATTGTCGGAACCCGACCGCTCATTTTAGCCGGTGTCGGTGTCGCGATCATCGATGACTATGGACGGGTTTTGCTGCAAAAGCGCCGCGACGGGCTGTGGGGAGTCCCCGGCGGCTTGTTGGAGCTCGGCGAGTCAACCGAGGAAGCGGCACGGCGGGAAGTGTTGGAAGAAACGGGGTTGGAGATCGGTGAACTCGAACTCATCGATGTGTTTTCCGGCCAAAAATATTTTGTTCGGCTGCCAAACGGCGACCAATATTATTCGGTTACCGTTGTGTACCGCACCCACGATATTCGCGGCGGGGAACTGAGGGAAGACGGGGAAGAATCGCTCGAGGTAAAATTTTTCTTTCTTCATGAATTGCCAAACGAGCTTTCTCCGCTCTTTCAAGATCTTGTTGAGCATTATTTCGGCAGTTGACGGACAAAGCCTTGGGGGAACCAACTCCAAGGCTTTGTTGCGGTCAGTGACTGCAGCGCGAAACAGTTAGAAGCCGATTTTCATTGTAATAAATTGGAGAATAATCGGCGCCCCTTTCGGCGGCGGTTCGGCTGTTTTCAATGTCAGCTTCCCCTTTTCCACCTCGTACAACTTTTCCGGTTGCAGCACTCCGTTGATAAATAAGTTGATCCAAGACACATGTTTCGGGTCTAAAATGCCGCGATCGCCGTACTCTTTCAGTTCATCGCTGTCTGTATAGACGGTCTTCACCCCGTCCGATATGGCGTTGTACTGGTATGTTTCCGCCGCCAAAACGCGTGGGGGAAAAAGGAGCGCAATATGGAGAGGAACGGTCAGTACAGCATGAGTCCAATCATATACTTTCGGAACAGCAATAACATGTTTTCTTGATGAAGATCCCCGTTTCACTGATCTCATCACCCAACCAAACGTATTGTCCCACTATCATTTGATTCCACAACGTATTCAGCACCATCATATTCAACATTCTCTATAAGGTGAATGACAAATAGGACGACAAGACAACCGACGCACGATAAAATCACTATATGACATTCACCTTCATCCGCAATAGCAAACGACAAACAGACTAGCAACCCACCTAAAAACAGTATAAAAGACAGATGAAAGGCAGATTGATGCACGGATCGAATATAGTCCGAAATGATCATTTTCCCCTTACCATGACAGCCGCCGGGCCGGTGGTTCTAGTCCGTTCATACAAATAGAACGAACGTATGACGCCGACCGGTTGCCAACAAACATCCCTAAATGCTAGGAGGACTAGGCGATGGATGGGGTGGCTTCGGGTCAGCGGCAACCTTCACGATCACATTGAGAAGGAGGATGGCTGTATGGCTTTACAACTAATCAAACTATTTGTCGCTGCAACTACCACAACAGAAGTTGCGCCAAACGACACAAGGTTTTTCTATATTACGACAGCGGAAACGGCGGAAGGGGCAACGTTGACAATTGATGCGGCCAGCTTTTTCCAAGACGACGGCAGCCAAGCGACGGAATTGCCGGCACTGGCAACCAACAACAGCTACTTTAATGTGTATGTCAACGGCGTTTTACAAATGGAGGGAATTTCCACCTATACCCCTGGCGCGACTGGTGTCGGATCACTAGCCATTACCGTTCCGACCGGCAGCGGTTCCATTCCGGCCAATACCCCTATTGTACTTGAAATTGTCCAGTTCGCTCCGACCTCAAGCACAACCGTGACGACTTAACAAGAAGCGCTTTTTTGACCAAGGAAAGAGGCGCGCCGACCGGCGCGCCTCTTTTTATTTCTCCGACTTGTTCTCTTTTTTTCGGCTTTCCGTCATTTGCTTCCAGACGGAACCTTTCGCCTCTTCGCCGCCCTCAATCCGCTCGATCGCCATTTTCACTTGCAAGCTCACTTCAAACTCCGGATCGTTTTCTGCCGCTTTTAATGCCGGCAAGGCCGATTCATCGCCCACCTCGTATAAAAACATAGCCGCCCGCCAACGAACGAGCTTGCTTTCGTCGTTTAATGCTTCGATCATCGCCGGAATGGCATCCGGGTCGCCAATGTCGGACAAACAGTCGCCGGCGGTGCGGCGCACAGCGACAGCCGGGTCTTTTAGCGCTTCGTACAAGTACGGAAGCACCTTTTTGCCGCCGATCATGCCAAGGTATGCCGTCGCCAGGCGGCGAACAGCCATTTTTTCATCTTTCAACGCTTTGGCCAGCACCGGAATGTCGTCTTCGGTCGGCTCGGCCATTTGTTCGAGCGCGGCGTACCGTTTGCGCCAGTCCGGGTCATCGAGCATCTCGCTTGTCACTTTGACGCCCGGCCGTTTTTGCGCCGTTTTTTCCAGCTCGCCGCGGCGGAACATGTTGACAATTCGCTCGAGCCGCTCCGGCGGATAGGCGGCCGATAGCTCGTCGACGATTTCATGGCCGATTTCTTCAAACGTGCCATAACGCACCCCTTTTTCGACCCATTTGCGCTCTAAGACGATGTTGCCGGCGTATTTTTGCGCCTCAATAACGGCATCCACAAACGGCTTCGGCAGCCCGACGCGATGTTCGCGCTCGCCGTCGATCAGCTTCACTTGCATCGGCAGCCCATATAACATTTGCACGAACACTTTCACTTCGCCAAAATGTTCATTCACCGTCGGCTTTCCTTCTTCCGTTTCATCCACCTCTTCGCCGAACACTTCGCGCACTTTTGCCAAAATGTCGCGCCAATCGTACTTCGGATGGCGTTCGACGGCCAGAAAATCGGCGACATGGTAAATGCCTTTCACCCCGTCAATGCGCATGAGCGCTTGGATGATCGGCGGCGCGGCGGCGACGTTATCCGGCTTATAATTATGGCTCGTGCCAAACGGCAGCTCTTCATCAAGCAGCACTTTCATCGTATTCGGGCTTGGTGTCGGTTCAATCGCTTTAATGCGCAAGCGCAATCCCCTCCTTTGTCTATCCCGCTGTCTTACAGCAATTTTTCAATGTCTTCTTTTAGCTCGCTCGGCTTTGTTTGCGGGGCGAAGCGGGCGACGACGCGGCCGTGGCGGTCGACTAAAAACTTTGTGAAATTCCATTTGATCGCCTTTGTCCCCAATGCCCCCGGCGCTTGTTCTTTCAGATATTGAAACAACGGGTGGGCGTTGTCGCCGTTGACATCGACTTTGGAAAACATCGGGAACGTTACGCCGTAATTCAACTGACAAAACTGCTCGATATCCGCTTCCGTCCCCGGCTCTTGGCCGCCGAACTGATTGCACGGAAATCCGAGCACGACCAGCCCGCGATCCCGGTATTCGTCATACAGCTCCTGCAGTTCTTTATACTGCGGAGTGAAGCCGCAACGGCTTGCTGTATTGACGATCAACAGCACCTTGCCTTCATAGGCGGATAACGGCTGCTCTTCCCCTCGAATCGTTGTCGCGCTAAATTCGTATACGCTCATCGTTCTCACCTCACCCCCATCATAGCGGATTTTCCCGTTCGTTTCCACTTTTTGCACCGTTACTCGCCGGCGAATGGCTGCAGCTGTTCGAGCGAGGAAATCATATACGGCACCATTTCCGGCAAATCGGCCGCGTTTTCCTCGTAGATGAGCCGGCCAAATTCGACCGTTGCCTCATTGTGATACGGGCCGTGTTCGTGCGGAAACTCCCAACGCAACATTTGCCGGACGACCCGTTCCTCTCCCCAAATCGTTCGCAGCGTCCCCTCAATAAGCGCACAGGCGGACAAGCGGCGAACCGGCAAGGCGAACGAGACCGCAAGCCGGCAGCCGGCCCGGCCGTAATGGAGCCGTTCATTCACCAGTTCGGCAAAATCGATCGCAAGCCGCGCCGTGCAGACGACCGGCGGTTCAGGCGCACCGGCCTGTTGAAAGGAAATGGCGTACTCGCGCGACAGGCGGGCCAAATCGGCGAGATCGCGGCGGTCGATGACGGCAATGCGCCCTTGCAAGTCGGCGTCATAGACAGCTCCTTCCAACACCGTTTTCAAATTGTCAAACGCCGTCGGATCCATGCATTTTCCCTCCTTTCCTCACTGTGTCCGCTCAATTTCCTTGAACGGAAAAAAATGAATTGAAGAAAGTCAATAAAGTTTTTATAATGGAATTATTTAAAAAACGAGAACGAAACGGAGGGGACATCGTTGCCAATCAACATCCCAAAAGATTTGCCAGCGAAAGAAATTCTCGAACAAGAAAACATTTTCGTCATGGACGAAGAACGAGCGTATTCGCAAGATATCCGTCCACTCAATATCGTCATTTTAAACTTAATGCCGGAAAAAGAAAAAGCGGAAACGCAGCTGCTTCGCCTGCTCGGCAACTCACCGCTGCAGGTGAACATCACCTTTTTGCGCCCGGAAACCCATGAGCCGAAAACGACGAGCAAACATCATTTGGATCAATTTTACACGATTTTTCCGCACATCCGCCATCGGAAGTTCGATGGGATGATCATCACCGGAGCACCGGTCGAGCAAATGCCGTTTGAAGACGTCACGTACTGGGATGAGCTGACCGACATTATGGAATGGACGAAAACGAACGTCACCTCAACGTTACACATTTGTTGGGGTGCACAAGCCGGCTTGTATTATCATTACGGCATCCCAAAATATCCGTTGCCGGAAAAGTGCTTCGGCGTGTTCAACCATACGCTCGAAGTGAAAAATGTCAAACTGTTGCGCGGGTTTGACGATGTGTTTCGCATGCCCCACTCCCGCCATACAGATGTTAAACGCGAAGACATTGAAAGCGTGCCGGAGCTGACGATTTTGTCGACCGCCGACAAAGCCGGCGTTTCCCTCGTCGCTTCGAACGACGGGCGGCAAATTTTCTTGACCGGTCATCCGGAATATGACGCGACGACGTTAAAAGACGAGTATGAACGCGACTTGGCGAAAGGGCTGTCGATTCAAATTCCGGAATCGTACTTTCCGAACGACGACCCGAGCCGGCCGCCGCTCAATACGTGGCGCTCGCATGCGAACTTGTTGTTTGTCAACTGGCTGAACTACTATGTCTATCAAGAAACGCCTTACATTTGGGAATGAAGGGAAACTATTTCCAACAAAAACGCCTTTCGCTCTCTCGGCAAGGCGTTTTTCTTATTTTGTCATTTTTCGACAATTATCCTATTCCTTCGTACAACGATCAGCATATCTTATAGTAGATTTCTCAGGGAGGTGAACGGGATGGGCGCTTGGCATGGCAATGGTTTTGCGTTGATCGTTGTCTTGTTTATTTTGCTCATTATTGTCGGGGCTGCGTTCGGCGGCTACGTTTACTAAGCCGTCATCCCCTTCTCCGGCCGCCGTGTTTGCCAGCACCCGGCCGTCATGTCCGCGGGAGAGCGCCGGAAAGGCGTTCCCCGCGTTTTTTCATGTTGCGGCGGAATAAAAAGGGTTCGTCGGTCTATGCTAATGGTATGGTCAGCGCGCCTAAAGGAGGTGTGACGTATGACGAAACGGCCAAACAACGGAAGCCGAAACCAAAACGCGCCGACACAGGACCCGATGGCATTGCTTCACGGTCCAATAACCGGCGACAACAGCAAAGGACGGCGGCAGCATAAAGAGCAAAACGACAAAACGGATGCGGATAAATAAAAGGAAAAAGGTGTCTCAAAAAGCAACGAGACACCTTTTTTCACTGCTTATATAATCGAGCCGATTCGTCATTTTATATCTTGTCTTTCCCCGAAGGACAGGCGGTCTTTTAAGTCAGCCTTTTTGCCGCTAAAATTCGATTCCTTTCATGGCCTTTGTCCCTTGTTCATAATCATGCTTAATGAGCGCCATCTCGGTCACGATATCGGCGGCGGCAATCAGCTCCAGGCGGGCGCTGCGCCCGGTAATGACAAGATGGAGCGCCGGCGGACGCGTCCGGATGACCTCGAGCACCTCCTCGACCGAGACAATGTCGTGAATCGGAAACCGATCGATAGCAAGGGCATTGTTCAATTCGTCAAGCACGATAAGGTCATACCGGCCGGAATGAATATACTGTTTCGCTAGCGCCCACGCGTGTCTCAGCGCTTCGCGGTGGATGTCCGGTGTTTTCGTCCATGTAAACCCGGCGCCGAGTTGGCGCACCTCGACGCCGAGGCGGCGAAGGGCGAGCTGCTCGCCGTACGTGCGCTCCGGCGATTTCACAAACTGCAAAATGGCGACGTTCATCCCGCGGCCGACCGCGCGCAGCGCCAGGCCAAACGCCGCTGTCGTTTTCCCTTTGCCATCGCCGGTGTAGACGATGACCCGCCCGTTACGACGAGGCGTTGACATCGACCATGCCCCCTTGCCGCTCCGGAAACCATTGCAATGTCTCCCGCAAACGGACGACATCGCCGATGACAATGATCGCCGGGTGGGAAATGCCGGCTTTTGCCGCCTCAGCCGGCAGCGTCGCGATTGTAGCCGCCACCGTGCGCTGCCGCTCGGTCGTTCCCCATTCAATGGCGGCCGCCGGCGTATCATCCGGTTTGCCGGCGGCGGCGAGCCGGCGGCAAATATCCGGTAGGTTGGCCGCTCCCATGTAGACGACGATCGTATCACATCCGCGGGCGAGCGCCTCCCAGTCGACCGCTTCGCTTCGATGCCCGGTGACGATCGCCACGGAAGCGGCGTGTTCGCGATGAGTGACCGGAATGCCGGCATACGCTGGAGCGGCAATGCCGGACGTCACCCCGGGGACGATTTCAAACGGAATGCCGGCTTTTGCCAACCGTTCCGCTTCCTCACCGGCGCGGCCAAAGACACACGGGTCGCCGCCTTTTAAGCGGACGACCGTTTTTCCTTGGCGCGCCTGCTCGAGCAACAGTTCATGAATTTGTTCTTGAACGGTATCGTGCTTTCCCGGCTCTTTGCCGTAGTAAAGAAGTTCAGCTTCTCGTTTCGCATACCGAAGCAACTTCCGGTTGACAAGCCGGTCGTAAATGATAACATCTGCCTGTTCCAAACATTCGCGGCCGTAGACCGTAATCAACTTTTCATCACCCGGACCGGCGCCGACTAAATACACTTTGCCGACGGTCATCGTTCCTTCCCCCCTTTCGTTTCTCTGTCCGAAATGTCCGCTGAAGAAAACGTCGCCATTTCGTTCACCATCGCCGTTGCAGACAGCAGCAACGGAAACGCTACCGCCGCGCCGCTCCCTTCACCAAGACGCATGCCGAGATCCAACAGTGGCTCCTTCCCTAGCAAGCGAAGGGCGATCCTGTGCCCTGGCTCTTGTGAACGATGTCCGGCAATCATATAATCTATGACATTCGCAGCAAACTGGCGGGCTACAAGGGCCGCGACCGTGCAAATCAACCCATCGAGCAAAATCGGAATGCGCCGCTCAGCAGCAGCGAGCATCGCGCCGGCCATTGCCGCAATCTCCAATCCGCCGATTTTGGAAAGCCATTCAAGCGGCTTTGACGGATCCGGTTGGTGAAGCAAAAGCGCCCGGCGGATGACGGCGCGCTTATGCGCCAACTGTTCCTCGTCAACGCCCGTGCCTTTGCCGACCATCTGCTCGAGCGGTTCGCTAGTCAAGGTCGCCAACAAAGCGCTGGCAGTCGTTGTGTTGCCAATCCCCATTTCACCGATAATGAACGCGCGTACACCTTGTCCTACCATGAATACTGCCTGCTCATAACCGATATGAAGCGCCTGTTCAGCTTCCTGCAACGTCATCGCCTCGGCTTGGGTGAAATTGTTTGTTCCGGGGCGGACCTTTTTCTGAATGACGCGCTCATCCATGACCGGCACGGCCACCCCGACATCAACGATCCGGAGCAGCGCACCGATTTGCCGGCTAAACACATTAATCGCCGCTCCACCGTTGGCAAAGTTTTGCACCATTTGCGCCGTCACTTCGGCCGGATAAGCGGATACACCCTCCGCAGTCACGCCATGATCGGCCGCAAACACAAGCACTCCGGGCGGAGTAACACGCGGGAACAGTTCCCCGGTCATGCCGGCAAGCGTTGCCGCCACTTCTTCAAGCCGGCCTAGGCTGCCGGGGGGCTTCGTCAATTGATTGATATAATCACGCGCTTGTTCAATCATCTCACGGTGGATCGGTGGAATCGAAACATGCATGATAGACACGCGATATCCCCTATTCATCGGGAATAGGCGTTTCCTCCTTTCTCATCTGAAAGAGCTGTTTTCCTTCGCCATCCCTTGCCGCGGGAAGACGTCATCTGCTTGGCAATGTCTCTAGCAAGGCGGTGATGCCCTAACCATCATGCAAAAAAGAATCCATGTTGAACATTCCCCACCGGGTGAGCGTTTCCATGACGATTACGGTTGCTGAAATTGACGCATCATCTGTTCGATCCGCCCGACGTCGACATGCTCGCGGACATGAGTGGCAAGCCGGTCAAACGCCGCTTCTTTGCGGGTGAGAAACGATACAGCGCCGCGCAACGGGATTCCCTTTTCGCGGCGAATGGCGTTCAAAAAAGCGGTGCGGAACGCATCGTTATGAAACAAGTCATGCATGTATGTGCCTAACACTTGCTCATCCCCCTGTTTCGCCCCTTCATATCGGTCTTCTGCTTCAATCAATGGCGCATAGCCGGAAAGCGGCGCCGAGCGGCCCATATGAATTTCATAGCCGCTCACCCGAAACCGCTCGCCATTCCACGCAAGCACCCCGTTTGAACGGACCGTCATTTTCGTCCGTTCGAGCGTCGTCTCGACCGGCAGCAACCCGAGCCCTTTGACTTCCGGAAGCGGCGTTTCCACGCCATGCGGATCGCGGATGACAGCACCAAGCATTTGGTAGCCGCCGCACAAACCGACGATTTTCGTTGTTCCTTCGCGAGCGAGCGAAACAATGCGGGAGGCAAGGCCCCGTTGTTTCATATAGATCAAATCTTCAATCGTATTTTTGCTTCCCGGCAATACGATCACATCCGGGTTGCCAAGGTCATCAGCATGCGTCACCAAGCGGACGCGGCAATCCGGCTCGGCCAAAAGCGGGTCGAGATCAGTGAAATTGGCGATTTTCGGATAGCGGATAACCGCGATGTCAATGACTCGCTCATCATCAGGCGACGCGGCAAACCGTTCAAGCGCGAGCGAGTCTTCGGCGTCGATCGCCAAGTCGGGCAAATACGGGACAACGCCGAGCACCGGCACGCCGGTATATTCCGTAAACCACTCCAGCCCCGGCTGAAGCAGCGCCGCATCGCCGTGGAATTTGTTAATGATGACGCCCGCCACCCGCTTTCGATCCTCCGGTTCCAGCAAGGCGAGCGTCCCGACGAGGCTGGCAAACACGCCGCCGCGTTCAATGTCGCCGATCAACACAACCGGAGCGTTGGCGAGACGGGCGATACGCATGTTGACGAGCTCGCGGTCGTTTAAATTCACTTCGGCCGGGCTTCCCGCCCCTTCAATGACGATCCGATCATACTCGTTCATCAGCGTTTCAAGCGACTGGCGAATGACGGCCAGCCCTTGGTCGAAAAACTCGTTCCGGTAGGCGAACGCCTGCATCGTGCCGTACGGTTTGCCAAGCACGACGATTTGCGATTCATGGGTGCGGCTTGGCTTAATCAAAATCGGATTCATCTCGGCACGGGCCGCCACTCCGGCTGCCTCCGCCTGAATGCCTTGCGCTCGGCCGATTTCTTTCCCGTCCGGCGTCACGTACGAGTTTAACGACATGTTTTGCGACTTAAACGGCGCCGTCTTCCAGCCGTCTTGGGCGAAAATGCGGCAAAAGGCGGTCGCGATGACGCTTTTGCCGGCGTCGGAGTGAGTGCCTTGAAACATGATCGGCAGCGCTCTAGCCATCCCGTTTCACCCGCTCGCATGCGGCGAGCCACCGTTCGGCCATCGCCGGGGCGGACGCGAAATGGAAATGGACGTAGCCGGCGACAAGCCGGTGCACTAGACAACCGTCCGGCTTTGTTCCTTTCCGGCCGCTCGTGTCATAGGCAAACGGCATCTCGCCCCGCGGTTCGTACACCGAATAATGGAATTCATGTCCGCGCGCCACTTCCCCTTTTGGCAACAGAAAGTTCCCGTCCCGCCCATACACTTCGCGATAGCCGAGCGCCGCCAGCGTCCGCTGCATGACGACCCGCCCCGGGATGACGCCGACCATGTCGTACGCAGCCCCACTTGTCGTGACAAGCTGTTCGGTAAGAAACATAAACCCGCCGCATTCGGCAAGTGTCGGCAAGCCGGCTTCGACCGCTGTGCGGATCGATTGCTTCACCGCCGTCTGCCGCGCCAGCTCAGCGGCAAACTCTTCCGGAAAGCCGCCGCCGATATACAGCCCGTCAGCGCCTTCCGGAAGCGGCTCGCCGGCGAGCGGGGAGAAATAAACAAGCTCAGCGCCATAGGCGGCTAACATTTCCAAATTTTCCGGGTAGTAAAAGTGGAAGGCGGCATCTTTCGCCACCGCGATGCGCACCGGATACGTCCGGCTTGGTTGGACAAGCGGGGCAGGCGCCGCTAGCGGCGGAGCGGACTCGGCGATCCGAAGCAGCGCCTCCCAATCGACTGTTTCCGCTACTTTTTCCCCAAGGGCGGCAAAAAAATCATCCAACTCACCGCGCTCCACCGACGGCACGAGTCCTAAATGCCGCTCTGGCAACGCCAACGCCTCGTCTTTTGGCAAATAGCCGACCGTCGGGATGCCGCACATTTGCTCGATGGCTGCCTGAATCAGCCGGAAATGCCCTTCGCTACCAACGCGGTTCGCAAACACGCCGGCAATGCGGACATCCGGGTGAAACGTTTGAAATCCGCGGACGATGGCAGCAGCGCTGCGAGCCATGCCAGCGGCGTCAATGACAAGCAGCACCGGGCTTTCCGTCAATACCGCAATATCGGCTGTCGATCCTTCATTAGACAGCGGCTGCTTGCCGTCAAACAGCCCCATCACTCCTTCGATGATGGCGATATCCGCCCCTTGGCAGCCGTTCGCCAACATTTGACGCACGTTCGCGCGGCCAGCCATCCAGCTGTCCAAGTTGCGTGCTGGCCGGCCGGTGACCGCCGTATGGTACGTCGGATCGATGTAATCTGGTCCGCATTTCAATCCTTGCACCGTCAAACCTCTCTGCCTGAGCGCCGCCATCAAGCCGAGCGTCACGGTCGTTTTGCCGGCGCCGCTTCCCGGCGCGGCGATGACCAATCGTCGCATGCCCCATTCTCCTTTCGTCCATGGCGGATGAGCGCCACGGAAATCGTCACGTTGCCCGATTTCTTTTTCACGAGCGCCATTTGATCGGCCCCGCTGTACAATTTCGCCGCCGGCTCGCTCACCCCGTAGGCGCCGGTGTAGCGGAACACCGTCTCCGACGGCGCTTCCATCGGTACGGCGTTTAACTCCTCTGGTGGGTAGGTGACAAACTCCCAGCCGTATTGGGCCGCCACCGCCAAAAGCCCCGGCTCATCCTTTTTCAAGTCAATCGTGCATATCGCTTTGACGCTTTTGAGCGAAAAACGAAGTTCATGGAGCGTCTCGCGGATGACCGTTTCAATTTCCCCGGCTGTGGTGCCGCGGTTGCACCCGATGCCAAGGGCGATCACTTTCGGGCGATACAAAACGCCGTTTTGCAAAATCGCTTCTTCTTCCGGCCCAAGCAGCCGGTGAGTGACCACAAGCGCCGCCGCCGGGCGGGCGGCCAGCGCCTCCGCGATCGAGCCGTACACGGTGAGGTTTTTCGGCAGCGGGCGGTCCGCCGGCCACCAATTTGGCTCTCCCGACTCTTGCACAATGGCGACCGGTTCTTCATTGACAACAGCCGCGCTCACCGGCGTCAAGTTGTCATCGGATTCCCATGCCCAGCCAAATTCGCGGCCGAATAGATCAACGGCGATCGTCTGCTGCACGTCGGAAGCGGTCGTAATGACCGGGCGGGCGCCCAATATGGCGGCCGCACGCCGCGTCAATTCGTTGGCGCCGCCTAGGTGTCCGGATAATACGCTAATGACATGTTCTCCTTTATCATCAATGACGACAACCGCCGGATCGGTCTTTTTATCTTTCAACAATGGGGCGATCATCCGGACGACCGCGCCGAGCGAAATGATGCAAATGAGCCCGTCGTAACGGGCGAACAGCTCCGGCAGCAGCGTCTTAACGTTGCCGGAAAACAGGCGGATGCCATGCTCTTCTTCGTCGCCGCGGGCGAACTTCTCCGTATAATACACGTCCGCCCCATCCAGTTGGCGGCCAAGCGTTCGGGCAATCTCCACTCCGTGTTTCGTAATGGCCACGACCGCATAGACGCCGTGCCTTTCGTTGTTTATGGCAACAGCCCCCATCTTACACCTCCCCCTTTCGATATCCGTGCGTAAACGTCCGGTCATACAGCTTCGAACGGTAGCCTTGTTCATGAATATGCGGATCGAGCGCCCAGCCGGCCAATATAATGGCGTGCTTCGTCACGCCGTGGCGCCGCATATCGTCAGCCAATGTCGCCACCGTTGAGCGAATTATGATCTCGTCCGGCCATGTCGCCTTATAGACAACCGCCACCGGCGCATCACCGCTCCAGCCGGCGTCAAGCAGCGCCGCACTCACTTTTTTCGCCAACGTCGCGCTTAAAAAAAGGACGAGGGTGCAATGGTGGCGGGCGAGTTCCTGCAACTTCTCACGCGGCGGCACCGGCGTCCGCCCCTCGGCGCGGGTGAAAATAACCGTCTGCGTCAATTCCGGGACGGTGAGCTCGGCCTGCACAGCGGCCGCGGCCGCAAACGCCGAGCTGACGCCAGGGACGATTTCCACATCGATCCCTTCTCGTTTTAACAAAGCCATTTGTTCGAGCGTCGCCCCGTAAATTGCCGGGTCGCCGGTATGGACGCGGACGACGAGCCGGCCTTGCCTCACCTTGTCGGCCATCATCGCCACCATTTGTTCCAAATGCATGCCAGCCGTATGAAACACCTCCGCCTCCGGCTTCCGGTAGCGCTCAATCAACTGGTCGCTCACCAACGAATCGGTGTAAAAAATGGCGTCCGCCGCGGCCAACAGCTCAGCGCCGCGAACGGTGATCAAATCCGGCGCCCCCGGCCCCGCTCCGACAATGTACAGTTTCACTTTCTCACCACCAGCAATGTCAAATATTCGAGCTCTGCCCCTTCGAGCCGCTCAACGTCCCAAATGACTTCTTCACTTGACGTCACTTTCGTCACCACCGCCGCCCGATGAAGCAAATCGAGCTCGCGAAGGAGACGGATCATCAAGTCGATCACTTTCGCTACTTTAAAAAAGATGACACAATCATGTGCAAGAAGCGCGGCTTTCATTGCCTCATCGTCGTCACGCGCCGGCACGATCGCCACTTGCTCATCGCCGTCCGCAAGCGGCAGGCGAAGCCGGGCGGCGGCGGCGTTCGCCGAGCTGATGCCGGGGACGACTTCGATCGGCGCGTCCGGATAGCGTCGCTCCATCACATGCATCAAATGGATGAACGTGCTGTACAAGAGCGGATCGCCTTCGGTGACAAACGCCACATCGCGCCCGGCTGACAGTTCCGTCCAAATGGCGTCTGCTGCTTCGTTCCATTTCGGCTCCAGCACAGCCGGGTCTTTTGTCATCGGAAAATGGAGCCCAAGCCGTCGCTTTTCATCCGGGGCAAAGTACGCGTCGATAATTTGTTCCGCATAGCTTTTGGCTTGCCGCCCTTTTTTTGGATAGGCGATCACCTCCGCCTCTTTTAGGCGGCGGTACGCCTTTACAGTCATCAGCTCCGGGTCTCCGGGGCCGACGCCGATGCCATATAATGTTCCCGTCATTCCTCTCCCTCCCGCTTTGCGGCAATGATGTACACCGGATTGAGCGCCTCAAAGCGCGTCAAATCCAAAATCGGCTTGCTTCGCGACACGTGGGCGAGCGTCACGTCGACCTGAAACCCGCGCGCCCGCAAACCATGGCACGCTTCAGCGAGCGTCTCGATCGTCGCCGCATTGATGACGATGCGCCCGTTTCGTTTCAGCCGCCGGCAGCACACATCCAGCAATGGCGCCATCGCGCCGGATGTGCCGCCGATAAAAATGGCGTCCGGGTCGGCAAACGCATCAAGCCCGTCTGGCGCTTTGCCGTGCACGAGCGTGATGTCGACGCGGAACTTGCGCAAGTTTTGCCGGCAACGTTCGATGTCCTGTTCGTTTTTTTCAATCGCAAACACGGCGCCGTCGCGGGCGATTTTCGCCGCTTCAATCGCCACCGAGCCGGTACATGCGCCAATGTCCCAAACAACGCTGTCCGGCCGCAAACGCAAGGCGCTTAGACTTAGGACCCGGATTTCTTTTTTCGTAATCAATCCTTTGTCCGGCTTGCGCTGGCAAAACTCGTCATCATCAATGCCAAGCGGCCAAACCGGGCTTGGCGCTATTTGCCGCAAAATGACTATATTTAATGGAAGAAACTCGGTTTCGGCCATCTCTTCTAACGAAAGCAGGCGGCAACGCTCGTTCGGGCCACCGAGTTCCTCGCCGACAAACGCCTCGTACTCGGTCATGCCATATGCCAACAAATAGCGGGCAATAGCCGCCGGCGAATTCGCCTCATCCGTTAACACCGCGACTTTGCGCCGCCCGTCGATTCGTTGCGCCAAGCCTGTTAACGGACGGCCATGGACGCTGACAAACGCCGCATCTTGCCACGCCTCGCCTAGTTTCGCAAACGCCCATTGCACCGAGCTGACCGCCGGGTAGACGTCAATCGGCAATTTGCCGGCCAAATAGCTGCCGATACCGTAAAAGAGCGGGTCGCCAGACGCCAACACGACCGCATTGCGCGTCTCGTTGCGCAGCCGCTCGACAAGCTCGGCCAACCCGCGGCGGATGACCATTGTTTCTCCTTTGTATTCCGGAAACATCGCAAGCTGGCGTTCGCCGCCGACAAGCAGGTCGCTTTCCATGATCCATCGCTTGTACAAATCGGGAAGACTCGCCGGCCCGTCAGCCCCCACGCCGATCAGTTTCATCGTCCCCATCTGCTTGCACCGCCTTTCCTAATCGTTGTCCGCTCATCGTGTAAATCGATGTCGCCACTACCAGTCCGCCCCCGATTTCCCGAAGGGCGGCCCGGCAGCACGCCTCGCAGAGCAGCTCAAAAAATTTCGTACAACCGGCTTCTTGCATCATGTCGCCGACTTGCGCCGCCGTGTTCGCTTCACGCACCGCCGCCACCAGCTCGGAAGAAGCGCCGGCCTGCTCGGCAAGGGCCGCCAAAAAACCAAAATCGATCGGCGCGCTTTTGGCGTGCACCATCATCACTCCTTGAGCGACTTTCGAAAATTTCCCCATCATGCCGACCATCGACACTCTCCCCATGCCGAGCCGTTTGCATTGTTTCAGCGTAAAGCCAACAAAATCGCCCATTTCGATAAACGCTTCCTCCGGCAGATAGGGGTATTCCTTCATGGCATACTTTTCGCTCCGCCCGCCGGTCGTAATGACGACATGGCGGCAGCCGTTCGCTTTGGCCACTTCGAGCGCCTGCACAATGCTCGCCCGGTAGGCAGCGGTCGAGAACGGAACGACGATGCCTCGCGTCCCTAAAATCGAAATGCCGCCGATAATGCCAAGGCGCGCGTTTAACGTTTTTTTCGCGATCTCCTCGCCGCCCGGCACGGAAATGACGACGTTCACCCCGCGGTCGAGGCCGTATTGTTCGAGCACTTCCTTGATCGTTTCGCGAATCATTTGGCGCGGCACCGGATTAATGGCCGCTTCGCCGACCGGCACCGGCAGCCCCGGTTTCGTCACGCGCCCGACTCCTTCGCCGCCATCAATATGGACGCCGGAATCGAGCGCCCATGAGACCGTGGAGACGATCGTCGCTCCGTGCGTTGCATCCGGGTCGTCCCCCCCGTCTTTAATGACCGAGGCTGTCGCCGATGATCCGCCGACTGTGCACGACGCCATGGCAAACGTCACCACCCGCCCGATCGGCAGACGGATCGTCGCTTCCGTCTGGGCCTTGCCGGTGATGAGTGCGGTGAGCGCCGCTTTTGCTGCCGCTGTCGCGCACGATCCGGTCGTATACCCTTCACGCAACGCTTTTTTTGTTTCCATGGCGTTTTACCCTCGCTCGGCGAGCAGCGATAAGGCGTTTACGGCGGCGACAGTCACCGTGCTTCCCCCTTTGCGGCCGCGGTTCGTAATAAATGGCACATCGAGTTTCGCCAATTCGTCTTTTGACTCCGCTGCCGAGACAAACCCGACCGGCAGGCCGATCACAAGCCCCGGCCGCGCTTCCCCTTCCTTGATTAGGCGAATGAGTTCGAGCAGAGCCGTCGGGGCATTGCCGATCGCGAAAATGCCCCCTTCCGCCTCTTTGACCGCCTTGCGCATGGCGACGATCGCCCGCGTCGTATTCAGCCGTTTCGCCTCGGCAATGACGTCGTCATCAGAAATATAGACGTGCACCGAACTGCCAAATTTGGCAAGGCGCGTCCGATTGACGCCGACTTGCACCATTTGCACATCGGCGACAATAGGCTTGCCGCTGCGGATGGCAGCAATGCCGGCGCGCACCGCATCGGGATGGAACAGAAGGCTTTGGCCAAGTTCAAAATCAGCGGACGCGTGAATGACGCGCTGGACAATCGGATACTGTTCAGCGGTAAACGAATGGTCGCCGATTTCTTCATCAATGATTTGAAAGCTGCGCGCTTCAATTTGTTCCGGTTGGACGGTGACCGGGCGGAAAGTCGTATGGAACTCCATTCTCTGTTCTCCCCTCTCTTTGTTGTTTGGCTAGAACGAGCTCGAAACATCTCGCTTCATCGAACGTATAAGTCCGAACCCGTTTTTCTCTTTGTTCCTCTCGATCTTTTGCTTTACGCGAGCGGAAGCGGTGCATGTTGCTTCAACGCCGCCAGCACGCCGGCAAAATCGTGATGCACAATGCCGTATGACAACCGTGGGCGGCGGATGACGATGACGTCGATGCCGAGCTCCTCGGCGGCGGCGATTTTCTCATCGACAAACCCGACCTTGCCGCTTTCTTTCGTGACGACGACCGTAACGCCGAAATGACGGTACAGCGCCCGGTCGAGCTCTTTTGTGAACGGCCCTTGCATCATGACGATCTGCTCTTGCGAAAACCCGAGCCGCTCGCATTTGTCGAAATTGTCCTTCCGCGGCAGCATCCGGGCGATCACCTTCACGTTTGGGCGTCCGAGAAGCCGGGCGGCGAAAATGTCGAGCGTTTTGCTGCCGGTCGTCAGCATCACAACGCCGCCTTTTTCCGCCGCCAGATCAGCCGCTTCTCCATAGCTGTCGACAAATGTCACCTTATCGGACGCAATGGCTGACGATTGCCGCTCATAGCGAATGTACGGCAATCCGCTGTCCGCTGCCGCTTGCATGGCGTTTTTTGACGCCTCTTCGGCAAACGGGTGGCTCGCATCGACAATCGCTTTCGCCCCTTCGGCTTTCGCGAGTTCAGCAAGCCGGGATGCAGCCAAACGACCGACATAAGTGCGAATGCCGGCCGACCGGAGCTGTTCGGCCGCATGGTCGGTGACGACTGTCGCGGTTACGCGATAACCAGCTTGCCGGATCATCATCGCCAATTCGCGGGCGTCACTTGTTCCGGCTAACATCAAAATCATCGACGCTTTCCCCCTTTAATGATGATGATGGTGATGATGATGGTGGTGGGCGGCGTGCAGACGATATTGACAAGTGTCGCAGTTCATCGCCACCGCCTGGCCGAGCACCTCGTGGAGGCGGTCAAGCACGATCGCCTCAAGCTTCGGATGAAAGCCGAAATAGCCGGCAAGCGCAAATGAGATATGCGAGTACTCAGCTTGGTATTGTGCCACTTGCCGCTCAAGCCGCTTCATGAGCACGCCGGTGAACAGAAAATACGGCAAGACGACGATCCGTTTCGCGCCAAGCGCCAAACAGCGGCGGACGGCGTCATCGAGCGACGGCGTTGTCACCCCCATAAACGCTGGTTCAATGAGTGCATACCCAGTCTGTTCCCAAAACAGGCGGGCGATCTTGTACAAATCGCTGTTCGCATCCGGATCGCTCCCCCCGCGGCCAAGCAAAACGACCGCCGTTTCGCTGTCCGGATGTTCCGGCTGTTCGCCGATTTCTTGCAATCTCTCTTTTAAAATTTCAAACGTCTCTTCGTGAACGCCGATCGGCCGCCCATATCGAAACGCGATATGCGGATAGCGTTTTTTCGCCTCATCAATTTCCGCCGGAATGTGCAGTTTGGAATGCCCGGCCGGCAATAAAATGAGCGGGACGACGGCCACTTCCGTTGCGCGGACTTCCGCGCAGCGTTCGATTCCTTCACTGATTGACGGACGGCCAAACTCAAGAAAACACGTTTCAACGTGAAAGGAAGAGGCAAGGCGCGGCCGCAGCTGTTCGACAAACTCTCGCACTTGCTCGTTTCCTTCCGGGTCGCGGCTTCCATGGCCGACAAACAAAATGGCCCTCATGTTCATTCCCCTCTCTTTCGTGTCGCTCAACCTGGCGGTTAGTCGCCGCATGCGGGTGCTTCGATCATGACCGCCGTCTTCGCCTCTTCGTGCGAAAAGCGGCCGATTTGTTTCACGCGAGCGAAAAACTTATGAAACCGCTCGTTCGGATAGGCGTGTTCTTTGTACTGCTCAATGATGTCCGTCACAACCGCCACCATCTCCTCCGGCGGAATGCCTTCCGCAACGAGCCGCCCCGGATGGGCGTTGCGGCCGACCGTTTTTCCGCCCAAAAACAAGTCAAATTTCCCTTTCCGGTACACAAGCCCGATGTCTTCGCGCACCGCCCCGTAGCACGCCATCCCGCAGCCGTTGATGCCAAGCTTCAATTCTTTTGGCAACGCCATGCCGCCTAACCGCCGCGCCAATTCTTCGGCGTACGGAATGGCGTCTTTTTTCTCCCCGTCACAAAAATCACACGCCTTCACCGTCAACACATCGCCGACCGGCGTGACGGTCAGCCCGACGGCCTTGAGCCGGGCGATCAGTCCATCTGGATCTTCCGTCAGCCGTTCGATCTGTATGTAATGATCCGGGGTGTACGTGATTTTTCCATCCGTTCCCGCCACTTCCGCAATCACGATCAACTGTTCCGGGGTGAACTGTTTATTGGCCACCCCCGGGCTCACCGCTGCTTCCAACAGCACGGACGTCGTCTTTCTTGTTCTCCGTCTCTCGAAAGCGGCGAGCGCGTCTTCGGCCGTTTCTTTCACCCGTTTTGGCTGGGCGGCCGGCTGCTGTCCCGCTTTGTTGGCAGGCGGTATGGAAAGCTGTGTCAAACCGGAAGCCGGCGGCATTGGCTCGGCCTCCTTCGCCACCGCGGTGGCCAAGGCGGTGAACGAGTGATCTTTCTGATTGTTTTCAGCGAAGACAGCCGCTTCGGACGATCCTAACACCCCCGGCATCTCTTTTGGCGGCTTCGTCTGATCGAGCGCCCATGGCTCCGCTTCTTTGCGCAGCCGCTCATGCGGCTTGAGCGGCTGGATGGCGGCGGTGAGTTGATACTTGCGCTGGTAGCCGCGCGGGGTAATCATCAGTCCGTCATGAACGAACGTCGTCGAGTTGCCGATGATGACCGTCGTCAACATGCCGATCTCATGGTCAAGCATATGCGCCAAGTCGGTGAGGACGATATGTTGGCGTTCGCGGTACGCGCTTTTTACGAGTCCAACAGGGGTCGTCGGCGCCCGATGACGAAGCAAGATGCGCTGCGCTTCCGCGATCTGCCGAGTGCGCCGCCCGCTTTTCGGATTGTACAACGCAATGACAAAATCGGCCGCCGCCGCAGCTTCGAGCCGCTTTTCAATCAGCTCCCACGGCGTCAAATGGTCGCTCAAGCTGATCGTGCACGCATCGTGCATAATCGGCGCCCCAAGCAGCGCGGCGCACGAATGAATGGCGGAAACGCCGGGGATGACTTCGACTTCAATCGAACTGTCCTTCGTCCACCCTTTTTCAATCAACACTTCATACACGAGCCCGGCCATGCCGTACAACCCGGCGTCCCCGCTTGAAATGACGGCGACCGTTTTACCGCGCTCGGCCCATTTCACCGCCGCCTGGGCGCGGCTCACTTCTTCAGTCATGCCGGTGCTGATGATTTCTTTTCCAGCAATAAGATCGCGCACCAGCTCAATATATGTTTTGTAGCCGATGATGACGTCGCTTTCTTCAATCGCCTCGCGAGCCCGTTTCGTCATATGGTCGGCGCTTCCCGGGCCAAAGCCAATAATGAGCAGTTTGCCGTTCATCATCATTCCCTCCTTTGCCGGTTGAAACAAAACGTTTACTGCAGTTGTCGTGTGCCAACTACCCACCACCTACACTTCGCTTAGAGGTGGGGGCTTCAAGCGACTTGTGTGTTCGCCGAACGGTAAGCCACACACAAGAACCCTTTACGCTTCCCTTCGTTCCGAAGTTGTCCGTTCTAGCCATATTCCACCCTATTCGTTGTCTAACGCCAACCGACATTCATCTCCCACTTTCCCTTCGCTTAGAAGTGGAAGACTTCTTTCGGAAAAATGTTAAAATCTTCTGCGACGGTGTCAGCAACGCTCTCTCTTCTATTGCACAAGGCGCCGAGGCACCTGTTTTTCCTCCGGTCGCCACGCTTGCCAAAGCCGCACAAACAGCGGAACATCCAAACGAACATCCAAAAGCCGTTGGCGGTCAGCAAACACGTCTTCCGGCGTCCCTTGCATCACGATTCGCCCTTCATGCATGACAGCGACAACATCCGCCCACTGCCAGACAAAATCCATATCATGCGTGGCAATTAACACGGTCGTCCCCGCCCGATGAATCGTCTCGATTTGCTCGAGAAATCGTTTTGTCTGGTGTTGATCCAAGTAGGCAGTCGGCTCGTCAAGCACAAGCAAATCCGGCTTCGTCGCCATGGTGCAGCAAAGCGTCAGCCATTTTTTCTGTCCGAGGCTCAATTGATGGGTTGGACGGTCCAACCAAGAATCGATCTTATATTCTTCTACAATAGAGACAAGCATCTCTTCGATATTTTCCATGTCCATCCCGGCATGAGCGAGGCTGATGGCCAACTCATCGCGCACGAGCGGCGCAAGAATTTGATGTTCCGGGTTTTGGAAGACAATGCCGACTTCACGCCGCCATTGGGCCCAATCAGCGCCGCGTTCATACATGTTCCGGCCTTTCCAATACACGATTCCCTCTTGCGCCCGCAATAGCCCATTCAAATGGAGAAACAGCGTCGTTTTTCCGCATCCGTTCGGTCCAATAAGCGCATATTTTTTCTGCTCCGCAATCTCCCAATCAATTCCATTAAGCACATCGCGCGTCGAATCATAGGCATATCGCACTCGTTCCATTCGCAACAACAAATCCCCCTCATCCTCCCCACCATTCCAAACCGAGCAACACCACCATTACGACGCCGGCTGCGATGTCGGCAAGGTGCATATTCGTTTTCGGCGGTTGAGATGTATACACAATGGAAGCCATTCCCCCGCGGGCAGCAAGCGAACGACTGAACGCCTCATACGACTGCCACGCTTTCATCCACAATTGATACATGAGCATCCCTCCGTGCCGCCAATGCCTTCCCCCATTGCGGGCACGCAACGCCAACATCAGCTCAGCCGCCGCCTGTTCCAACAAAAAGATGAAGCGATACATGAGGACACAAAGTTCAACCAATGCTGTTGGGAGCCCCATCCCCCGCAACACAGCAAACAACTCCGGCACCGGAGTCGTAACCAGGAGAAAAAACAAGCACGACCAAGCGGCAAGTGAACGGATAGCAAGCTCAGCTGCTGGCTGCAACTGGCTGTCAACGATCGACAACCGAAAGGGGAAGGACACCGATACGACCAACGTCAACAAGCTAATCCCTAAAAAGGCGCTGGCAGCCAACATGGCTTTTCCATACAAAGAAAACGGCACCCGTGCACGCCCCATAGTCCAATATGCCATTCCAACAAGAACAAGCCATTGCTCTCGCCAGTCCCCGATCATGGCAAAGAAAAGCATGGCGAACGTCAGCAGCAATTTCCATTCTGCCCGCCATGTGCGAAGCCGGTTGTCATACGCCCAACGGTCAAACTCGCGAATCATGACTGCTCTTCCGCTCCGACCTCCCTTTGTACACCCCGATGACATAGCCGATCACGCCAGCACCAAGCGCGGCTTGCAGTGAGAACAACAATGTTTCGACTTCCCCCCCGGGTGGAGTGAAAATCGATTCAAACCATGGGCGGTAATGGGGATGGAGCAACTGAATTGCTTTTTCCG
The DNA here is from genome assembly GCF_000445995.2 of Geobacillus genomosp. 3. Lineage (GTDB taxonomy): Bacteria > Bacillota > Bacilli > Bacillales > Anoxybacillaceae > Geobacillus. Next base: position 1,730,250 of record NC_022080.4, read on the forward strand.
CTTGATCGTCTGTTCCCCCAAACTCCGATCCGCGTGCCCACCAAAGCGGCACCATAATCAGCAAAACAGCTAACAACAATAACAAACGATTTTTTTTCATCCTTTCACACCTCCTTTTCTTTTTGGAACAACGGAGAAGCTTGGTACGAAGCAAGCCAGTTCCAGACAACCACCGTTACAATGCCTTCAGTTATCGCCAACGGTACTTGGGTGATCGCGAAAATACCAGCAAATTTCAAAAGCGAAACGATGATCCCACCCTCTGGAGCAGGAAATGCCAAAGCGAGCTGCAATGAAGTCGTCACATACGTCGCCAAATCAGACAAGCAGGCCGCCAAAAACAATGCGGCACGATTGGACATTTTCCCTTTTCGGCACAATTGATACACTCCGTACGCAACGAACGGACCGATGATCGCCATCGACATAGCATTTGCACCGAGCGTCGTCAACCCTCCATGAGCGAGAAGCATTGCTTGGAAAAGAAGGACGACCGTCCCGATCACCACCATCACCCATGGTCCAAACAAAACGGAACCAAATCCGATTCCAGTCGGATGTGAACTGCTTCCTGTGACGGACGGAATTTTCAACGCTGATAGCACAAACGTAAACGCACCCGCAAGCGCCATCAGAAGCTTTTGTTCCGGATGTTGCTTTAAGGTGTGAACAAGCCGGCGCAAACCAAGCACGAAAAACGGTAAAAACAATAACCACCAAAATAACGCCCATTTGATGGGCAAAAAGCCTTCCATAATATGCATGGCATACGCTTCCTGTTCGCTGGTCATCCAAAAATACACCGCGAGTAAAGTGGCGACCGCGCTCCATCGAATGATCCTTTTCATTTATCTGCTCCTTTCTGGCCATGTTCCGTTTTTCGTTTTCCGCTTGGCGCCTCTCGTTCACCGGCTGGCGTCAACACCAATCCGCTTTCGTATTCATACGTCGCCCACTCCCGCAACGGAACCCCCTCGCCCAAATGGGCGCGCACGACTTCCTTCGCCCGCTCGGGAGTCATGAGCCGGTACCAGACGCCATCCGGGTAGACGATCATGACACACGCGTCTTGACAGCGGCCGTTGCAGCGCGTTCGTGTCGTATGGACAACGTCATCGAGCCCGAGGCGGGTGATTTCCTCGCGGACCGCAATTGTCACGCCGTCCCCGCCATGACGGAGGCACGTCCCTCCGTTGCAGATGAACACATGGTGTTTCATCCCTGTTAAGTCCCATGTCGCCATCGAATCCCCCCCTTTTGGCTAGAATAATAGAATTCAGATGCAGACAGACGGGCAGGTTTCAGGCAAAAGAAAAAGCACCTCCATCGCAGAGGTGCAGAAAAATGTATACGAAAGCCATAAACGGCCCCAAACAGGCCTGATGCAGCCATCATTCTCCCGCACGTCTGCCTATAGTCCCGTAGGCATCCGTCCGATCGAAACAAGGCAGGTCTCCTGACTTAGGATCATCGCTTGGCGGCGCCTTCCCGAAGCATCCTTCAGTGACTTGTTGCCGCAAAGCTCCCCATCACAGTGGCGGGTACCGTGCCGGATTTTCACCGGTCTTCCCTTTTCACCCAAGCCTTTCCGCAGGCTTAGGCACCTTGTTCGTTCTTCGCCATATGTACACTGTCATGGAACAAGCATCCTTTTTCATCGTAGTACAACTTGATGGCGGCCGTCAACCGTTTTTTGCCGACAAATCTTCACGGGCAACGACAACGCCGTCCGCATCGGCGTACACGTATGCGCCCGGCTCCCAGCGGACGCCGCCAAACTCGAGCACAACATCGCGAGCGCCTTTTCCCTCTTTTTTGCTTTTCACCGGGCACGTGCCGATCGCCATAACGCCAAGCGGCATGCGGCCGATTTCCGCTGAATCGCGGATGCAGCCGTGGATGATGACGCCGGCAAGCCCCCGGTCGCAGGCGATTTGCGCCAACCGGTCGCCTAATAGCGCCACGCGGCGCGAGCCTTTTCCATCGACCACAAGCACCGTCCCCGGCGGCACCGTCTCGAGCGCTTCACGGACAAGAACGTTGTCTTCAAACACGTCGACCGTCGCGATCGGCCCGGAAAACATCCGTTTTCCGCCGTACGATTGAAACGGCAACTCACAGACTTGCAACTCATCTAAAAATTGATCGCATAAATCAGCTGTTTTCATGATCCTCTCCCCTTTCGTTTTTTTCATTCGTCATCATTCGTCAAAATCCTGCCGACTCCACATTTTTTTGTGGCGCTGTTTCTGCTCGGGAATCGGATGCGTGTCGTTGCGGGACCGCTGAACGACAAAAGGATTCGCTCGCCGTCGCTTTCCGGCGAACGAAAAAAACGGCCCCGCACGACATGGCGGAAGCCGTTTTGGCCGTCGGGACGAACGAGCCCCGTCCGGCGATTCAGCTGGGCTAGCTGGATTCGAACCAGCGCATCACGGAGTCAAAGTCCGTTGCCTTACCGCTTGGCTATAGCCCAACGTTTTGTTGTCATTTACAGTATGCGGCATGATGGCGCACTTTATGCATCAAACTGAATATCCTTTTGCCTGGTGTGCGAAACTATCGATACAAACGTCCTTTTCCTACCATATATCATTTCGTTTTTCCCTCGCACTCGTTTTCCCAGTATGATACATTGAATTTGGAAAGGGAGAGATGGACATGCGCCGGATCACGGTTTTTCGCTTCTATCTTTGCGCATTGTTTTTGTTATCGCTGCCGATCGTCTTAGCGGCCTCGGCTGCTTGGCAGCCACCCAGCCAGCCGAAAACCGCCGTCATCGCCCACCGCGGCGCGTCCGGACACGCGCCGGAGCATACGCTCGCGTCCTATCGCCTCTCTGCCCGCATGAATGCCGATTATATCGAAGTCGATGTGCGGTCAACTAAAGACGGGAAGCTCGTTGCCCTGCATGATGCAACACTCGCCCGGACGACAAATGTCGAAACGGTTTACCCGCACCGGTCGCCATGGCGGGTCAGCGATTTTTCATTGCATGAGCTCAAAAAGTTGGATGCCGGATCGTGGTTCGATCCACGCTTTGCCGGCGAACGCGTTCCGACGCTTGATGAGGTGGTTCGGATGCTGAAAGCGGAACGTGTAAACGTTCCGTTGTACATCGAAACGAAACAGCCCGGCATCGAACAAGAGGTCGCCCGCCTATTGCAAAAACACGGCGTTCTCCAGCGCGGAAGCGTCATGTTTCAATCGTTCCATCCAGAAAGTTTGCAGGCGCTCCGTCCGCTTATTCCGCGCGGCATCCCGCTCATTCAATTGATCGGCGAAAAGGAAGCACGAAGCAGCCGGGATGCCCTGTTGCAACAAATTGCCGTCTATGCCGATGGCATCGGCTTGCCGTTTTCAGTCGTCACTGAAAAGTCGGTGCGCGCCGCCCATCGCCGCGGGCTTATTGTTCACGTCTATACCGTCAACGCTCCACACGATCTAGAACACTTATGCGCGATGGGCGTGGACGGCGTGTTTACCGACTACCCTGACCGCCCAGCCCGCATCGCTTCGTGCCGCCGACCGCCCCGTCATTGACCGCCCTTTAGGGGGTATTTACATAATATAATTATGGTTTATACATTTTCGTTTGGCTCCATTCATTCTTCAAAAAAAGGGGAGGACAAGATCATGTGGACGATCGCCGACTACCAAAACGGACCGTTTACCGTAACGACGGACCGCCGCCGCGTTCAGCTTGAGCGCGTGGTTTACTTCCTCGCCCGTTCGTACTGGGCGAACGGGCGCAGCCGCGAAACGATTGTCAAATCGCTCGACCATTCGCTTTGCTTCTCCCTTTTTCACGGTGAAAGGCAGATCGGCATGGCGCGCGTCATCACCGACGGAGCAACATTTGCCTACCTTTGCGACGTCTTTATCGACGAAGCGTACCGCGGGCAAGGGCTCGGAAAATGGCTGCTATCGTGCGTGCTCGCCCATCCCGGCGTCGCCGCCGTCCGCAAGGTGATGCTTGCAACGAAAGACGCGCACGGACTGTACGAACAATTCGGCTTCACCGCGCCGGGCGAGCCGGAGTGGTTGATGGAGCGGATTCAAGAGCCGCGAACGGAGTAAACGGCAAAAAGGCGGTCCGCATCGGCCCGCCTTTTCGTCACCGCTTCGGAAATTGAAACGACAACTTCTTCTCATTCCCGTCCCAGACAAGCGCAGCGTCAAACGTTTTCGCACCTTTCTTGAATCCTTTGATGACATTCGTCTTTCCTTGCGAAAGCAGTTTTTTCACATTGGCCGTCGAAATCGATTTGCCGAGAATGCGTTTGGAAATCGTAAACGGGCATTTTGTTTTCGCGTACTGGTCGCAGCCGTACAACGTTCCTTTATCCACAACCGTCCCGCCGCAAAGCGGACATGTTCCGACCTTTTCACCTGCCGTTTTTTTCGCCTTCCCCCGCTGAATCGAAGCGGTATCGAGTCCGCTGAATTTCCAGTTTGGCGCGGCGGCGATGGCGTCGGCGACCACTTTTTGCGCCAGCTTTTTCGCCTGTTCCATAAAGGCGGCTGATGAGGCGCTCCCTTCGCCGATTTCCTTTAAGCGCTGCTCCCATTTCGCCGTCATTTCCGGCGAGGCGAGAATCGTGCCGCCGAGCGCCTCGATCAACACTTTCGCCTTGTCAGTCGCGTACACGAGGTTCTTTTTCACTTCAATGTACTTCCGCTCTTTCAGCATTGTAATGATGGCCGCCCTTGTCGCTTCCGTGCCGAGCCCTTCCGTTTTGGCCAGCACTTTTTCCAATTCCTCATCGTCCAAAAATTTTCCCGCCGTTTTCATCAAGGTGATGAGTTCACCCTCCGTATACCGTTTCGGCGGCTCGGTTTTCCCTGCTTTCACCTTTACAGCGGCCACCTTCCCCGCCTCGCCCTGCTCGAGCGGAGGCAGCACCGCATCTTTTTCCTCCTCATGCGGACGGATGACGGCGCGCCACCCCTCCTCGACGACCCGCCTTCCTTTCGAAACAAAGCGGGCCCGGCCATCAACGAGCGTTGCGACGGTCGTATAATCGATGACCGCCGCCTGGTGGTGGGCGGCGATCAGGCGGCGGACGACCAAATCGTACACCTTCCGCTCGTCGGCCGACAGCTTTTCTGGATCCGCTACTTGCTCAGTCGGGATAATGGCGTAATGGTCCGTTACCTTCTTCTCGTTAACATAACATTTATTATGTAAAATCGATGGCCGCGGCAACGGAAAATAAGAAGCGTACGCCGGAAACGCGGACAACTTTTGCAAAATCGCCGGGAACGTTTCCGCTTCCCCTTTCGTCACATGCATCGAATCAGAGCGCGGATACGAAACGATCCCTTTTTGGTAGAGCGATTGCAGCACATCAAGCGTCTTTTTCGGTGAAAAGCGGTACAGCTTGTTCGCCGTCGCCTGCAATGTCGATAAGTTGAACAACAGCGGCGGCTGGAACGTTTTCCGTTCCGTGCGGACGTCGGCCACCTCCGCCGGTTTTTCTTGGCAAAAGGCAGCGATCCTTTTCGCCGTCTCCTCGTCCTTGAGACGCGTTTGACCGTTTTCGTCCGTCCATGTTCCCTCATAGCGCTTATCGCCGATGACAAACGAGGCGACGACTTCCCAAAACGGTTCAGGGCGAAACTGCTCAATTTCCCGCTCGCGCCGGACGATCAAGGCCAATGTCGGCGTTTGCACGCGCCCGACGGAAAAGACGTCGTTCATCCCGCGTTCTTTCAGCAAGAGGCTGTACACGCGCGAGGCGTTCATGCCGACAAGCCAGTCGGCGCAGGCGCGGGCGTACGCTTCTTCATAGAGCGGCCGCGTCGTCTGCTCATCGAGCAGGCGGCGAAACCCTTCTTCAATCGCCTTCGGAGTCAACGATGACAGCCAAAGCCGCCTGATCGGCTTGCGGACGCCGCTCATCCGGATGATGTTGCGCACAATGAGCTCCCCTTCGCGCCCGGCGTCGCCGGCATGGATGATTTCCGTCACTTCCGGTTTTCGCAACAGTTCTTTGACCACATGAAACTGTTTCGCTTTTGCCTTCTCGATCTCATACTCGAACCGTTCCGGGATGATCGGCAGCGTGCTGAGCGTCCATCGCTTCCACTCCGACCGATACCGCTCAGGCGGGGCGAGCTGGAACAAATGCCCGATCGCCCATGTCATATACGCCCCGTCGGGAAACAAGTCATTCGGCAAAATTTCGATATAGCCTTGCCGTTTTTTCGTCCGAAAAATCGAGGCGAGCGTCGCCCCTTGGTCCGGTTTTTCCGCAATAATGACTTTCATCGGCTTCTCCCCTTACGGCACATCATGCCCCATAGAGCTTTGCAAAATGGCGAACCATTGCGCGCGGGAAAGCGGGAGAGACAGCGCCCGCACCGCCCGCTCGATGCGTTCCCGTTTCCCCGAGCCGACAATCGGCATCATCCGCGCCGGATGAACGAGAAGCCACGCGTACAGCACTTCGTCGATCGTCCCGGCACCGAGTTCCTCTTGCACTTGCTCAAGCGTCCCGCGCAGACGCACCGCCCGGTCATCGTCAGCGGAAAAAATCGCTCCACCGGCGAGCGGCGACCATACCATCGGCGGAACACGCTTCTCAAGACAAAGGTCAACGGTGCCGTCTTCGAGATTTTCAAGGCGGTACGCCGATACTTCGATTTGGTTTGTCACAAGCGGGAACGGCAAATACGACTGAAACATTTCCCACTGCGAACATTTAAAGTTCGAGACGCCGAAATAGCGCACTTTTCCGTCCTGTTTCAGCTTCAAAAACGCCTCGGCCACTTCTTCCGGGTTCATGAACGGATCCGGGCGATGAATAAGCAAGACGTCGATATAATCGGTGCGGAAATGGGCGAGCGACTGCTCGACGGAGGCGATGATATGGTCTTTGCTTGTATCGTACGATTTCATCCCGTACTTCGATGGCAGCTTAATGCCGCATTTTGTGACAAGTTCGATTTGCCCGCGCAAGCTCGGCTTTAACGCCAACGCTTCGCCGAAGCGCGATTCGCACGTGTAGTTGCCATAAATATCGGCATGGTCAAACGTCGTAATGCCGCGCTCAAGACAAAATTCAATGAGCGACAGCAGCTGCTCGCGCGAGTATCCCCAATCCGCAAGCCGCCAACAGCCGTGAATGAGACGGGAAAACGTCAAATCGTCTGCCAACTGAATTCGTTCCATGATCGTCTTCCTTTCTTTTTTGGCTAAAATCGTCCCGTTTGCGCATACTACCGACAAGAGGAAAAAAACGGAAAGGACGTGATCCTATGAAACGCTGGCTTCTTTCGTTCGCCGCTGTACTCCTTTTGGCCTCCCCCTGGCCGGCGGCAGCCGCCGAAATGGCATACGAATGGAACCTGGCCGACATTTATCCATCCGAAGCCGAGTGGATGCGCGACTACAAGGCAGTGCAAAACGCGCTGCCGAAACTGGCGGCGTTTGAAAGTACACTTGACGATGCCAAAACGATCGCCAAACTGTTCGCCCTAAACGAACAAACGGCCCGCAAGCTTGAAAAACTGTCGCTTTATGCCCATTTAAAACGCGATCTGAACATTGAAGACGAGGCGGCGGCCCGGCTCGGGGCGAAAGTGGAAGCGCTCGCCGCCCAATACGCGGCAAAAACAGCGTACATCGAGCCGGAACTGCTCGCCCTTCCGGAGCGGACGCTCGCCAAGCTGCAAAAAAGCAAGCTGCTCAAGCCGTATCGCTATTATTTCACCGAACTGCGGGAACAAAAGCCGCATACGCTCACGAAACGCGAAGAACGGCTGCTCGCGAAACTATCGCCGGCGCTTAGCGAGGCGGAAAACATTTACGACCACGCCTCGCGCGGCGATTACGAGCCGCCGTCCGTCCGTATGCCGGACGGAAAAACGGTGACACTAACCGACGGCAACTACGCCGCCGCGCTCCAACATCCGGACCGCTGTTACCGGAAAGCGGCGTTTGAAGCGAAAGCGAAAAGCTACGAGGCACTCGAACATACCGCCGCCGCGACGCTGTACGCATCCGTGAAAGCGGACGAACTGTACGCGAACGTGCGCCGCTATCCGTCCGGCCTCGCCGCCGCCCTTGCCGCCGACGATGTCCCAGAAGAAGTGTTCGACAACTTAATCGCCACCACCCGCCGCCACTTGCCGGCACTCCACCGCTATATCGAACTGCGGCGGCGCGCGCTCGGGCTTGACCGCGTCCACAGCTATGACATGTACGTGCCGCTTGGCGGCAAAACGGCGAAATCGATCCCGGTTGAAACAGCCAAAACATGGATATTAGAAGGACTGACACCGCTCGGCGCCGACTACATTAAACACGTGGAGCAAGCGTTTCAAGAGCGATGGCTCGATGTCTACCCGCGCCCGAAAAAATATACCGGCGGCTACAACACGAGCGCGTATGACACCCATCCGTTCATCTTGCTCAATTACAACGGGTCGCTCGATAGCGTGTTGACGATGGCGCATGAGCTCGGGCACGCTATGCACTCTGTATACACAAACCGCGCGCAGCCGTACCATTATGCCGGCCATTCGATTTTTACGGCGGAAGTCGCCTCGACCGCGAACGAATGGCTGATGCTCGATTACTTGTATGCGCAAGCCAAAACAAAAGAGGAAAAGCTCCGCCTGCTCATTGAACAAATCGAGCAAATTCGTGGCACGTTGTACACGCAAGTGATGTACTCCGAATTTGAACGGATGATTCATGACAAAGTGCGCCGGGGCGGCAGCCTGACGGCGGACGAACTGAACCGCCTTTGGCTTGACTTGCTGAAAACGTATTACGGCCCGGCGTACGCCGCCGATCCAGGAGCGGCGCGCGGCTGGCTGCGCATCCCGCATTTTTACGACGCCTTTTACGTGTACAAATACGCAACATCGCTGGCCGCCTCCTACGCCATCGTGAGCGATATCAAGGACGACCAAAGCGGCGAAGCGTTGAAACGGTACAAACAGTTTTTGCGCTCCGGCACATCCGATGACCCGATTCGCCTGCTCAAACGGGCCGGCGTCGATATGACAAGCCCGGAGCCGGTCGAACGCGTTTTGCGCCATTTCGCTGCGCTTGTTGACGAGCTTGATAAACAGTTGGCCAACAAGCAGGCCTAGCCATGCAGAGAAAGGTGTCCCGTTGGATGGGACACCTTTTATTCGCAGCCACCGGCTTCATCTGTTTCCTCTTTGGCGGCACGGCGGCCTTTTCTGCATTGTGCCCGGCCGCTTCGCTTTCTAAGCCTGTCTATGCTCCGGATGCGGCGCTCAGTCGTTCGCGGACATATGCGCGATCGCTTCTTTCACTTTGCGGATGTTTTCCATTTTATTATCCCAGCACGCTTGGCTCAAATCGACGGGATATTGCTCCGGGTTGAGCGTCCGTTTATACTCCTCCCAAAAGAGACGCAAACTTTCCTTTGCATAAGCTTGGATGTCGTGAAGCGGCGGCGACGTGTATACGAGCCGGCCGTTGTCAAACACCGTCACATGCAAATCGCGCGCTTCAAAGTTCGTGACGAATTTGCTGATGAACGTATACACCGGATGGAACATTTTCAGCCGCTCTTCTTGCTGCGGGTTTTCGCTTTCCAACGCGATATAATCCCCTTCCGCTTTATGGTTGATTTTGTTGACGATGCGATACACCCGCTTTAATCCCGGCGTTGTCACTTTTTCCGGGTTGCCGCTGATTTTGATCGTGTCGACCATCTCGCCGTTTTCATTTTCAATCGCCACCATTTTGTACACGGCGCCGAGCGCCGGCTGATCGTACGCGGTAATGAGCTTTGTGCCGATTCCCCAGACATCAATTTTCGCCCCTTGCGATTTCAAATTTAAAATTGTATCTTCGTCCAAATCGTTAGAGGCGAAAATTTTCGCGTTTGGGAATCCCGCTTCATCAAGCATTTTCCGCGCTTCTTTTGACAAATAGGCCAAATCGCCGCTGTCGATGCGGATGCCGATAAAGTTGATTTGGTCGCCAAGTTCTTTGGCGACACGGATGGCGTTAGGCACCCCCGACTTCAACGTATCATACGTATCAACTAAAAATACGCAGTCTTTATGGCGGCGTGCATATTTATGAAACGCTACGTATTCGTCTTGATACGCCTGAATCATCGAATGGGCGTGCGTGCCGGCGACCGGAATGCCAAACAGCTTCCCGGCCCGCACGTTCGATGTCGCCTCAATCCCGCCGATGTAAGCCGCGCGCGCGCCCCAAAGCGCCGCATCCATCTCCTGCGCCCGCCGGCTGCCAAACTCTAGGGCCGGCTCCGTTCCCAAGATATGTTTAATGCGCGACGCTTTCGTGGCGATGAGCGTCTGGAAATTGATAATATTTAAAATGGCTGTTTCGATCAGCTGCGCTTCGGCAAGCGGCGCCTCGATGCGCATGATCGGTTCGTTGGCAAATACGATTTCCCCCTCGCGCATCGAACGGACCGTGCCCGTAAAGCGGAGCGTCCGCAAATAGTCCAAAAAATCGTTGCGGTAGCCAAGCTCTTCACGCAAATAATGGATATCGCTGTCAGAAAAACAAAATTGCTGCAAAAACTGTATGACCCGCTCGAGCCCAGCGAACACCGCATAACCGTTGCCAAACGGCAGCTTGCGGAAAAACACCTCAAACACGGCCTTGCGCTCATGGATGCCGTCTTCCCAGTATGTCTCGACCATATTGATTTGATATAAGTCCGTATGGAGCATCAAACTGTCATCGGCATATTTTTCGTTCATCCTGCTACCTCCAACACACGAATGACTGCGCCGCCGAGTAAAACAATGTTCACCGTCTATTCTATCACGTTTTCCCCATTATTCCACTATTTCTGCGCCTAACGTATGGCGAAAATGGCGAAGCGCCCATTCGTGTCCCGCCGCATCGAAACTGGCGATTGCCCGGCGGTGAACGACGATGCGAAACCCTTTATTGTACGCATCAACGGCCGTATGGAGGACGCAAATATCGGTGCAGCAGCCGGCCAAATGCACCTCCGTGATGCCTCTTTCCCGCAGTTTCAGCTCTAAATCAGTTCCAGCAAATGCACTGTAACGCGTTTTGTCCATCCAATACACATTGTCTTTATGCTTGTTCGCCTGATATACCGCCTCGAGCTCCCCGTACAGCTTTCGTCCCTCTGTCCCTTCAATGTTGTGCGGCGGAAACAACTTTGTCTCCGGATGATAGCAGTCTCCCGCCATATGTTTGTCAATGGCGAAGACGACAAAATCGCCGTTGTCAATAAACTGCTTCGTCACCCGCACCAATTCAGCCTCAATCGCCTGCCCCGGCTTGCCGCATGTGAGCGCGCCGTCATCGGCGATAAAATCGACCGTGTAGTCAATGTTAATGAGTGCTCTCTTCATGAAAATCCCTCCTACGTATTTGTCTAACAAACGGGTTGGGTTGGGCTGTACATGGCCACTGCTATACTTTTACTCTACTCCAGCATGCAAAATCTGGGCAAGCAGAAGATGGCATAAGAAAGCGATTCGATGATGCAAAACTCGCCTTCCATCGCTCAGTGGAAAAGCGCTTCCTTTCTGACGAATGGTCTTTACGAATAGTTGCCATCATCATTGTATAGCCATAGCCTGAAACAAAAAGCATCCCCTGCCTGCTCTCTTGTTTGGAAAGCAGACAGGGGACATTTATCATGGTGTTAGTTGTTTTCCGCCGCTTTCGCCGCCTTCAGCTGGCTGCGCAAAATGAGCGACTGGATGATCGAGAAGCAGCCGCCGACAACCCAGTAAAGCGACAGCGCCGATGGGACGGAGCTGGCGCCGATAAAAATCATGACCGGCATGATGTACGACATCATCGCTAGTTGCGGCAGTTGTTCTTCGGTCATTGACGGCGAGAGACGAAGTGAAATGAACGTCGTCAGCGCCGCCAAAACGGGCAAAATGAAATACGGATCGCGATGGCCGAGCTCGACCCATAAGAACGAATGCGTTTTAATTTCCTGCGTCCGCGAAATCGCGTAATAAAGCGCCATAAAAATCGGCATTTGAATGAGCACCGGCAGGCAGCCGCTCGCCGGGTTGACGCCGTGCTTTTGATACAGCTGCACCATTTCCTGCTGGAGCTTGCGCTGCGTTTCCGGGTCTTTGCTTTTATACTTTTCTTGCAGCTTCAACAGTTCCGGGCGCAGTTTTTGCATAGCGAACGATGCGCGAAACTGCTTCAAAATGAGCGGCAGCAAGCAAAACCGGACGATCAGCGTCAACACAATAATGGCAATGCCGTAGTTGTCGCCGAACCAGTGTCCAAGCGCCAAAAGGAGCTTCGACATCGGATAAACAAAATAATGGTTCCAAATCCCTTGGCTATGTTCGTCAATCGGTTCATTGCGGTTGCAGCCGGAAAGAAGCAGCGCTGCACCAAGCAGAACAAACAACCATTTTTTCATGAAAAGCCCTCCTTCATCATCTAGCAAAAGTGCGTTACGTTGATGAAGACGAAGGCCTTCCATCCTCATCCGTCCGGTTTGCCCGTTCCCGGACCGGAATTTTCCGCCGCTGCGGCAAAAACAAGGGGCGCGATGGAAGCGCCGCTCGTTTGACGCCTCCTGCCGCCTCCCGCTCACGAACTGAGGCTAACGTTGGCTCATAAAACAATGATTTCGTCGCCCGGTGCACGCCCATATATCCTTTCATGATGATCCACAGCGCACCGACAAGCGACATATAGGCAAGCAAATCAATAGGCGCTTCCATGCGTCCACCTCTCTTTCGCCTTTCGATTGTTCCCTTTCCTACGATAGCAAACTTTCAGTCGAAAGAAAAGCAACAATTGGTTCATATCCGCTCTAAGCGTTGAAACGCCGGCTCGTCGGCCGCCAAGACGGCCAGCTCCCCGCTTTCATCGGCCGCCAGCGCCGCCCGAAGCTCTTGCCCCGCCTCGTCAAGACGGCCAAGCAGCGCGAGATAGCGGGCTCGTTCATAGCGAAGTCGAGCATCTTTAGCCGCGTGAACGCATCGTTCAATTGCCGCGAGCGCCTGATCGATGCGGCTCACTGCTTCATAAGCAGCCGCCAGGTGCATGTGAAATTCTTCGTCCTCGGGGTACCAATCAGCGCAGCGCTCCCAAAGCGCCGCTGCTTCTTGATCGCGGTCTGTTTCCATATAATGCTCTCCAAGCAATATGAGCGCCTCACGGGCGAGCGGTTCTTCCGCCACGATCGCCTGCAGCTGCCGCTCAGCTTTTTCGTGTTGCCCTTCTTGAAGCCAAACGACCGCCTGCAACACGCGCAGTTCGACATCGTCCGGGTCATCAGCTACTAGCCGGTCAAGCCACCGCTTGGCTTCTTGGCGCTTCTTCTCATCGTCGGCCTTCAACAAGTGTTCGACGAATTCACGCGCCAATGAAGAATCCCACACGCGGGCGAGCGCTTTGCGCCACGTGTTGATGGCATCATCCTCCAGCTCGATCGCCGCATAAAAGCGAGCGAGCTGCCCGTACACTTCCACATGGCGTCGATTGAGGCGGATCGCGTCTTCGTACAAGTCGGTCACGATGGAAAACAAGGTAACCGTCCCGATCCATCTCTTCGCTTTTGTCCACCACCGCACCGGCTCGTCGTTTTCGTTCTGTTCCTCTTCCAAATACGGAAGGAGGGCGGCGGCCGCGTTTCGATACATAACGCCTTTCGCCTCACGGCTTGTCTTTAGCCGCTCCAACCGATGGCGAAGCTTCCCTAAGCCGCGCATCGTTTTCGGAAACAGAGCGACGTACGCCGAATACAACGATTCATCGTCAGGATGGCGCATCATCAACTGTTCGAGCAGTTTGACCGCCTCTTTTTGGCGCCCTTCCCTCATGAGCACCATCGCCAAATGGCGGAGCACTTCATGATGATCCGGCGCAAGGGCAAGCGCCTTCTCGACCGCCGCCTTTTCTTGATCGCGGCGCCCGAGCGCTCCATACACGTATCCGATGCTGTCATAGTACCACGCATCCCCCGCGTGCGGACGGGCGTCAGCCAACGCCTGAAGCAGCGCCTGGGGGTCGATGATCGCTGCCAGCTGTTCAATATTTGCGCGCAACGGGGCAAGGCGAACCGCCTGAAGCAAATGCGCGCGCTGCCGTTCTTCATTTCCCTCTGCCTCATCGAGCGCAGCCAAACGAAAATGGCAGAGAGCAAGCGACGGGTCGGCCGCCAGGCACGTTTCATAATGGCGTTTCGCCTCTTCGTATCGGCCGAGCGAGGCGCACAGTTCCGCCAGCCGAAAGAGAGAAGACGCATGGCCCATGGCGGCAGCTTCGCGGTACAACCCCATAGCCTTCGACGGCCGTCCTTGCCGCTCATAAAGGACGCCGAGAGCGGAATGGGCTGAAGCGAGTTTTGGGCGAGCCGAGACAAGTTGTGCCAAAAACGCCTGGCCGCGCTTCACAAGGGCGGGTGTTGTTAACTGCTCAATATAAAATTCGTACGCTTCCTCGGCGTCAAACTCAGCGAGGCGCAGCCCCTCCTCCAACCATGACAATGCGGTTTCCCGTTCTGTTTTCTCATCGGCGAACCCGTGAGCGATCAGCCATCTTCCCGCGTTCAGCCAATATTCGCTGTTGGCGGCAAACCGGGTGCGCTGCTCGATCACATACCGGCGCGCCTCATCCATATCCCCGCGTTCTGCAAGGGCGGCCGCCAAACCGAGATGCGCGAACACGTCCTCACCATCATGGCGGATCGCCTCCCGGTAGCACGAAACCGCTTGTTCCGTCTCGCCTTCCTCTAAATAAAGATCGCCAAGGCGGACGTATAGCGGCGCCAATCGTTCCGCGGCGGAAAGCGCTTCTTCAAGCATGGCCTTCGCCTTTTGGCGTTCGCCAAGGTCGGCATATAAGTCGGCAAGCGCCAAGTACGGGTGCGGTTCGCGCGGGTCGAGCGCTTTCGCCGCCTGAAAGCCGCGCTCTGCCTTGCGCCGGCGGCCGAGCTCCCGGTCGCAGCGGGCCCGCTCATACCAAAGATACGCATCACGCCGCTCGCGGCGCACGAGGCGGTCAAACCAGTCGCGCGCTTCCACAAATCGCTTCGCATGAAACAACAGCACACCGTGATTCGTTTCGACAAACACATCCCCTGGGTACAAACGGACTGCCGTGCGCGACCCGAGCAGCCCCTTTTCGATCTGACCGGCATACGCCAGCGCGAGTCCAAAATAGCTCCACACTTCCGGCTGGTCGGGATCAAGCTGGAGCGAAGTCCGGAAATAGCGGGCCGCCTCTTCATAACGGCTGGCAAAAAAGGCGATGCGGCCGCGCAAATAGTGGTACAACGAACTTTGCGCCTTTCCTTTCACCCGCTCGAGCACCTCTTCCGCCCGCTCTATTTCTTGGGCATGCATGTAGGCTTTCGCCGCCATCAGCAGCAAATCGTTATGCCCGGGGTATTCCGTTAGAACACGATTCGTACACTCCAATACAAGCGGCTTCGCCTCATCGCTGCCAAAATGCTTCATCACATACAGCCATGTGTACGGGATGTGCTCATGCTTGCGCAAAAAGGCGACGAATGCATCAAAATGCGCCTGTTCATCCTCATCCATTTTTTCCGCCAACGCGTGCAACCCGCGGAAATAGCGGTCTTCCTCTTCCGGGAGCGCGGCGGCAAGCGCCGCTTTTTCCCGGGGAAGCGCAACAATCGACAAATAATGTGTTCCGGCGTACCACGTTTCGAGCTCCTCTTCTGGGACGACAAACGGGTCAAAGAAGTTCGGATCTTGAACGTAAAACGACTGCATTCGTTCGTCGTAGCCGAACAGCACTTGCACATGGGACGACTGCTCGTAATCGACGCTGAGCAGCACGGGCACGCCTTCGTCAATAAGCCGCTTCCAACGCGGCGGCGAGCCGGTGAAAAAGCGGCAAACAAACCCGAGTTGTTCCAAATAATGAACGGTCGTTGACAACTTTGAGCCGCGCACATCAAAAATATGCTCGGCCACCTCATCTTGCGTCCGCGGAGCGCCGAGCAAGCGAAGCATCATTTCCAAACTCGCCGGCACGCAATAGTTATGCTTTTGCACGACCGGCACAAGCGGCAGCGCGACCGCCCGCTCGTCTCGCCGCCTAAGGGCGCGGGCATACGGCGTTTTTTCCAATGGCGGCTCTTCTCTCACAAGCGATTGAAGCTTCTCCCATTCGCCAAGCCGGTAGTACAACTCGGCGCGCATATGAGCAAAATAGCGGCGGTGCATATGAAACGGGTTCACCCGGTCCAGCTCCTCCATCGCCATAAGCGCCTCCCGGTAAGCGCGCACATCGCGCAGGCGGCGCACGCGCTCAGCGTCAAACGCCAACACTTGCGGAAACCGCCGCTTTCCTTCTTCCAACGCCGCCAGCGCTTCGTCGTGGCGGCCGTCAAGCGCGTACAAATCAGCGAGAAGCAAATAGCACATATCGCCGCGCTCCGGATCGTTCAGTCCGGCGCGGAGAACGTGTTCCGCCTGTTTCCGGTCGCCCGTTTCCATATAAAAATAGCCCCATTTATCGTTCATTGGTACAACTTCATAACGGGCGACCACCTCCATCCATTTGCGCGCCTCGTCGATCCGCTGCATATCGAGCAAAGCGCGCACCAACGCAAACGCCGCTCGGGCGATCGATTCATCGGACTCGTCCTTCTTGTCTTCGAGCGCGGCCGAAAGCCGCGGCATGAGCGCGTCCTCGACATCAAGCGGCCGGCGTTGATCGAGCCACTCGTCACACATCCAAGCGAGCGTCTGCAGCGTGTTGAACTTGCGATGGGCATACCGGGCGACAAGTCCGCTATGGCGGTACATGAGCGCATAATCGAACAAGCGGATGAGCGCCTGAAACGGTTCCACATTGTCCCATGCCCCGAGCAGCGACCGCCAATGAAACGGCCCGGTCGTTTCAAGATATGGCCGCACCTCAGCGAGGGCGTCGATGATTCGTTTTTCTTTCACAAGCGATGCGATCGTTTCTATTTTCATATAACGAAACTCCTTCGTTTCATCTGTCTAAGCTTCTTGCTACCTACTAAAGTTTAGAACAATCTTTCGGAAACAGCCATCCATTTTTTTGAGAAACATAACGACCAATGAAAAAGAAATGACCCATCCCGTTTTGGCCAGGATGGGCGCAAAATCGACCCGGTTATCCCGAGTGCTTGGCGAAAAATTGGAGCGACCGCTCGATTATGAACAGTTGATCGTAATCAAGCGTCGCGACATGATAGCTGTTTTCGAGCCGAACGATCTCTTTGTCTGACGATTGAATGCCGCGAAAAATGATATCGGCGTTCTCAGGGGGCACGACATGGTCCTCGTCCGAGACGAAAATCAACGCCGGGCATGCCACGCGTTCCAGCTCGCTTTTCACCAGCTCCATCAGCCCATCCAACTGCACGAGCGAAGCGGTCGGCGTTTTCTCGTACGACAACTCTTTTGCCTCCGGATCTTTCAAATCGGAGCCGATTGAGTCCAAATATCGCGGCACTTCGCCTTCGGCCGCCATCCCGGTGCGGATGGCCGGAATGTCAATCGCCGCGTTAATGAGCACGATGCCGCGGATGGACGAATACCGTTCCGCCATGTAAAGCGTCAGCGTCCCGCCCATCGACAGCCCGGTGACAAAAATCGTCCCGCACCGTTCTTTCAGCCATTCATATCCTTCCTCAACCGAATCAATCCAATCATGGAACGTCGTCTGCTCCATCTCTTTGTAATGCGTTCCATGCCCTTTCAAGCGCGGCAGGCAAACCGTATACCCCGCCTTCGCATACGCCTGAGCGAGCGGACGCATGCTGTGGGGCGTGCCCGTGAATCCGTGTACGAGCAACACCCCGACCGGCCCATGTTCGGCATAAAACGGCTCGGCGCCGGGAAGCACCGGATATTGTTCGCGCATCTTCCTCTCTCCCCCGTCTCTTTTGTCCCTTCGTTATACGTATTCGCCGCCGTCCCTTCTATTTCCTCTTTTTCCCCACTATAACCGAACTTACCAACCGAACAGCAGCGACCGCCACCATTCCCGGAACAAGCCGTTGACGCCAAAGTATACGAATCCGGCTAATGCCATGTACACAAGCGCTTTTTCCATCCCTTTTCCTGTCCGATAGAGCGGCACTTTCCACCGCTTCGATGAAAACGGCCAAAACAGCGGCACTCCTTGGACGGAAAAAAAGTCTTCCACAATATGAAACAAGTAGCCGAGCACAAGCCCCGCGGCAAACGGCGACGCCGAGTCGCGCCAGACGAGCGCGGCGAGCCCCCCCCAGACGATGAGCGAATGGGTCATGCCGCGATGGCCGAACGCTTCTTTCACTTTGCCTGAAATGCCAAACGAACGGCGTCCGACATAGGAAGACGGCTCATCAATATCCGGAAGCAAGCTGCCGATGGCAAGCCCCGCCGTATAAGCAGCGGTAAACGGCAGCGCCGTATGCGCTGCCGCTGCCGCGCCGAGACATAACGAAGCAATGACATGACTTGAATATCGCACAAAAATCCCCTCAAACCTCCCTCGTTTTCCCCATTATACCACACGAAAGAATATTTGTTCGTTTCTTTGACGAATTTGTGACAATGCCGCGAAGTGTGACAAAGTTAACATCGCGTTATTGACATCATGGCTATAGTTAAAAGTACAAAACGCAAATAAGGAGTGAACGAAATGAAACGAAAACGATCCCCGCTCACCAACCGTTTCAAATATATTCGGCCGGTTGAGCGCCAAGCCGACGGCCACAGTGAGACAACTTACGGCGACCGCGCCTGGGAAGACGCATACCGCCGCCGCTGGCAGCACGACAAAGTCGTCCGCTCGACCCATGGCGTCAACTGCACCGGGTCATGCAGTTGGAACATTTATGTTAAAAACGGCATCGTCACATGGGAAGGGCAGCAGCTCGACTACCCGTCGACCGGGCCGGATATGCCGGACTTTGAACCGCGCGGCTGCCCGCGCGGCGCGAGCTTCTCGTGGTATATGTACAGCCCGCTGCGCGTCAAATATCCGTACGTGCGCGGCGTGTTGATCGACATGTGGCGCGAGGCGCTCGCAGCTCATCCGAACAACCCGCTTGAAGCGTGGAAAAGCATCGTCGAAGACCGCGAAAAAGCAAAACGCTACAAACAAGCGCGCGGAAAAGGCGGGTTTGTCCGCATCAGCTGGGATGAAGCGTTGACACTGGTTGCCGCTTCCTTGTTGTACACGGTTGTGAAATATGGACCGGACCGCAACGTCGGCTTCTCGCCGATTCCGGCGATGTCGATGGTCAGCCATGCCGCCGGGTCGCGGTTTATGCAGCTGATGGGCGGACCGATGTTAAGCTTTTACGACTGGTATGCCGACTTGCCGCCGGCCTCGCCGCAAATTTGGGGCGATCAAACCGATGTGCCGGAATCGAGTGACTGGTACAACGCCGGCTATATCATCACATGGGGCTCGAACGTCCCGCTCACCCGGACGCCGGACGCCCACTTTTTGGCTGAGGTGCGCTACCGCGGCACAAAAGTTGTATCCGTCAGCCCGGACTACGCCGAGTCGACGAAATTCGCCGACGACTGGCTGTCGGTGAAGCAAGGAACGGACGGCGCCTTGGCAATGGCGATGGGGCACGTCATTTTAAACGAATATTATGTCAAACGAACCATTCCATATTTTGAACAATATGCGAAAACGTACACCGATTTTCCGTTCGTCGTCACCTTAAAACAAGACGGCGGCGCATGGACGGCCGGCCGCTTCCTCTTGGCGAAAGATCTTGGCAAACCAGCCGGAAACGCTGAATGGAAACCGGTCGTCTACGATGAGAACACCGATTCGTTTGCCGTGCCGAACGGAACGATCGGCACGCGCTGGGAAGACAAAGGAAAATGGAACTTGCGCCTTGTCGATGAGGAAACGGGACAGCCGCTTGAGCCGCGCCTGTCGTTTTTAGGGTGCGAAGATGAGGTCATGTCCATCCAGCTCCCGTATTTCACTGATGAGGGCGGCAAAACGATCGAGCGCGCCGTTCCAGTCAAAAAAGTGCAAACCGAAACGGGCGACGTCTATGTCACAACTGTCTATGATTTAATTTTGGCCAACTACGGCATCGACCGCGGCATCGGCGGCACGGTCGCCCGCTCGTACGATGACAACGTTCCGTTCACCCCGGCGTGGCAAGAGGCCATCACCGGCGTCAAGCGCGAACTTGTCGTCAAAATCGCCCGCGAATTCGCTGACAACGCCATTGATACAAACGGCCGGTCGATGATTATCGTCGGCGCGGGAATCAACCATTGGTACAACTCCGATACGATTTACCGCGCTGTGTTGAACTTAGTGTTGTTCGTCGGCGCCCAAGGGGTGAACGGCGGCGGCTGGGCGCATTACGTCGGGCAGGAGAAGCTGCGGCCGGCGGAAGGATGGCAAACGATCGCCACCGCCCGCGACTGGGTCGGGCCGGCGAAACTGCAAAACGGCACATCGTTCTTCTACTTTGCGACCGACCAGTGGCGTTATGAACAGCAGCCCGTCGATGGGCTCGTCTCGCCATTGGCCAACAAATCGCGCTACTCGCATCCGGGCGATTACAACGTCTTGGCTGCGCGGCTCGGCTGGCTGCCGTCGTACCCAACGTTTAACAAAAACGGCATTGAATTGTATGAAGAAGCGGTGCGCCATGGAGCCCGCACGCCGGAAGAAATCGGCGCCTATGTCGCGAAACAGCTGAAAGAGAAAAAGCTGCAGTTTGCCATTGAAGATCCGGACGATGAGGCCAACTTCCCGCGCAACTTGATCGTCTGGCGCGCCAACTTAATTTCAAGCTCCGGCAAAGGACACGAATATTTCTTAAAACATTTGCTCGGCACAACGAACGGCTTGTTAAACGACGACCGCGACAGCCTGCGCCCGGAAGAAATCCGTTGGCGCGACGAAGCGCCGGAAGGCAAGCTCGACTTGCTCGTCAACCTAGACTTCCGCATGGCCGGAACGGCGCTTTACTCGGACGTTGTCTTGCCGGCGGCGACTTGGTATGAAAAACACGACTTAAGCAGCACCGACATGCACCCGTTCGTCCATCCGTTCAACCCGGCCGTGCCTCCGCTTTGGGAAGCGCGCTCGGACTGGGATATTTTCAAATCGCTCGCCAAAGCGGTATCCGATGTGGCGAAACAAGCCGGCTTAAAGCCGATGAAAGAAGTCGTCGCCACCCCGCTGCTGCACGATACGGCGCAAGAGCTCGCGCAGCCGTTCGGTGAAGTGAAAGACTGGAGCAAGGGAGAAACCGAACCGATCCCGGGCAAAACGATGCCGAACATTCACGTCATCGAGCGCGACTATACGCTGATTTACGACCAGATGACCGCCTTAGGTCCGAACGTCGCCCGCCAACCGATCGGCACAAAAGGGATTTCTTGGTCGGCGAAAGACGAGTACGAACAATTGAAACGCCGGCTCGGCACCGTCCGGCGCGCTTCGATCGCCGATGGCTGCCCGGACATTAGCGAGGCGAAAAAAGCGGCGGAAGCGATTTTGACGCTGTCATCGACCACCAACGGGAAAATGGCCGTCAAAGCGTGGGAAGCGCTCGAGAAAAAGACGGATCTAGAACTCGCCGATTTAGCGAAAGAGCGCGAAGAAGAATGCTTTACATTCGAACAAATCACCGCCCAGCCGAAAACGGTCATCACCTCGCCGGCGTTCAGCGGCTCGGAAAAAGGCGGGCGGCGCTACTCGCCGTTTACAACGAATGTCGAACGGCTCATTCCGTGGCGGACGTTAACCGGCCGGCAGTCGTATTACATCGACCACGAACTGATGCACGAGTTCGGCGAAGCGATGGCGACGTTCAAACCGGTGTTGCCGCACCGTCCGTTTTCAAACAAACGCCCTGAAGAAAACGGCAAAGAAGTCGTCCTGAACTATTTGACGCCGCATAACAAATGGTCGGTCCACAGCATGTATTTCGATTCCTTGCCGATGTTGACGCTTTTCCGCGGCGGGCCGACCGTCTGGATGAACAAAGATGACGCGGCGGAAGCCGGCATCAGCGACAACGACTGGATCGAATGTTTCAACGAAAACGGCGTCGTCGTCGCCCGCGCTGTCGTCTCCCACCGGCTGCCGCGCGGCATGGCGTTCATGCATCACGCGCAAGACCGCCATATTAACGTGCCGGGCACGAAGCTGACGAACAACCGCGGCGGCACGCATAACAGCCCGACGCGCATTCATGTGAAACCGACGCACATGATCGGCGGGTATGCACAATTAAGCTACGGATTTAACTATTACGGACCGACGGGCAACCAACGCGACTTGTACGTCGTCATCCGCAAACTCGAGGAGGTTGATTGGCTTGAAGATTAAAGCGCAAGTCGGCATGGTGATGAATTTGGACAAATGCATCGGCTGCCACACATGCAGCGTCACATGCAAAAACACATGGACGAACCGCCCTGGTGCTGAATACATGTACTTTAACAACGTGGAAACGAAACCGGGAATCGGCTACCCGAAACAATGGGAAGACCAAGAGAAATATAGAGGCGGTTGGGAGTTGAAAAACGGCGAATTGCGGCTCAAGTCCGGCCCGAAGGCGACGCGGCTCGTCAACTTGTTCTACAACCCGTACCAGCCGACGATCGACGATTATTACGAGCCGTGGAACTACGACTATGAAACATTGACGAACAGCCCGCAAAAACAATACCAACCGGTTGCCCGGCCGAAATCCAGCATCACCGGCGAATGGATGGAACTGTCATGGGGGCCGAACTGGGAAGACGACTTGGCCGGCGCCCACGTCACAGGGCTGCGCGACCCGAACGTCGTCAAAATGGAGGAGTCGATTCAGGCGGAATTTGAGGACGTCTTTATGATGTACTTGCCGCGCATTTGCGAACATTGCCTCAATCCGTCATGCGTATCAAGCTGCCCGTCAGGCGCCATGTACAAACGCGACGAGGACGGCATCGTCCTCGTCGACCAAAACGCCTGCCGCGCATGGCGGTATTGCGTGACAAGCTGCCCGTACAAAAAAGTGTATTTCAACTGGCAGACGAACAAAGCGGAAAAATGCACCCTCTGCTTCCCGCGCATCGAAGCCGGTTTGCCGACGATTTGTTCGGAAACATGCGTCGGCCGTATCCGCTACATCGGCGTGATGTTGTATGACGCAGATAAAGTGAAAGAAGCGGCGAGCGTCGCAGATGAGAAACAGCTGTACCACGCCCAGCTTGATATTTTCCTTGATCCGAACGATCCGGCCGTCATCGCCGCCGCGAAAGAAGCCGGCATTCCGGACGAATGGATCGCCGCCGCGCAGCGTTCGCCGATTTACAAAATGATCGTCGACTGGAAAATCGCCTTGCCGCTCCATCCGGAATACCGGACGCTGCCGATGGTGTGGTACATTCCGCCGCTTAGCCCGATCATGAATACGATCGAAGGAAAAGGAAGCAACGCCAGCGCCGATGACATTTTCCCGGCGATTGACAACATGCGCATTCCGATCGAATATTTGGCGAACTTGTTGACGGCGGGCGATACGGCGCATATCCGCACGACATTGAAAAAAATGGCGGCGATGCGTTCGTACATGCGGGCGATACAAACAAACAAACAACCGGACATTCGCCTCATCGAATCGCTCGGCTTAAGCCGCGAAGATATCGAAGAAATGTACCGCCTGCTTGCGATCGCCAAATACGAAGACCGCTTTGTTATCCCGGCGTCGCACCGCGAAGAAGTGGCCGACTTGTATGCGGAACAAGGCAGCTGCGGACTGGCATTCGCCGGCGGCCCGGGCGCTTGCGGCACGCTGTAGAGGGAGAAGGCGGGGCCCCGCCCCCTTTCCCCTTGAACAATAAAAATGGAGGATTTATGATGAACAGCGAACAACAACAAACGATCTTTTTGTGTGTGTCGTATTTGTTGTCTTATCCGGACGAACAGTGGGCCGAATCGCTCTCAGACTGCTTAGACGCCATCCGCTCGCTTGACGATGAGGCCGTTCGTACGCCGCTTTTGTCGTTTGCTGAACAAATCGCCGCCATCCCGGCCCGAAAGCGGATGGAGCGGTATGTGGACACGTTTGATTTCGGCAAAAAAACGAATTTGTACTTGACGTATATGACGAACGGCGAACAGCGGGAGCGCGGGGTTGAACTCGTCGCCTTAAAAGCGCGCTACGAAGCGGCAGGATTCGCCATCCCCGATCACGAACTGCCCGACTACTTGCCGCTGATGCTCGAATGGATGGCGTATGCGGATCAGGAGCATGCCATCGCCTTGCTTGCCGACTATGCCAGCCACATCCGTGAAATCGGCGACCGGCTGGCCGCGGCGGGCAGCCCATATGCCCAGCTGTTTCAAGTGTTGAATCACACATTAACTCAACTCGGCGTGACGCCGATTCCGAAAGGAAGTGCAACGGCATGGTTAGCCAATTTCTCTGGGTGATTGTTCCGTATTTGGCGCTTGTCCTATTTGTCGCCGGCCATATTTGGCGCTACCAGCGCGACCAGTTTGGTTGGACGTCCAAATCGAGCGAGCTGTTGGAGAAAAAACAGCTGCGCCTTGGCAGCTTGCTCTTTCACTGGGGCATTTTGTTCGTGTTTGTCGGCCATGTGATGGGTATTCTCATTCCTGAGCCGTTTTATGAAGCGCTTGGCGTGACGGAGGAGACATACCACGTCATCGCCTTGGCGGGCGGCATTCCGGCTGGCTTGGCCGCGTTTGTTGGGTTGGTCATCTTATTCCGCCGCCGCCTGACGGTCAAACGCGTGCGGGTGACAAGCAGCACCGGCGACTGGGTCGCGCTCGGATTTTTGCTCGCCGTGATCGCGAGCGGGTTATCATCGACGCTGCTGAACGTCAACTCACACGGCTTTGACTACCGGACGACGATCGGTCCATGGTTCCGCGGCCTTCTCACGTTCCGTCCGGACCCAGCCTACATGGAAACGGTGCCGCTTTGGTTCAAAATCCATATTCTGTCCGCGTTCGGCTTGTTCGCCGTCTGGCCGTTCACCCGTCTCGTTCACGTATTCAGTTTCCCGCTCCGCTACTTGCAGCGCAGCTACGTCGTCTACCGGAAGCGGGTGCCAAAATCCGTTGATTCGCTTGACCGCGCCCAGTAAGCGGGAAACAGCATGAAACCCACACCCGAGACCGTCATCACAGAAAACGGGATGCCGTTCATCCGCATCCCGTTCCTCTCCATCACGGTCCGGCGCCAAACTGATCAATCGGCGCGCCATGAAGAAAACGGGATGCTTCCTTATATGGAGCATCCCGTTTTTCGTTCCATCGTCACTCGTTAATGCGTGCCAACAACTCCTCTTTCTCCTCAGCCGATAACAGCCGCTCCGCCATCGGAAACAGCACATTTTCTTCCTTCATAAAATGCTCATCCAAAATATGATGCGCCTCAATGACCGCGCCGGCGAGCGTTAACGCCTGTTCGCTGTCCACCGTTTCCGGCAAATGGGTGGTTTTCTCCAAAAACATCGAAAGACGCGCTTTCGCCTGCTCGTGTTCGTATTCCATCACCGCGATCGGCCCGCTCGTCCGCCCGATGTATTCGGCCATCATCGGGAATAAGACGCCCTCTTCCCGCTCAGAGTGCGGATCCAACACCGCAACAAATGACGCTGTTTTTTTCCGCAGCTCAGCGAGCGGCTCACGCCAGTTACGGTCTGCCCCTTGGCCGATCGCTTCCGCTGTGGCGAGCAGCTGCTCCATTTGGGCGCGCAACGGGCCATGCTCCTGCTTTAGTTGCGCCAACCCGGCGCATAGTTTTACTCCTTCAGGACCTCCCATATGGCAAAACGAATGCATCATCGACTCCTCCTTTTGCTCGGTTCGTTGCCTCCATTATACCGCGGGTGACGCCTTCGCCGTTGTGAGCGATATCACACACCTCGGCAAAAAAAGGGCACGCAACAAGCGTGCAACAAAAACAGCGAACCGCTGCTTCTTATAAATATGGATGCTCATGTTTCGCTTTTAAAATGCTCCATCTCCGCTCGACCTCTTGTTCTAACTCGTGTAGCAGACCCTCGTTTTCTTTCTGCAACAAATGTTTCGTTTTCCCCATGTACTTCAACCATTCACTTAACGGGACGCGGCGCCCTTTCGCTTCCGGGTCGTACGTGATCGTCGTTTTCCCCCGTTCCACTTCATACAGCGGGAAGAAACACGAATTCACAGCGGCCTCCAAAATTTTTTCCCCGTATCGCTCCTCCGATTTCCAGTTCAACGGGCAAGTGATGAGCAGCTTGCCGTACACTGTCCCTTCATGTTGGGCGTACCATTGCGCTTTCGCCGCCTTTTTCACCAAGTCTTGCGGAAACGCCTCCGTACCGGTGAAAACATAAGGGATATTCGTCGCCGCCATAATTTGCGGCGTATCTTTATGGTGGAACGATTTCCCGCGCTGCGTGTTCCCGACCCCGGTTGTGGTGGTCATGTGCCCCATCGGGGTGGAATACGACATTTGCGCCCCGGTGTTCATATAGCCTTCATTGTCATATTCAATGATGATAAGCTTATGGTTGCGCAGCGCCGCCCCGATGGCCGACCCCATGCCGATGTCCATTCCGCCGTCGCCCGTCACCATCACAAACGTTACATCGTCCGATACGTTCAGTTCCCCGCGCCGTTTCAGTTCAAAGAAGGCTTCAACCATCCCCGACAGCGTCGCCGCCCCGTTTTGGAACAAGTTGTGCACCATCGTCTGTTTGTGCGCGCTGTACGGATAAGCGGCGGAGACGACATACGCACACCCGGTTTGGAACAAGACGACGATATCGCCTTCAATTCCTTTGAAAAAGAGTTCAAGCCCTGGGAAAATGCCGCATCCCGGACATGCCCCATGCCCCGGGGCGAGCCGCTTCGGCTTGGCGGTCAGCGCCCTAAGCGGCGGAATTTTCACATTCAACCGTTTCGTTTTTTCATCCATTGCCACATGGATCAGCCCGGTGCGGAACGCATCGCCGTGGAGCGGCTCAAGCAGACGCTTCGGCTGCTGTTCAGGCTGTCCGGGCACATGGCCGAAATAGTCAAACGGCTTTTCGGCCCGGCCGTTTTCCATCACCTCGATGGCCATGCGGAACAACGCTTCCGCATCTTCGGTGTAAAAATCTTTGCCTCCAAGGCCGTAGACGCGGCTTACCACGATCGTCTCATTGTCGCGGTCTTCCTGCAGCGCCGCTTTCACTTCATGCGTCATGTTCGCCCCGTAAGCCCCGTACGAATCGGCCCGTTCGCCAATTAAGAGCACTTTCACGTGTTTCAGTGCCTGCCGGATTTCATCAGCCGGGAACGGACGAATGATGTTCGGGCTGACGACGCCCGCTTTCACTCCTTGTTTCCGCAAGCGGTCGGCGACATCTTTCGCTGTCTCAGCCGCCGAGTTCAACAAAAACAGCGCCACGTCGGCATCGTCCATCCGATACAAATCAAGCGGCTCATAGCGGCGCCCTGACCATTTTTCGTATTCGGCCGCCACCTGCCGGAACACGTCGCCGGCCCGGTATAAAGCGACCGATTGCTGATAATGGTTGTTGATCAAGTCATCGCCGCCCATATGCGCCCCGATCGTCACCGGCCGTTTCGGATCGGCCGCGGTCGGAAACCCTTCTTTGCGCGGGCCGATAAACGCCTGCACCGTTTCGCGGTCGCGGAAGTAATGAACTTTCCGTTTTTGGTGCGACGTAAAAAACCCGTCATAGGCGATGATGACCGGAAGGCGGACGTCTTCGTGTTCGGCGATTTTGAGCGCCATGACGTTCATATCGTAGACTGCTTGCGGCGTCCGGGCCAACAGCACGACCCAGCCGGTGTTGAGTGTAAAATACAAATCAGAATGGTCGCCGTGAATGTCAAGCGGGCCGCTGACCGAACGGGTGACGAGATTGAGCACCATCGGGAAGCGGGTGCCTGATTGCACCGGCAGCTGTTCAAGCATATACATGAGCCCGTTGGCGCTCGTCGCGTTCAGTACGCGCGCGCCCATCAGCGATGCGCCGTAACAAATCCCCGCCGAACCGTGCTCGCCGTCGGCGGGAATGAGTTTTGTATCGTGTTCCCCCCGCACCTTCATTTGATCGAGCAGTTGGGCGATTTCCGTAGATGGGGTAATCGGGAAGTACCCCATAATGTGATAGTTAATTTGGCTCGCCGCCAACGCCGCCATTTCATTGCCAGAAGCAAACGTCGTCTCCTGCACAGCGCGATTCGTCCGCTCGACCTCTTTTTCAATCATTGCCATGCTTCCGCTCCCCCTTTCCTAAACGAAAACGAATATTTCAGCGAATGCGCTTCGGCAAACCCCGGCGTCTCCCGCTCGGCTGTTAAGGCGGCCGTCGGACACGCTTCGACGCATTTTAAACAACCTTTGCAATATTGGTAGTCAAGACCGGCTAAAAACATTTGCTTCCGTCCTTTTTTGTCCACCCGTTCTTCCCAGACGAAACAAAGGTCGGGGCAAACATTGTCACAGGCGACGCAATGAATGCATTTGTCCGCCTCCCAGCGCGGCAAAAACCCTTGCCGGGAACCGCTTACATTCTTCAACAAACTGTTCCCGCCGGCGACAATGACCCCGCCGATTAACTGGGTTTCATAGCCAAACCGGGGGAGCGGCCGAACGAACTTCTTCGCCTCCATGGAAGCGGCAGCAGTATGAAACCGCACTTCTTCGTAGCCGCGGCGAAACGCGCGAACGTTCGCTTCAATCAAGTGCGGCGCCTTCGTTGAAAACGTCCGGCGAATAACCGTTTCCATCGCTTCCGGTTCAATAAAGGAACAAACGCGCAACAACGCCCCTAGCATCGGTGTATTGATTTTCACCCGTTCCTCAACAGCGATGCCAAGCGCATCGACGACAGCCAACGTCCCATAAGGCAGGCGCAAATCGCGGCGAATCTCAGCGAACTCGCGCGTCGAGTTGACGACCGCCGTCCCGTCGGCGGCGAGGCCGCTCGTCACGTCCACCATCTTGGCGAGCGCTTCATGGAACACGCCGATCACATGTGGAGCCATAATCGGGCTATGATCGCGAATCTCAATATGC
This sequence comes from Geobacillus genomosp. 3, assembly GCF_000445995.2. Classification (GTDB taxonomy): domain Bacteria; phylum Bacillota; class Bacilli; order Bacillales; family Anoxybacillaceae; genus Geobacillus. The sequence goes on from NC_022080.4 coordinate 1,759,283, forward strand.
GGCTCACAAAAACGGATAAAGCTTTTCACCGGCGTTCCTTTTTTCTCGGAGCCATAGGAAGAAAAGTTCGACCCATTAAGCCCCGACCATAACACGCCCGCTTCGGCGAGCATCTTTCCCGCCAAGTTGGCCCCGAGTCCGCCGATTGACTCAAGGCGGATCTCAAAAAAGCCTTGTTCATTTGTCGTAGGCAGCATTGTCATCCCCCTCCCAATACAAAAAATGCATCCCCCATTTTCATTATAAGTGAAAAAGGCTTGGAAAACTGTGACAAAAAATAAACAGTTTCAATTTTTTTATTAAACAGAGTAATATAACACGTTAAAATAAATAGTTTTTTTGTATAACAGGATCAACAAGTTATATAAAACAAAAAAAGCCCTCTAACGGGCTTAAGCATCAAAATAGCGGGCGAGCGTCACGATCATCGCTCCCATTCGCTCATGTTCCGGCGCGATGACGCGGCTGACCCCTTCTTCTTCGAGCGCTTCTTGCGTCACTTGGCCGACGGCGCAGGCGACAACATCGGTGCGAAACGCCTCAAGCAGCGGTTCGACCTCCTTTTTTTCACGGGCGAACGAAAAGAAAAAGCGGACTTGCATCGCCGATGTAAAACAGACGGCATCAACCTCGCGTCCGACGACTTCGTTGTACAACGCTTCAAGCGTTTCCTCATCCGGGGCGACGTGCCGGTATGGCAACAGTTCCGTATACGATGCGCCGCGCGCAAGGAAAAACTGCCGAAGCTTTGGCGCAGTGTCGCCGTACAGCTGGGCCACGACGTTTTTTCCGGCAACATCGTATGCAGCAAGGGCGCGGATCAGTCCTTTCGTCGTTCCGTCTTCACTTAATGCGGCCGGGGTGACGCCGATTTTTCTCAGCGCCGTCACCGTTTTATAGCCGCGGACGGCGATGTTGGCCCGTTCAACGGCCTGTCGCCATTCATCGGCGATCCCTTCCCGCCCGGCCGCTTCCCAAAGCGCCTCGACCCCGATTCCGGTCGTAAACACAATCCAATCGGGCCGCATGGCGATCACCGCCCGCATTTCCACGCCCAATTCTTCCCCTTTTCGAAACGTCGTTCCTTGCGCCGGGCGAATGACGGCCGTCCCCCCTTGCTTTTCGATCAGCGTCGCCATCTCGTCCAACTTGCGCGAGGCGCATAGCGCGATTCGCTTGCCGTGCATGTTCGTTCCTCCCTGTTGTCCGTTATTCGTCTCTTTCATTCTAAAAGACCGCTGCCCCTTACGCAACGAAAGCGTGTTTTTTCAGCCGATGGCGCTGACGGACAAAGCAGCCTGGGAAGCCGGCGTTTTAGGGAAAAGCCGTGACAAACGAGCCCGCTTAAGTTGAAAAACCTTGCAAACCCGGCTTTTTTCGTTGTCAGCCAAAGGGAATGAATTCGGCGGCATCAATCGTGTTTCACCGCCTTTCAGAGCCAGCACCCCGCCCCCACGCAGCAACAAAGGCGGACGCCGCTAGGCTCTTTCCTTGCGGCAACAGCCATCAAGCGGCCCAAAGCCGTTTCTTCCCTGAACATGGTCGCAAAAAACGGCATGTTATCGGCCAATACGAAAAGGTGCCCCGACCCGTTTCAGGACACCTTCCTGTCGTTTTAACGCGTATGTATCACGGCCTCTTCTCCGCGGCGGTCAAATGAACCGGTGATGCGCGTCGGCTCGACGGAAATGATCCGATCGAGCGGGATGTTCATCAGCCGCATTTGCCGATTGTAAACGAACAGTTTGCGCGCTTCTTGATACAGCTTGACTGGCAGCACGACCGTCTCCCCCTGCACCGTTTGCACACGTACCGGCTGCTTCTCCTCAATCCACGCCGAAAGCTGTTGGCACAATTCCTTCATTCACTCGCTCTCCCTTCTCATCTATTCCTACTTATGATTATAAAAGGAAAAGACGGAAAAAGGAGTGAAGAAAAATCAACAAATTCGACGAAAGGATGACAAAACGTGTCGATAAATCATTCGGCGCACGGAAGCGTTCCGTGCGCCAAATGATGTTGTCAGCGGTAAATCAACACGCGCGCCGCAGTGCGGTCGGCGCTTTCGCCGATGACGCGGATTTTCAACCCGTAGTTGGGCACGTTCCGCCCGGCATCTTCCACCCCTTTATTGTCATACGCCCGGCTGTCGTCAAACACCGGCGTCGGCGCTGTATCGTGGTCAATGAGCTGTGAGCCATCGATCGCCACGCGGAATGGAGCTCCTTTTTGCAGGCTGAACGCCGCATCATGCACTTGATAGCGAGTCGATGCTGTCGTGTTGCCCGACCATTTCAACGTATGCTGGTCGGCATCGACAACACCAAGGAACCCTTCGCCCGGATGGACGCCCGTCCAGTTGTTGTCATACCCTTCGTCCACATACCAGACGACGAGCCCCGGATCGTACGAAAGCAGCCGGTCGCCGCGCAAAATGTGGGCGAGCCCTTCATCGACGCCGCGGTGGTTGCGCCATTCCAGCAAATAGTAATGCTCGGAATACCGCTTGCCATCGCTCTTCTCAAAACCTTCCACTGCAAAGGCGCTGTCCCCTTCGGCGCCGTCGGCAAGCACGGTTGCCCCATCGGCCGCCACTTGAATGTTATCAATATACCAGCCGGCTTCCGACACCGCCACATCGGTGATGTAATGGAAACGGAGATCAATCGTTTGACCCGCATAGGCCGACAAGTCAAATTCCGCCTTCACCCAACCGTTTGACGCGCCGGTAATGCCGTTGCCGGGGTTTTGCCCGTACGGGTTGCCTGTCGTCGTGATATTTCCTTGAACCGTCGTCCATTCGCTGCTGCCATGCGGTTTCACTTCAACCGCTCCGTAATCCCAATCTTTCTCAATCGCATACCATGTGTCAAATGTCAGCGTCACCGTTGATGCCTCTGTCACATCGAGCGTCGTTGACATCGTATGATCCAGATTGTTCCCGCTTCCCGAGAAGTACGCATACGCACCGCTTGGCGGAGTGGTGACGACCGTTTCTTTCTCCGGCAAGTTGATGCGCACAGCGTCGTGGTTCGTCCCTTTCGTGCTCGCCTCGTCGAGCAATACGTCTACACCGTCTTTTGTAAGCTCATCCCATTCAACGGTCGCCCCGGTCAGCCAGTTGCTGCCTGGCATCGTCGATTGCAAAAACTGTTTCGCCCATGCGCTGAAGCCGGTCGGCTCGGTGCCTGGAATGCGCCCCGCCCAGCTTCCGCTCGACATGATGGACCAATAAGCGACCGGCTCGCCTAATCCGGAGTAAATCGTGTCGTATTCATCCGGCAATCCTAAATCGTGGCCGTATTCATGGGCGAACACCCCTGCCGCCCCGTCAGCCGGTTCGATTGTATAGTCATATGCTGCCAGCTGGCCGCGCCAATACGGCACATCGGCCGTTGTGTTCGGAATGGGATAGACCGATCCTAAATTCCAACGGTGCGACCAAATGGCATCTCCGCCGAGCGAACCGCCGCCCGCTTCTTCACCGACGCTCGAGTGAACAATCATTAAATGGTCGATCAAACCGTCCGGTTCACGGTAGTTGCCGTCGCCATCCAAATCGTACCGATCCTCTTGATCAAACTCGCGCAAATCAACAGTCGGATCTTTGGCTGCCGCCGCCAGCGCCTCGCGCACAAGCGCGCGTGGGTTGGCGTCATTCCCATCCGGCGCCGGCACATTGCCGCCGTAATAGTTAGCGGGATGTTGGGCTTTGTACCAGCCGGCCACTTTTCCCTCGATCGAATAGCTGCCGCCCGATTGCTCCTCATAATATTTTTTCACCGAAATGAGTTTTTCGCCGTTCGGCCCTTCGTAATAGCCGTCATCGCCGCCGAAAATCATGTCTTCATAATGTTCACGGGTATAATCTTTATAATACATATCCGTCTCATTCGGCTGGATGCTGTTATGCGGAAAATCTGGGTATTCAATGAGCAAAACGAGCACACGGTCAACCCGCTTGCCTCCGTTCCACGCCTCCGGCTTGACGGACGGAACGGAATGGTCTTTTGCTTGCCCAAGCTTTTTCCCTTTTCCGTTCAGAACGCCGTTTTTCTGTTGGTTCTCATGCAGCGCATCGGCCCGCTTTACCTCGTATTCGTACAGTTCCCCTTTTTCTTTCGAAGCGTGGGCCGCTTTTTGCTTTAAATAAGCGCGCACCGCCGCTTCCGCTTCAGCCGGGGTAGCATCGGCGCGAAGCTTGCCACTTTTTTTCAACATCTCAGCCAGCTTCTCTTCATTCGCCACTGCCAAATCAACCGGCCCGCCGTGCTTGGCCGTCAAAGGCGCTTCCGGATTGGCAGCCTGCGGGGCGGCCGCCGGCGCCGCCCATAGACCCATTCCAAGCGACAGCGCAGCAACAAGTGATGTGACCGACCGTTTCTTCAAAAACATCCCTCCATATCAAATAAAAGGTTGATAGAAAATCTATACAATTAAAATATTATAGAATAATATGAAAAATGAAAGGGAATTTTTGACTAAGAACAAAAACAGTTCTTTGTACCTATGTTTGTCGAAAAAACGAGATTTATAGCAAAAAAAGACTATCAATTTCACCTTAACAGATCAGTGATGTTCCGGTTACAATGTAATATATTCGCAATTTTTGTAGAAATTCTAGTTATGCAGCTGACGATTGGAAAGAAGGTGCCGTGATGCTTAGTATTTTAAAAGACTTTTTGCTAAACTTGTTTTTTATTCTCCTGCCGGTGTTTCTTGTTCCGCTATGGACGGAACAAGAAAAAGGGCCGAAGCGTCTTCGCTTGTACTTGCCGACCGCTTGTTACGCGATTGTGATCATCTTATGCATCACCCTTCCGGTTAACGCGGGAAACGACTTTATTTTCGACTTGCGGCAAATTCCGCTTTGGGTCGGCAGCCTATACGGCGGGGCTGGGCCGGCCGCCTTGTTGGCGCTCGTGACGATCGTCTACCGCTCATTGTTTGGCGGAGCCGGCGTTTTGACTACTGTCGTTGTTTCCATCGCCATCGCTGCGGTCAGTAGTTTATGGACGAAACGGTTTGTGTCGCTGCCGTCCAAACAGCGCGTGCTGTTGGCGGTGTTGCTCAGCTTTGCATCCGGCCTATTGACGGTCACTATGGCAGAGTGGATCGTCGACAATCCGCCTCCGCTCCTTCTTTCACTTACATTTTTGCTCGTACAACCGGCAGGCATGCTCATCGTTTGCGCCGCCCGCGAGATGGTGCACCATAACATGGCACTGCGCAAGCGAATTATTCGCGCCGAGAAAATGGAAGCAGTCACCCATTTGGCGGCTTCCATCTCCCACGAAATCCGCAACCCGCTGACAGCGGCGCGCGGGTTCATCCAGCTGATTGAAGAGCAGCCGCTTGCCGCCGAGAAGCGCCGTCAGTACGCCCGCATCGCCATGGAAGAGCTCGACCGGGCTGAGGCGATCATTACCGATTATTTGACCTTCGCCAAACCGGCGCCGGAAACGCCGGAAAAACTGAACGTCAAGCTGGAAGTCGAACGGGTCATTGACATCATCCGCCCGCTTGCCAATATGCATTGCGTCGATATTCACACAACACTTGCCCCTTTTTCTGTTATCGGCGAGCGCGAAAAGTTTCGCCAATGTTTGCTCAATGTCATCAAAAATGCCATTGAAGCGATGCCAAACGGCGGAACGTTACACATACACGTCTCGATCGACAATGGGCGTGTGCTCATCCGCATTGCCGACACCGGTGTCGGCATGACGAAAGAACAACTTGAACGGCTTGGCGAGCCGTACTTTACGACAAAAGGGATCAAAGGCACCGGGCTTGGGATGATGGTTGCATATCGCATCATTGAATCCATGAACGGCACGATTCAAATCGAAAGCGAAATACATAAAGGAACGACGGTATCGATTTATTTGCCGCTCGCTCCGTCCCCATCTCCATCCACGATTTCCGATAAAGAAAAGCAGTTGTTTGCCGTCTTGTAAACGCCGGGGCAAGCCGGCGAAAGACGATAACCGACGGAACAAAGGATGCCTGTTCGGGCGTCCTTTTTCTTTGTCCTATATTCCCGCCAGTTTATCACCACTGGCGTTTTTGTTACAATACTATAGGATGGAAACATACCGAAGGAAAAGGAGACAGTTGCATGATTCACGTCAAAACGGAACGGGAAATTCAGTTGATGCGTGAGGCGGGGAAACTCTTGGCCGCCTGCCATCAAGAAATCGCCAAGCGCATCAAACCGGGGGTAACGACGATGGAAATCGACCGGTTTGTCGAAACGTTTTTGGCCAAATACGGCGCCAAGCCGGAACAAAAAGGATACCGCGGCTACCCATATGCCACGTGCGCCTCGGTGAACGACGAAATTTGCCACGGGTTTCCACGCAACGAGCCGCTTAAAGAAGGCGATATCGTCACGATCGATTTCGTGGTCAACTGGCGCGGAGCGCTCGCTGATTCGGCGTGGACGTACGCAGTTGGCGATGTCAGTGAAGATGTGCAAAAGCTGCTCCACGTCACGGAACAGTCGCTATACAAAGGCATCGAGCAGGCGGTCGTTGGAAACCGAATCGGCGACATCGGCCATGCCATTCAAACGTACGTCGAGCCGCACGGGTTTTCCATCGTCCGTGATTTCACCGGACACGGCATCGGGCCGACGATTCACGAAGAACCGTACGTTCCCCATTTTGGCGAAAAAGGAAAAGGGATGCGCTTAAAGGAAGGGATGGTCATTACGATCGAGCCGATGGTCAACATGGGGGCATGGCAAAGCAAAATGGACGCAAACGGTTGGACGGCGCGCACCGTCGATGGCTCTTATTCGGCGCAATATGAACATACGATCGCCATTACGAAAAACGGGCCGCTGATCTTAACGACGACGGCGTAATGATGCGAATGTTTCTTGTTCTCAACAGCTCGATTTTTTCGACATTCGAAAAACCCGGGTACACGCTTGCCCGGGTTTTTCGTCCTCTTCTCTCTATTCCCGTCAGACCGTGGCAGCCGCTCTGTTGCCATTACTTTCTCCTGTTCTTTTGTTTACATAACATAATTATGGTTACTATCCTTTAAAGATTTTCACGTAAAATGTCCGCTGACGCGGCCCATCGTATTCGCAAAAATAGATGCCTTGCCAGCGGCCAAGCAGCAGACGGCCTTCATGAATGATGACATGCTGCGATGCGCCGACCGTGCTCGCTTTCATATGGGCGGCGGTGTTTCCCTCCATATGGCGGTCAAGCGGATGCTCCCACGGGTACGTTTCATCAAACCGTCGCATCATATCGCGCTTCACATCAGGATCGGCGTTTTCGTTAATCGTGATGCCGGCTGTCGTGTGCGGGCAATACACGACCACCACCCCCTCTTCTACCCCGGACTGGCGCACCGCTTCTTCAACAAATGAAGTAATCTCCACCATTTCATCGCGTTTTGTCGTGCGAAGCGAAAAAGATTGAAGCATGTCTTTCACCCTCCCGAACAAACATTTTGTAGAACAAAGCAAAATTTGCTACTTTTTAATTATAGCGCATGGAGCAATCTCCCGCCTGACATCACCGCATGGAAATGGGAGTCTCCTCATAAAGATGATCGTGGAGGGAAAACTGCCGTGCCGAAACGATATACAAATCTTGACAACATCGTAACGCACAAAACATGGGCCGATTTTCGCCGCTGGCAGCGGGAGCGGAAACAAAAACAAAAAGATTTGTCATACATCGTCCCCCGTGTGGAGCCGCCGCAATCTGAGCGGCTTCACCATCCTGATGGGCGGCCGCAGCTTTGCTGGGTTGGCCATTCGACCTTTATCATGCAGCTGGCCGGCGTTACGATCGTCACCGACCCGGTTTGGGCGCAGCGGATGGGCACGGCCAAACGCTTGTCGGCTCCGGGCATCGCGCTTGAGGACATGCCGCCCGTTGATGCAGTGCTCATCTCTCACGGCCACTATGACCACTTGCATATCGGCAGCCTCCGCCGCTTGCCGGGCGACCCGCACGTGTTCGTGCCCGAGGGGCTCGGCCGCCTGCTCCGCCGCCGCGGCTTCCGCCATGTCACTGAGCTGTCGTGGTGGAAAACCGTTCCGTTCGGCAGCGTGTCGTTCACGTTCGTCCCGGCCCAACATTGGACGCGGCGGACGCTTTGGGATACGAACACCTCGCACTGGGGCGGATGGGTGATCGAGGCAGACGGCGCCCCCACCGTCTACTTCGCCGGCGACAGCGGTTACTTCCGCGGCTTTCGCGACATCGGCGAACGTTTTTCCATCGACTATGCGCTCTTGCCGATCGGCGCCTACGAGCCGGAATGGTTTATGGGACCGCAGCACACGACCCCGGAAGAGGCGGTACAGGCGTTTTTGGACTGCCGCGCCCGTTTGTTTGTCCCGATGCACTACGGCGCCTTCCGCTTGGCCGACGATACACCGAAAGAAGCGCTCGACCGCCTGCTCGCCGAATGGCGGCAACGCGAGTTGGATGACAGCCGCTTGCTTTGCTTGAAACTCGGCGAAGTGATCGATGCCGCTTCCCCACTAGCCGCCATGCAAAAAGAAAAAGGCGCCCGGCGGGGGTGAAAAAGCCGGCGGGCGCACCGAAAAGCGTTCCGGGTGTGCGGAACGCTTTTTCTCTTATTCTTGCACTTCTTTTTTCCACAGTCCAACCATCAATGCAGTCACAATAGAGCCGGCCAAAATCGCCAACATATAAAGCCATGCACTGCCTTTCACGATCGGGATGACGAACATGCCGCCATGCGGCGCCGGCAGCCCGATATGGAACAACATCGTCAACGCCCCGGCAACCGCCGAACCGACAATGATCGACGGAATGACCCGCACCGGGTCGGCGGCCGCAAACGGAATCGCTCCTTCGGTAATGAACGAAGCGCCCATCACATAGCACGTTTTCCCTGCTTCACGTTCGGCTTTTGTAAACTTTTTCTTAAACAGCGTCGTCGCCAGCGCCAATCCGAGCGGCGGCACCATCCCGCCGGCCATGATGGCGGCATGCGGCGCATAGTTGCCGGCGTCGATCATCGCAATCCCGAACGTAAACGCCGCCTTGTTGATCGGTCCGCCCATGTCAACGGCCATCATGCCGCCCAGCACGGCGCCAAGCAGCACTAAGTTCGCCGTTCCCATCCCGGAAAGCCAATGTTTCAGCCCTTCATTCAACGCTTTCACCGGATCGATGACGATATACATCATAATGATGCCGGTGAAGAAAATGCCGAACAGCGGATACAACAACACCGGTTTGATCCCTTCGAGCGACTGCGGCAAGCGACTGAACAGTTTCCGCAGCCCGACAACCAAATACCCAGCTAAAAAGCCGGCGATCAACCCGCCCAAGAACCCTGCACCGCCGTTGGCCGCCATAAAGCCGCCGACCATCCCCGGCGCAAATCCCGGCCGGTCGGCAATGCTCATCGCGATAAACGCGGCAAGCACCGGAATCATTAAGGCAAACGCGTTGCCGCCGCCAATGTCCATCAACGCTTTCGCAAACGGATGGTACGACGGGTCGTTCGGATCAAACGCCTTAATGCCAAACGTGAAGGAAAGGGCGATTAAAATCCCGCCGCCGACGACAAACGGCAACATGTTCGATACGCCGTTCATCAAATGTTTATAAAAACCGGTGCGCGGTTTGGCCGCCCCGCCGTCCCGCACCGCGCCGCTTGCCCGGTAAACCGGCGCCTCTTGGCGCAGCGCCTGCTCGATCAGCTTCTCCGGCTCGCGGATCGCCTGGGCGACCGGCACTTGAATGACATGTTTGCCGTCAAAGCGGTCCATGTCGACTTGTTTATCGGCTGCGACAATGATCGCCGCGGCTTCTTCAATCTCTTGGGCCGTGAGGGCGTTTTTCACTCCATCGGAACCGTTTGTCTCGACTTTGATCGATACACCCATTTCCGCCGCCTTTGCTTTCAAGGCATCAGCTGCCATATACGTATGGGCGATCCCGGTCGGGCACGCCGTAACCGCGAGCACTTTCCGCCCGCCCCCTGCCGGCGCGGCTGGCGATGGTGCTTCCCGCTCACTTTCTTTCGCCGCAAACAAACGGACAATCTCCTCCTCGCTTGAAGCGGTTTCAAGCTGAGTGCGGAACGATTCGTCCATTAACAGCGAGGACAGGCGGGCGAGCGCCTGCAAGTGCGTCTGTTCGCCGCCCTCCGGCGCCGCGATCATGAAAAACAAGCGGCTCGGCTTCCCGTCCAACGATTCATAGTCAATGCCAACCGCCGAACGGCCGAACGCCACCGCCGGGCGCTTGACCGCCGCTGTTTTGGCGTGCGGAATGGCGATGCCGTCGCCAACGCCGGTTGTGCTTTGTTGTTCGCGCGCCCAAATGGCTCGTTTGAACGCTTCCACATCGCTGACCGCCCCCGCCTCAGCGAGCTTGGACGCCAATTCGCCAATGACCTCGCTTTTTGTCTTCGCTTGAAGCTGAAGAATGATGGTTTCTTTCGTCAACAAATCAGTGATGTTCATTTGCACGGTCCCCCTTGATTTTCCGTTATAAACGCATGATGCGGACGCGTCTAGCAATCGTTTCCACTTCGTCTTTCGTGCATAAATCTTCGGAAAACGCGGTCGCGCTCCCGGCCGCCACGCTGCAGACAAACGCTTCCTCAACCGCTTTCCCGTCCGCGTGGGCGGCCAAAAAGCCAGCGACCATCGAATCGCCCGCTCCGACGGAATTTTTCACCGTTCCTTGCGGCGCCTCAGCAAACAGCGTCGCCTCTTCACTGAAGTAAAACGCCCCGTCACCAGCCATGGACACGATGACATGTTCAATGCCCATTTCGACTAGCCGGCGCCCATAGGTAACGATGTCTTCTCTTGTTGGTGTTGATACCCCAAACAACTCGGCCAGCTCGTGATGGTTCGGCTTGACAAGAAAGGGACGGTTGGCGAGCAAAGCCCGCAGCGCCGGGCCGCTCGTATCAACTGCCACTTTTCCTCCTTGCCGGCTCGCTTCCGCCGCAATTTGCCCGTATACATCCGGCGGCAATGATGAAGGTACGCTTCCCGCCAATACAAGCACATCGCCGACAGCCATTGTGCGGATTTTCGCCAGCAGCTGGATGATGTCCTCGTCGGCAATCGACGGCCCTTGGCCATTAATTTCCGTCTCGCGCCCTGCCTTTAGCTTGACATTAATGCGCGTCTGGCCGGAGACTCGAACAAAATCGGAAACGATCCCTTCTTTCCGGAGCTCGGCTTCAATAAACTCCCCGGTAAACCCGCCGACAAAGCCGAGCGCTACACTGTCGACACCGAGCCGCTTCAGCACGCGGGATACGTTAATCCCTTTCCCGCCCGGGAATGTCATCGTTTTCAATGCGCGGTTCAGTTCGCCGATGCGCAATTCATCGACATGGACAACGTAATCAACAGATGGATTGAACGTACAAGTGTAAATCATCGCGTCACAACCTCGACTGTCGTTTTTGCTTTGTATCGCTCTTGCCACTCCTCATCAAGCTCATCGGTGATCAAGACGGCTTCGTCCAAATCGGCAATTTTGGCAAACGCGCTTTCATTCAACTTGGAATGGTCGGCAAGCACATACGCCTGCTGCGCCAACTGCATCGCCGTATATTTGACGAGCGCCTCTTCTGGATCCGGCGTCGTGTACCCATGCTCATCATGAACGCCGTTCGCGCCGATAAAACATTGATCGAACCGATATTGCCGCAGCGATTCAATCGCGCCCCGCCCGATTAAGGCTTTCGTCTTCGGCTTCACCATGCCGCCAATGACATACGTCGTGATGCCATACTCGAGCAGCCGTTCCACATGCATGACGCCGTTCGTGACGACAACGACATCTTTTTCCGCCAGATGCGGAATCATTTCAAACGTCGTCGTCCCGGCATCCAAGTAAACGCAGTTGCCTTGTTGCACCAAACGGGCGGCATAGGCGGCGATCTGCCGTTTTTCTTCCATATATTTCAGCGATTTTTCCGACACGCTCAACTCTTCGCGTTTTTGCTGCAGCAAAGCTGCTCCGCCGTGAATGCGGCGCAGCTTTTTTTCTTTTTCCAACTGCGTCAAATCGCGGCGAATCGTCGATTCGGACGCCCCTGTCGCGTCAACAAGCTCTTGCAGCTTGACAACCCCTTTTTGCACCAATAAGTCCAAAATAAGGCGGTGGCGTTCTTCTGTCAGCACGTTTCCACCTCCGATAGTAGGCAATAGTGTCTATCTCTATCATAAGCGAAGGCAAGCAAAAAATCAATCATAATCATCCATTTTCATTCATTAATAACCAAAATAATATCAAAAACAATCACAAACGGTCGACAACAACAAAAAAAACATTGCCCTTCATGCTGATGGGGCAATGTTTCCCACTACAACCCGGAAAGATATAGCTGAATGTCCAACGAATCGATTTGCGAGACAAGCAATTCCTCATACTTCTTTTGTGCGAAGAAACGCACCTCCGTCTCCGCCATGCCCGGATGTTCGGTTTTGACTTGCTTCACCATGTCGTTCCACACGTTTTGCGCGAGCAACACAAGCCGGACATAATGCCGTTCTTGCTTCCAAAATGCCGTTTCCCCGTATTGGCGGATGAGCGTTTGCGCCGTTTTGCTTTCGCTGTATTGATTCTTTCGCTTTTCCATCTCGCGGTCAACCGCCTGCTGGCCGACTGAATACCCTTTTTCTTCCGCAAGCAGCGCCATCGAGTGCAGTTCGATGAGGTGAGTGAGAGCGGAACGGGGCTCAGCCGTCGCATTAAGTTGCCGCTCCCAATAGCTGAGCCGCTCGGTGAGCTCCGGGCCGCGCTCGTTCTGTTGGATCTCCTCCATAGCCGAGGAGATCTCAATTTTCCGTCGTGTTTGGTAAAACTTCACTTCCGCTGCCGTAATCGCTTGGCCGTTGATCATCGCGGCAACATCTTGCCGCTTGACCGTCAGTGTCACAAGCTTTTCCGTCATTTCGCTCCCGTCTTTCATTTGCAACAAAACATCCCATTCTCCTTCCATCGGCAGCTGCACTTGTCCCTCATAAAGGCCGGGTTCCCCTTCTTTCAACGCGGCAACGATTTGCCCGTGGTCCATGTTCGCCATCTCAAATATCGCCGTCACCTCAAGCCCGCTGGCCGGTTCCCCGTTCTTTTGAATGGCAACCGCAAACGTGGAAGCTGTTCCTTCCTTATAAAAAGGGGTGGTTTTCACCGACACAGTCCAATCGCTTCCTTGGCATCCGGCGAGCAACACCAAAAGTGCTGCCATAATCGTCATCCATTGCCGCTTCACGTTATTCTCCTCCCATCATCGTATGAAGGGTAAACTGTTCAACCGGATATTTCGTCACTTTCCCATTTTCCAAATAGGCGACATGGGTGCAAAGCTGCCTGACTTCATCGAGGTGATGCGAAGAGATCAGCATCGTTTTGTCCGGCAGCGAGCGCAAAATCGAGAAAAAATCCGCCCGCCCTAACGGATCGAGCCCGCTTGTCGGCTCGTCTAAAATGAGCAGTTCGGCATCATCGTAAAGCATAATGGCAAGCCCGAGCCGCTGCAACATGCCTTTGGAATAATGTCTGCTTTTCATATGACGCGCCTCCCACAGGCGGACGGCGCGCAAAACGTGCTCAATCCGTCCTTCATCGACCGTCCCGTGCAATGAAGCGAAAAAGCGCACATTTTCCTCGCCGGTCAACTGGGGATAAAGCTGGAATTTTTCCGGCAAATAGGCGACTTTCGTTTTCCATTCATGCCGCCGATGGTCAATGCCGGCAATGGACACCGCCCCGCGCGCGGCCGGAAGCAAATTCAGCAAACTATGGATGAACGTCGATTTTCCGGCGCCGTTTCGCCCGACCAAGGCGCACCGCTCTCCTTTTTTAATGACGAGATGAACGTCATCCAACACTTTTTTGTTCCGATATGAAACGGTCAACCCGGCCACTTCGATCATCGTTCTTCCCCCTTTCGGCTCCACCCGATCGATGCCGCCAACGCTCCGACGCCCCAAACGGCGATATTCAGCAGCACAAACAGCTCAGGCGGAAACGAGAAAAACTTTTTCATCGTCCGCGACAAATAGTCAAGCGAAAACACTCCGAGCGCCGTCTCTAAATAAAAGCGAAGCGCGTGCAGCGGCTGCAAGAAATAAACAAATGAAAATAGACGAACGTTGTCATACGTAACCGACGGCAATATATAAAGCAACACGAAATCATACAAGTAAAGAAATACGAACAGCACAGCCAAATTGGCGCTGATCAGTTGAATTTTCGTTTTACACAAGAGGCCAAGCAAAATGCCAAGCTGGTTAAACATGAACACGAGCGCCATCGTGGCAAGCAAAAAGTGAAGAAAAGGCGGTACATGAAAAACAAACCAAAACTTCACCGGCACGATCAAAATGAAATACCAGACGATCAACACCGCCATCGTCAAGAGCTGAATCGCCGCACTTTTTCTCCATAAAAACGACAAAGGCGAGCGGCTTTTGGCCACAATCATCACCATCGTCCGCTGCTCCTTCTCCTGCATGACCGAAAACGAAGCGAAAAACAAACAAAGAAGCGGCACGATATACACATTCATCTCAAACATCATTTGCAAAAACACAGGTAATCCGTGCTCAGCCGGCAGCGATTTGACGCTCGCCAACACGGAAAGCGAGGCGGCCGCCACCGGCAGAAACAAGAGCCAAAACGCCTTGCTCCGCGAAAGCTCGAGCCATTCTTTCCAAAGATAGCTCATTTTCGAAAACCCCTTTGCCATATCATCGTTCCCACTCCAAGAACAGCCAACCCCCATACCCAGTGGGCGGCTTTGCCCTTTTGCACCACCGGGGCGCGGTCGATTGCCATCACGTCGCCCGCTTGCTGCCATTCATGAATTTTTTCATAAACGTGCAAGCTTGGCGATGACAAAAACAAATACGCGAGTTCATTTTCTTCCGCCAGTTTATGAAACGAAGACGAGTAGCGAAAAGGCGAATCGCCCTTTCCATCCTGGTTCAAATCAAACAGCGCCGCTTCGTCTCCCCAATCGTTGCCGACACCATGAGCATCCCAACGGTTGCGATCTTCACCGCCAAGGCGCAAAACGGCAATCGTGTTTTTCCAAATCCGGTTTTTCGTAAACGTTTGGTGTTGCGAGCTCGCCCAAAGCTCAATGCCGATTTCGTTTTGCAAAAAAAGATTGTCTTGCAAAACGTTATCGTTCGATTGATCAACGTACAATCCCCGCCCGTTTTGGTAAAACGTGTTGGCGATGATTTGGTTGTCATTCGCCATTTGCAGCAGCAGTCCAAATGAACGCATTCCTTTGTTGAATACAAAGCGGTTGTTTTGAAGGACGATCCGGTTTGAGTTCATGATCGCCGCCCCGCCGTTATTAAGCATAAACGTGTTGTCGTAAAACGCATTGTCATCGGAATACATATAATGAAGCCCATAACGGGTGCGCGACACCTCGTTCCGTCGGGCGACATTATGGTTGGCATAGTCGAAAAAGATGCCGTCTCTCGTTCCGATGATGACGTTATCTTCCAATTCGTTAAAATTGGAGTAGTAAATATGCAGCCCATTTCCTTGTCCGGCGATATCCCCATTTTGTTCGCCGATCACCCGCACGTTGGCGATCCGATTATGATGCGCCTGGCTTAAATAAATGCCGTGAAACGACCGGGTCACCGTAATCTCTTCCAGCGTATTGCCGTCTGAGTACACTTTAATGCCGGCGTATTCCTCTTGCGTGCTGCGGCTTTTTCCGCTGTTTGTGACCGTTACACGTTTGATCACCACATGCGGCGCTTTGACGGAAATCACGTTGCCGCGCCCGCTCCCTTGAATGACGGTCCCTTTCGTGCCGATGATCACAAGCGGCTTATCGATCACAAGATCGCCCTTGTATGTTTTGTTTTCCAAACGAATCGTGCTGTGAGCCGGTGCGGCGTCAATCAGCTGCTGCAACGTTCCGTCGGCATCGACCTCGTTCGGAACATAGAAAGAGCAAAGAAAAAACAAGGAAATGAGCAGCCATCGCTTCATCTTTTTTTCCTCTCCTTCCAAAGCGGAACGAGCAGACACACAAACGCGGCACCGACAATGTACGCGCCAGAAGCAAAATAGCTGAATGTCGTGAAATTGGCAATCGTGTTTTCTCCAAAAATCGGCGGCACAAACGGCTCAATCTCGATCGGGGCATTGTCACTCAAATTCGTCCCAAAATCAGCGAGCCAGCGGTGAATATCGTAGATGCCGAGCGCCCCGCCAATCAGGAAGAGAACAATAAGCGCGTACAGCCCTTTTTGGCTTCTCACTAGCGCCACGAGAAAGGCCGCTATGGCCATAGCGATGACGAGATACGACAAATACCCGAGTTCCGGAAAGCTCTCTTCACTAAACGGCTTCATGCCGATATAGTGGTTGAGCCCGTTAATAATCTCGATATCGCCTTCGAGCCTATTTGGATAAACGATAATCTTCAATCCTTCCGGATATTGCGGAGCGATGAAATCCATCCCCCACCACGGAAACGAAAGAGAGAAAAGCAACAGCCCTCCGGACACACCGACAAACGCAGCCGACAGAGCTGATAGTTTCGTTGTCGCCATCGTTTGATACACCTCTTTGGACAGACAAGGGGGACAAAGCGTCCCCCTCGCTTTATTGTTTCGGCTTCACTAACAAATATCCGGTCATTTCCTGGTGCAGCGCCGAACAGAAATTGGTGCAATACAGCGGGTACGTCCCCGGCTTACCGGCGGTAAACTCAATCGTGTTCGTTTGCCCCGGCTGAATTTCCATGTTTAAGTCGTATTGGTTAATGGCAAAGCCGTGGGTAATATCTTCGTCAAAGTCCAAGTTTGTAATATGAACGATCACCTTGTCGCCTTCATTCACTTCAATCACATCCGGCCGTTTCGCTTTGGCATCAAAGATAAACTTCGAGCGCATCGCAATGCCGTACACGTGCACTTCGTTCCCTTTCCGAACGATGCGGGCGTCTTGTTGGCTGTAAACGGCATTCGGGTTGTTTTCCTCTTTCGGATACACTTCGATCGTTTTAATTTTGTCGGCCTTAATCATCTGCCCGTAGTGCGGCTCCGGGTCGACCGGCGACGATTGAATCACTTTCATTTTTTCACCGCTGATGTCAATGAGCTGCATCGACTCCGGATGGGACGGCCCGACCGATAAGTAGCTGTCTTTCGCGAGCTTGTTGAGCGACACTAAATACTTCCCGTCTGGAGAAACCGTATCCCCTTCGGCAGAAACAGCATGCCCTGGCGAGTATTGCACCGGAACGCGATCCAACACCTCTCCGGTTTCGGGATTCCATTTCACAATTTCAGACGAAATGAACATCGTCGTGTACGCCATGCCTTTATCGTCAAACTGTGTATGCAACGGCCCAAGCGCATTTTCCGGGTTGACTTCCCGCTCCATCACCGACTCATATTTTAAAATCGGAATACCGTTCCGTTCACCGGCAAACTCTTTCTTTTCAATCGCTTGAAACGCTTTTTCAAACGAGAACACCGTCAGCAGCGGGGCGAGCTTCCCGGAAGCGATAAAATACTTCCCGTCCGGCGTGACGTCAACGCCATGCGGCGATTTGGCGACCGGCACTAAATAAATGCCGCCTTGATGCTTTTCCGGAAAAATCATTTTTTGGCCGCCGACGTTATCGTATTTTCCTTCCTTCACCATCTTATCAAGCTCTTTCCAGTTGAACAACACGATAAAATCGCGGTCTTCTTGGGAGGCATTGATCTCTAAGTTTGTCGTTGCCTCTTCCGTGTTATAGGTCGTCAACACCGCCCAGTCTTTGGACACTTTTTTCCCGGCATCCGACAAATCGTACGACCACGGCGGCAGCGCCACTTGATAAGCGATGTTCAGCTTTTGCGCTTTTTCGTCAAACGTGACGGCACTCATCACGCCGCGGTATTTAGTGCTGTACTCATCGAGCGATGCATATTGATGGCCGATCGGGACGGAAAACCGCGTCGGCAAAAATAAATATTCCGTATTCTCCGTCACAAACGCGGCACAGTGCGGACCGCTCGTGTTCGGGACTTCGATAATGTCTTTAACCGTAAACGTTTTCAAATCCATCACCGCTGCCCGGCTGTTCGCCACATCGGTCGCAAACATGTACTTGCCGTCATATTCCCCGTTCGTTTCCGAAAAAGCCGGGTGATGCAAATCCCCCCATGTGTAGCCGCCAAGCATTTTTTTCGAGTGGGTATCCCAGCCGTAACCAGTCGCCGGATCAGGCGAAAAGACAGGGACAGTGCGAATGCGCCGCATCGACGGCACCCCGTAAATAAACATTTGCCCTGAATGACCGCCAGAGGCAAACAAGTAATATTCGTCCTTTTCACCAAACGGAACGTATACTTTTTCAGCATCGGTTTTGGCCGATGCCGTCGACACCGTATCCGGGGTGGAAAAGTTTCCGAAAAACACGGTCGATGCCAACACCCCGACGGCCAGTCCGGACAGTGCGGAAATCACTTTTTTCTTCATCTGCTTCCCTCCCATTTTCTATTTTTCCGACGCTTCTTTCAAAAGAGCGATGATGTCAGCCCGCTCTTCATCCGTCAACGGATTGGACTTGATCACCCCGGACATCACGGCAGATGTCGGCGCTTTTAAAAACTCCTCAATCGGCTTCCCATGCTTGCCCTCAACCACTTGATACGCGTTCGACAAATCCGGGCCGGTCGTTCCACCTTGCAAATTGAGCTTGGAAACAGAATGGCAAGAGAGGCAGCCCTTTTTCTGTAATATGTTTCCATCCTGTGTACTGGCGTTCGCCGTTTCCCCCTTCGCACCCTCTTTCCCGGCCGAAGCTGACGGCTCGGACACGCTCTCTGTCTCTTGTTTCGCCGTTTGCGCCGCATTCGTCCCCCCTTTTTCTCCTGGCTGAAAATACACATAACCGCCTGCTAAACCAATCAAGGCGCTAACGAGAAAAATGATGACCGTTTGCTTCATGTGCACCCTCCTTTCCTTTAGGCGAAAATCTGTTATCATTATAGCCTCCGTTTCTTGGCTGCCCCTGTGCAAAAAGTCACTTCATTTCCAATATCCGTGAACACTATTTGGCAAAAACGTGGCAAAACGGTGAAAAAATAAAAAACACTTGCCACCGGCAAGTGCCCTCCCCTTTCTAGATCTCATTCAGTTGTTGCACCTTCGCGAGCGGCAAATAGCGCTCCTTGACAAACTCAATAAACTTCGCCGCATAAATCGGATCAAACTGCGTCCCGGCACAACGGTTGATTTCTTCAACCGCCTCGTCAAACGTTTTCGTTCGCTGGTACGGCCGCTCCGTCGTCATGGCGTCAAACGAGTCGATAATACACAAAATGCGGGCCAGTTTCGGGATTTCCTCCCCTTTCAGCCCGTACGGATATCCTTTCCCGTCATAGCGCTCATGATGCAGCTCGATCAGCGGAAGCAAATCGTCGAACCGCTTCTCCGCCGCAATCAATTCCTTTCCCCATGTCACGTGCTTTTTGACGATTTCCCACTCGTGCTTTTCCAATTTCCCTTGCTTGTTTAAAATATCGCGCGGCACTTCAATTTTGCCAATATCATGAATCAGCGCCCCTAAAATGAGCGTCTGTCGTTCATGGTCGGTTAATTCGTTGAGGCGGCTGCCAAATTCAAGGGCGTATTTAAACACCCGCTTGCTATGGCGGTATGTATACACATCTTTGGAAAGAAAAAATTTCACTTGCTGCTCGAGCGCTTCCAAGTCTTGTTTGAACTTGATTTCATCAAAGCACATGTTGTGCTTATCATAAATTTGCACATTGTTTTTCCCTTGCGCCTTGGCATAATAAAGCGCCTGATCGGCACGGTGAATAAGTTCATCGCTTTCATACATGTCCTTTTCCATTTCGGCAATGCCGCAGGAAAACGACAGACAACGGTATGGAATGTGCTCGACGCCTTCAAAATATGTATCGTTCACGTTCTTGCGCAGCCGGTTTAAAAACGCGTACGCGTCTTCTTTCGTTGTACTCGGCATTAAAATGGCAAACTCTTCCCCACCGTAGCGGGCAACGATGAAATTAGTTCCTTCCACCGCTTTTTTCAACCGCGCACCGAAAAACGCCAGCAGCTTGTCCCCTTGCAAGTGGCCGTTTCGGTCGTTGTATTTTTTAAAATCGTCCAAGTCCAAAAACGCGAGCGTCAACGGCTTCTTCAACTTCTTGCAATCGGCAAACTGTTCTTTCAACGTTTCCTTGAAAAAGCCGTGGTTGTAGAGGCCGGTTAAATGGTCTTTGTTAGCGCGGTCAGAGGTCAATTGGTATAACTGCAAAAACTTTTTAAACACAAAGGATAACAGTGTCACTAAAATAATCAATACAAATAGACCAAAATACTTTGCCTCCCATAATAAAATGGCTAAAACTAATGAGAGCAATAGAGTAATAGAGTAACTGATGCACGCTTCTTTTAAAACCCCCAGTTCCAGAGCCCCTTTGAAGATTTGGCCTACAGACAGAAAGAAAATTAATATTAGAGCAACATTAACCCCAAAATAGACTAGCAAACTAGCTAAATAAGGCAAGAGATTGTATGGGTTTACCCTTCCAATCTCTCCGTGAAGGAATAAAAAGGAATAATAAGCACCTGATATCATTAGGCAGTACATTGAAAAATTAAAAAGATGCCGCCAAAAAGACATTTTTCTTCTGTAAAAAAGTTCTACAACACTATAGATGAAGAGAACCTGTAAGGTAAAACTAATCCCGTATAAAAATAAAACAGCAAGATAAATAGACGAATCCATTGAAAAAGAGTTGGCTTTAGGAGGTAAGCTGATTGGAAAAAAATTTAATAAAATAATTGAACCAACTAACATATAAATTAAAACCCAATCCTCAAGGGATTGAGCAAAAAAATCACTATTAATCCCAAATACTGACAAGCCTAAAAGTGAGATAATAAACGTATAAATTTTTTCAAAATTTCTTAATTCTAAACTCATACATAACCACTCTCTATCCACATTGTCGCATTCTCCGTAAAACAACAACAAAAAACTGAAAGGAGATAATATAAAATGCTCCCCTTTCATATGTGGAGAAAATAGTAACTATTCAATTAGTCTAAACCCCGACGTCAACGCCACGATCACCGAACCGAGGATGAACAGATTGATCAACACTTGCTTTGTTTTTACACTCATCTTCTTTTCCTCCTTATGATGTTTTATTGATTCGCAGGAGCAGCCGCTGTCTCTTTCTCGTCTTGTCTCGGTGCGTTAAGCATGAGATGTTGGATGAACAGAAACGCTCCTACGTTCATCACGACGTCACCGATGCTGATGACTTGTTGGCGCGGGTACGGCGGGGACAGCGGGATGATGTCGCCAAGAAACGGCAAAAGCGTGTCGGACGTGATCGCCTGGTGCTTGCCGTACAAGCCGGCTTTCAACGCATCGATGTACTCGCGGCCGAGAAACTGGGCGGCTTCAACCGAGACGGGCATCCGTCCACCGTTGACAGCCATGACGATGAAGTTAAGCAACACGCCGGCGAAGATGACCGGGAATCCCGGCTGATGACGGTTGAGCCATAAAAACACGAGCCCGATGATGTAGACGAGAAGAAACACCCCGTTGCTCATCTTCGCGACCCACTCTACTTTCCCTTGCAGGAAAAAGACCGCAAACTGCACCGCAAGCAGCAACGGAAACAGCCAACCGCCGCGCAATTTCATATGGGCCAGCCCTTTGAAGTTCCCGCCGCGAAACCAGCCGACTAGCAGCGACAAAATGATCCCATCGTAAACCATAACGTTGTCCCCTTACAAAAACAGAATTTTCTCTCTTTTCTAAACCACCGTCTACATTTCTATTTTTACCGTTTTCTTCATGTTTTGTAAATAGTCCGTTCGCCCTAATCACCTTCAAATCTTTCCGTTTTTTTCTCTTTTTCCTCTACCCTCTATCTTTTTCGACCATATTTTTCTTCAAAATCCGCCATTCCCTCTGCGTTCGTCCTAGTACAAAAGCCGCTTTCTCCGCTGTTCGCAACACCTCCAGGGCGATGTTGCGCTTTTTCTCTCAATTAGAAGTTGAAGTTTTCTAAAAAATGTATATAATTTGGGATATATCTTTCACTCTACCACCAAGGAGGTTGTGCATCGTGAATGCAGTCGCCAAACTCAGCAATTTTGTCGGCAACACGTTCGCCATCTGGGTGCTTCTATTCGGGGCGCTCGCCTTTTTCGTTCCCAGCGCGTTTACATGGATCGCACCGTATATCGTGCCGCTGTTGGGCATCGTCATGTTTGGGATGGGGCTGACGCTGTCGGCGAACGACTTCAAAGAAGTGTTCAAACGTCCGCTTGACGTACTAATTGGTGTTATCGCCCAATTTTTGATTATGCCGCTTGTCGCCTTTTTGCTTGCCTATTTCTTGCCTGTTTCACGCGAAGTGGCGCTCGGCATCATTTTAGTCGGCTGCTGTCCGGGCGGAACGGCATCGAATGTGATGACGTATTTGGCGAAAGGGGACACGGCGCTGTCGGTGGCCGTCACCTCGGTTTCAACGATTTTGGCGCCGATTTTGACGCCTTCGCTCATCTTGCTTTTAGCCGGAAAATGGCTGTCCGTATCCGCCGCCGCCTTGTTTTGGTCGATTGTCAAAGTTGTGCTTATTCCGATTATATTAGGGCTCATCGCGCAGGCGCTGTTCCAAAAGCAGGTGAAAGCGTGCATCCCGGCGCTGCCGCTCGTTTCTGTCGTTGCCATTGTAGCCATCGTCGCTGCCGTTGTCGGGCAAAACCAAGCGGCCATTGCCAAAAGTGGGCTTCTCATTTTTCTCATTGTTGTCGTTCATAACGGATTAGGGCTGCTGCTTGGGTATTGGTTTGCCAAATTGCTCCGGATGTCGCCGCCGAAGCAAAAAGCCATCTCGATCGAAGTCGGCATGCAAAATTCCGGCCTCGGCGCCGCGCTGGCAACCGCCCATTTCTCGCCGCTCGCCGCCGTTCCGAGCGCCATTTTCAGCGTCTGGCACAACATTTCCGGCCCGATTGTCGCCACGTACTTCCGCAAACAGGCTGACCGTGAAGCGGCAGACGAAAAGATAATACCCGCCTAATGGAAACGCCGCCTCCCAAAACCATAAACGGCATTCGGGAGACGGCGTTGTTTGTTGCTTATCTTGTCGGCGCAATGTACGGTTCTATGGGCGCTGGGAAGAAGTCATCGTCTCGCTTCCGCACGCTCCTTGGCAGCGGTCAGCCGCATGGCATGACGCGCACGCCCCTTTGGCGCTTTTTTTCACATGCCGGACAAGCGCCCAGCCGGCGTAAGCGAAAATGGCTCCGCCGATTACGACATTCGCGATCATCGCTCATCCCCCTTTTCTTATTGATAGCCGAGCAGACGCCCGAGCTGGTAGACAGCCAACGAAATGATATACGCCACCGCCAATGCGCAGCCGACAGACAGCAACGTCCATTTTCTTGATCCCGTTTCTTTCCGGATCGTCGCCACCGTCGCTAGGCATGGCGTATATAACAGCACAAACACCATGAAGCTGAACGCCGACAACGGCGTGAACTGGGCGGCGATCACTTCCTTCAGCCCGCTTGCTTCATGAACGTGATAAATAATATTCATCGTCGACACCACAACTTCTTTTGCCAAAAAGCCGGTGATTAAGGCAGCGCCGGCCTGCCAGGCGCCAAACCCGAGCGGCGACAACAGCGGGGCGACAACGCCGCCGAGGGCGGCAAGCAAACTGTCGTCCATCGCAACGCCGACTCCGTGCGGGCCGACATACGTCAGCAGCCAAATGGCGACCGAACCGCCGAAAATAAACGTCCCTGCCTTGCGGATGAACCCTTTTCCTTTCTCCCATGTGCTGCGCCATAACGTCAGCGCCTGCGGCACGCGGTATGGCGGCAGTTCGATCACAAACAGCGAGCTTTCATTTTTCAATACCGTCGATGAAAACAGCTTCGCGAGCCCGAGCGCCACGACGATGCCGAGCACATAAAGCGAAAACACGACCAACGCCTGATCGCGAACGAAAAACGTGCCGGCAAACAAGGCGTACACCGGCAGGCGAGCCGAACACGACATAAACGGCAACACCAATATTGTCATGAGCCGCTCTTTCGGCTGCTCAATCGTCCGCGCTGCCATCACTCCGGGAACGTTGCAGCCAAACCCGATGATCATCGGGATGAACGCTTTTCCGTTTAGCCCGATCGCTTCCATCACCCGGTCCATGACCATCGCGACACGCGCCATATATCCGGAATCTTCAAGCAGCGAAATAAAAAAGAACAAAATGAAAATTTGCGGCACAAATACAAGCACGCCGCCGACTCCGGCCACGATGCCGTCCAAGACGAGCGCCTCGACAAACGGCGACGCCCCCGCCCAGTCGAGAAAACGGGACAACCCATCCGCAAGCGGGCCGGAGAAAAAAGCGTCAAGCTGATCGGCAAGCGGCGTCCCCAGCCAGTTAAACGTCAGCATAAACACGATGTACATCAACGCCAAAAAAATCGGCAAGCCGATATAACGGTTCGTCACGATGGCATCGATTTTCTCCGTCCATGTCAACGGCTTATGTTTGAACTCAATGGCCGAAGCGGCGATCACCTCAGCGATCCAACGGTCGCGCGCCTCATAAATCTGCTTGGCGAGCGCGCCGCCAAGCGCCCGCTCCGTCTCCGCGCGAATCGCCGCGAGCGGCGAAAGGTCCATGCGATTATGCAAATACGCAGCCATGCGTTCATTTCCTTCAAGGAACTGCAGCGCCACCCACCGTTTGTCCCCCGGCACATCATCCGGCAGCTGTTCCGCGATGCGGCAGATGGCGTTCTCCACCTCGATGCCGTAGTCAATCATCACCGAAGGGCGAGAGCTGTCTTTGGCCGCCAAAACAGCGCGGACTAATTCATTCGTTCCTTTTCCGGTCCGGGCGATGACAGGGACGACCGGGACGCCAAGATCGTTCGACAGCTTCGCCGCGTCCACTTTCACCCCTCGCTTTTCCGCCACATCGACCATGTTTAACGCGATGACGAGCGGGCGGCCAAATTCCAGCAGCTGAACGGTTAAATGCAAATTGCGATGCAGTTGGGACGCATCAATGATATTGACGATCGCCGAGCACGATTCCGTCAACAAAAAGTCCGTCGCCACTCCTTCGTCGCGCGACAGCGGGTGAAGCGAATAAATGCCGGGCAAATCAACAAGCGGCACGCCGTGCTGGCGAAGCACCCCCACCTTTTTCTCGACCGTCACGCCGCTCCAGTTGCCGACGTATTCATAAGAACCGGTTAAGCAGTTAAACAGCGACGTTTTGCCGGTGTTCGGGTTGCCCAATAAGGCGATGTAAGACATTTAGCCCACCTCGATCGACGACGCCTCTTTGCGCCGCAAGCCGATCGCCTGTCCGTCGACTTCGATCATCACCGGTCCGCCGAACGGCATCGCGGTTTTCAGCCGCACCGTTTTTCCTTCTTTCACCCCGAGGTGAAGAAGACGCTGCTTCACCGCTTCATGTTCAATCGCCAACCGGACAACGACCGCTGTTTCCCCTTTATGCAAATCGGTCAGCACCATCATGTGTCCCCTCCCGTTTACCGCCATGCTAGCAGAACAATAATGATTCTTTTTCTCAATTCCTGCTTCTAGCATAGCATATCGAACGAAAGAGGGAGTGATTTTTTTCACCATCTGGCCCCATTGTCACGATTTTTTCACAATTTTCCAGAACAGCAAAAAAGCTGTCTCCAAAGAGGATTACTCGCTTTCGGAGGCAGCTTTTTTATCATCATCACTTCGAAGGAACGTACCCCCATCATCCCTGTTTTTCAAACGAACGTCCTCCGCCTTCTCTTCACAACGCTCCATCAAACGGAAACACGATCCGCCTGGCAAGTTGTGGGAAATCAATGAACGGATTGCGGTTGCCTTGGATGAAGAAAATCGCACTGTTGCGATGATGTTCATACACCGTCGGCGGAAATTGCTCGTGCCAACGGACAAGAAGCGGGATATCGATTTTGCGCCGGAATGATTTCGCGATCGCTTTCGGATAGCGAAGCAAAAAGTACAACATCGCCCTTGCCGCCGTCCCTTTGCCGTATTCCGGCTCGAAATAGCCGTTATGGGCGACCCCACACCGATTTTGAACTTGCTCACCCGGCTCTTCCGGATTGTAAAAGGGGAAGTCGGCGTACGGGAAATTCGAGCGAAGCGTATTGCACTCCGGTTGGCAGACGAACAAATGATGCAAGTCGCCTTTCATCGGTTCACGGGCGCCAAACCATGACTGTGGGACAACATGTTCGGCGTTGAACTTCCATTGTTGTTCGATCGTTTTCACCCGCTCACGCACCTCGCCCGACACTTGTTTGGCTTTTTTCAGCAGCCGGCGGAATTCGTCATACCGCCGCTTCATAGTTTCCACGTCTTGGACGATTAACGTTTTCGGATCTTTCCGCTCGCCCGAATACAAACTGCGCACCGTCCCGTCCGGCTGCAAGTCAACCCATGTATACAAATATTCGTCCTTGCTGAAAAAATACGGCAGCCGCCGCTTATGGGTGCGCGCCACCAACTCGTGGTAGCGGACAAATAGCGCTAACCCATCTTCCGCCAGCGGCAGATGACGGTAATATCGTTCACGCGCCTGCTCATCTTCAGCCGCCTGGTAATACGCACCTTCAGCGGCGAGCCGTTCGTTCAGCTGCTCGAGCTGTGCGGTGGCATCGTCTGTTCGCCATTGGCCGAGCTCCTCAAACTGCCGTTCCGCCTCTCCCATCGTCGTTCCCTTCTTTCTTTTTTCTTTTAGTTTTCTTTTAGTGTATCATGGAAGGCGAAAGAGGGCGACCGCATCGTTAATGCAAAAGAAACGACGTCGCGCCGAACAAAACAGCGGCAATGCCGGCGGCGATCAAGGACGGAATCAACTTCGTGCGCGCGTATTCCATCACGGGCAGATCCAAAATGGTGCACAGCGTGACCGTATTGTCGCTAAGCGGCGACGCGAACGCCCCGAACGTCCCGCTCGCAAACACCGCGCCGATGACCGGCAAAATGTTCGCTCCTGACTCGCTCGCGAGCGTCACACCAAGCGGCATGAGCATCCCCCACGTTCCCCATGACGAACCGATGAAATAAGAAATTACAGCACCAAGCAAAAACAAAATCGGAGCGACAAAAAACGGCGGAATCCACCCTTGCACATGGCTTGTAATGTATTGGGAAAACCCTAAATCTTCCGCCGCCGCCGACAGCGCCCAAATGAGCGCCAACATGACAATGACCGACATCAGCTCATTGCCGCCTTTCACAAAATGGGTCAACAAATCATTCAATTTAAATCGTTGCCAAAGGAAAAAGGCGACAGCGATGATCACAGTAAACAGCAGCGCCTCCAACATCGCTCCGAGCGCATCGCTTTGCAAAAAAGCATCCCAAAACGTCCGCGCCCCGCGATGGCCGTCCCACCAGCTTAAAAACAACGTCAAAACAAGAACGACCGAAAGCGGAACGATCAAATTCCACGGTTTCACCGGCGTTTCTTTCTGATAGGCGCGCGGGCATGTTTGCATCGCGTTCCCTTCTTCCCCTTGCGCTTCGTTCGGCTCGCTGCCATCGGGCCGCTGCTCTTCCGCCATTTCAAACGCCAATCGCTCGTTCCAACGCCGAATCGGTTTCATTCCTTGCGCTTCGCTCACCGCCGCCCGCTTTCGGCGCGAATAAACGAAAAAACTATAGTAGAGCCCGACAGCGATAATCGCGTACGAGAAAAAGTTAAACGGAATGCTTCGGACATACACGACGTACGGCTCCGCGCCGATGCCGGCCGTATCAAGCGCCTTGTCGATAACCGACACCATATAGCCGACAAAGGCAGTAGCGATCGGAATCAAGGCAACGACCGGGTTGGAAGTCACCTCGATGGCAAACCCGATTTGCTGGGACGACAGCCCGAGCCGTTTGCGCAGCGCCTTCATGATCGGCGCGACAGTGACGATGCGAAAATCAGGGTCGCTGAATGTCACCATCGTTGAAATCCACGTCAGCAGCATGGCGGTTTTCGCCGACTTCACTTTTTTGCTGACGAGATGGACGAACCCTTTGATTCCGCCGGTGTATTTGATCATGCTGACAAGGCCGGCGAACACGTACAAGAAGATGATAATGCGGATGTTGTTCGTCTGCATTAAGTTGTCCACAACGTAATGAAGCATCGTTCGCAATCCGCCGAGCAAAGACGGCGTCATCAAATAGCTGCCGACCAAAAGTCCGACAAACAGCCCCGGGATCACTTGCCGCGTCCAAATTGAAATCGGGATGACTACTAAAAATGGCAACAGCGCCTTCCACGATGGTTCCATTGACAATTCGCCTCTTTCTTTAAAATTATGGCAGCTGTTCCCCTTTTCTATGCAAGGTGTCACCCCTTTTCCTGCTCTTGGCATAAGGCCAAAACAAAGAAGCGATCTTGTGCACCGCACGCATTCGAAACCGCTCTCAAAAAAGTTCAAAAATAAAAAGCTGCCTCTTAGACAGCTTTGACTGTTTCGCTTTGCGTTACAGACGGCAGCGACAACAAGTGGAGCGTCACTTCCGGCTTCGAGCCGATTCGGATGTTCACCCCGGTTTGCCCGAGCCCTTCGTTAATGTAAAACGGTTTCCCGTCCCATTCGTGATAGCCTTTAATCATGTTCCGCTCGGTGAGTGTTTTGCTCATTTTCGCCAAATGATACGGCTTCGGCCAATGAATTTGTCCGCCGTGGAAGTGGCCGGACAACAAGTAGTCAAAATGGTAGTGTTTCATATGCGGCACAATATCCGGGTCGTGCGTCAACACGAGATTGAGGCCGTCTTTAACGCCCGCATACGCCTTTTCGATATCGCTGCGCCCTGTGTAAAAGTCATCGATGCCGATTACATTAACCGTTTGGCCGTTGACCGTAATCGTCTTCGTCTCGTTTTGCAAGACGACACAGCCATGTGCCTCCAGCGTCGCTTTTAGGCGCTCGAGCGGCTCGCCTTGCAGCACGTAGTCATGATTGCCAAACACCGCATACATTCCGTATGCCGGGTTGAGTTTTTGCAACGCCGTCAAATACGGACCGAGTTTGGCAATACTCTCCTCGCGGTCCAAAAAATCACCCGTCAAGGCGATCAAATCGATCGGCTCCCCTTTTAGCTTTTCATACACATCGTCCGGGGAAATGGACAACTTTTCCAAATGAAGATCAGACAGCTGCAAAATGCGGATGGCACCGATCCCATCCTCCGAGCTGCCGACCTGAACTTTATGCAAAACCGCTTCATACGTGTTGCGGTGTGCTTTTCGCAGACCGAAAGCTAACAACAAAAAGAATGATAGAATGATGAAAACAAACGTCATTGTCTTCTCTCCTCCCTCCATCACCATTATAGTAAAAAGGAGGAGAGAAGAAAGAGGGAGTTAGTGGATGAGATGGTAACCGTACAATGAAAACAATTTTTCCTTCGACATCAACAAATATTTCGGCGGACGGCTAAACGGTGACACGCAAGACTTTGCCACCGCCATGAGCGGCAGCAGCGAGGCTGTTTTGAACCAACGATATAGCGGATTGGAAATATCTACTATTTCAAATCCGAGCCGCTCACAGCCTTTGTTCAACATCGTAATGCCAATAATTCCTTTCATGCGCGCCGATTGTTCATGATGATAAAGATGGTAAGCGACATACGGCAGCCCGGTTTTCACTTGTTCAAAAATATACCGTCCTTTTTTAATGTCGCTCTTGTAATGAAGCAATTCCCGAACGAGGCGGACGTTGTGGAGATGAATTTTCAACAGCCAGTCGTTCGCTTCAATCATCGTTCCATCCGAAAGCCGAATGGTTTCTCCTTTATACTGAAGCGGACGAACACGAAAAATCGACCGGCGCCCGTCCGCCTCCTCGCCGGCATATTCCAGCCGCGAACAAGCGTAATAAATAGGATCGACAGCCCCCCACATCGCCAACAAACATTGTACCGCTTTCTCTTTCATCGTTTTTGGCAAGAGGCCCCCACTTCAACAGCCAAAGGGAATATGAGCGGGGGAGGAATCGCCTTCCCTCCTTTCTTTTCGTTAGTGCTATGCATTTACATTGTGAGACATTCGCCGGCGCATTATAAATGAGGAAAAAAGGAGGACCGCGCCGCCGCATAACCGACCGCAGGCCGCACATACTGAAATCGAACTCCAAATTTGGCCTAGGTTGTGATCGTCATGAAAACCGTGCTTTTTCTCCCGCTTCTTCAGCTTCCGTCCGGCCACCATCGGGCCGCTGAGGCGCTGGCGGAAGGGCTGCGGTCGATCGACCGCGCCGTGGCGTGCGAAAAAATCGAATTGCTTTCCTCGCGGCTCGGCGCCAAGGAACAGTGGGTGTCCCGCCTTTATTTGCGCTGCATTCGCCACGTGCCGCGGGCGTATAGCGTCCTGTATCACCGCTCCGTTTTGCGTCCAAGCCCAAAACCGCCGGCCTTCCCGCCTTACGAGTGGCTGTTTGCCGATCATCTGAAGCAGCTCATCCGCCGCCTTAAGCCGGCGCTCATCGTTTGTACACATGCGTTTCCATCGTATTTGCTCGATCTTCTGAAGCAGCGCGGAGACATCGACGTTCCGGTCGTCAACGTGTATACGGATTATGTTGTCCATAACTTATGGGGGAAAACCGCCATCGACGTTCATTTTGTCGGCCATCCGGCCATGAAGGCAGCCCTCGAGGAAAAAGGGGTTGCCGGCGAGCGAATCGCCGTCACCGGCATTCCCGTTCATCCGGCATTTGTCGCCCATCCATCGGCGCCGCCGGCTGCGCGCTCCCGGCCTGTCGGACTCATTAGCGGCGGCAGCCTGGGCCTTGGTGATTGGGAACGGCTCTTAAGCAAAATCGCGCCGGATGATCCGATCGACTATTATGTGTTATGCGGCACAAACAGACAGCTGTATGAGCGGTTAAAGAGGAAAAACCATCCGCGCCTTCTCCCGCTCCGTTATATTTCATCGCCCGCGGCAATGAGCCATCTTTATGACGAAGTCGATTTTGTGCTCACAAAACCGGGCGGCGTCACCTTAAGCGAATGCCTGCGCAAGCGAAAGCCGGCGTTCATTTATGCCATGCTGCCGGGGCAAGAGGAAATGAACTTCCGCCTTTTGCGCGCCGACGGGCTCGTTTTCGATTTTCGCCATTGGCGGTCGCTGCCGTCGCTGTCAGAATCCATTTTCTCCATCCTCCGTTCACCGGAGCTTGCCCGCTGCCTCGCCAAGATGGACGAATACCACCGCGCCCTTTCGCTCGCCGACCCGGCGCTTGCCCTGTACGAGCAGTTTTTAGCGGCCGTGCCGGTTCGTTGAGCGCCGGGGCAGCTTTTTAATTGAGGCGGCCGGTGGTTGGACGAAACATGTCGTTCAACATAGTCGTTCCAGTCATTGTGAAAAGATTGTACACTTCATCTTTGTCTCCACTTTCACCTATTAACATAATGTCTTTTAGGAACGCCTCCGAAAATGGGCGTTCATTTGCCCTTTTAACATCCGCTCGCGCAGCTCTTTTGTCATCTCTTGGCGGATTTCCCACGTCGATACCCCTTCCTCGCGCTGATTGGCGATTTTCATCAACTGCTCCACATCGGCGAACGAATATTTGCGAATGCCTTTCGAACGGTCAGGGAACACGAGCTTCCGTTCCTCGTAATAGCGGATTTGCCGCTGCGACAGCCCGGTCAGTTCGCTGACAACTCCGATCGAAATGACCTTTTTATGTTTATACTGATCTTCTGGCGGATGAGCAGTCATGCTCCTCACCTCCACACGTTATATTTTCTAACGTAATTATACAAAAAATCATGATATCCCGCTAATTTTTGTAAACAAAATTAACACACTTTTAAAATTTCCTGTAAACGCGCTTAACACATTTACTGTACACTGAAGGAAAAGGTGGTATCGTAGAGGAAAAAACAGGGAGGGAATCGAATGGGAACATGGATGCGAAATGCTGTACGGAAGAAAAAGCAATTTTACATCGAGCGTCTCGTGCAGTCCGGCCTCGCCGCCAACCGCGAGCAACTCGAAGGATGGACGATGGCCGAATTGCGCCGCGAATATGAGCAGTTCCATCCCGCCCGCACGACGGAAGGAGGGTCCCGATATGGACAAACAAGCGCTCGAACTGGCGAAACGCATCATTGAACTCGATCTTGAACGCGACGCTATGTTCGAACAACTGATTGCGCTCGTCGGCAACCGAGCGGACGAACTGCTTCGTTTTTTGCAAAATCGGTGATAAAGATTGGAAATTTAATACAATACGCAGTTAGGCAAGAACATCTCTCCAATCAAGAAACTCCATTTAACGGATTTCCGAAAGAAGTCGCAGCAGTCGCAAGGAAAGAGGGTGTCCTCCCGTTACGGGTGGACACCCTTTTTCATCCGGACTGTTCCGCCGCCTGCTGCTCACGGCGGACCGCAGACGCCGCCCGCATGTGCAAACGATGCGATGTCAACGCGGCGGCGCCAACGATGAGTGCGCACAGCCAAAATCCATACGCCGAAGAGCCGGTCCACTGCTTCATCATCCCGAGCACGTTCGGAAGCAAAAACCCGCCCAACCCGCCGGCCGCCCCGACGATGCCCGTCAACAAGCCGACCTCTTTCGGAAACCATGTTGGAACAACTTGAAACAACGCGCCATTTGCCGCGCCAAAACAAAGGAAGAGAACAAGCATCAAGCCAAACACGACAAAAAGAGGAGGCAGTGCGCCGATGCAAACGAGCAAAACCGCACCAGCAACAAACAACAAGGAAAGAAGCCGCATCCCCCCGATCCGGTCAGCGATATAGCCACCGATCGGGCGGATGAAACTGCCCGCGAACACAACGGCGGTGACGAAATCGCCGGCTGTCACTTTGCTCACTTCGTATTCATCAAAGAAGAAAATGCCAAGGTAGCCCGTCAGTCCGACAAATCCGCCGAATGACAAGCTGTAGAAGAAACAAAACAACCATGCCTCCTTCCGACGGAGGACGGCCCGGTATTCACGCAACGAAACAGGCTTCACCGCTGTCGGGCATTCCCGCGCCAGCCAGGCAAACAGAAGAAAGACAACCATAAGCGGTACGAGCGCCAACCCGAACACCGCGTTCCAACCATATATCTCCGCCAGGCGCGGGCCAAACAGCGTCGCCAGCACCGTGCCGCTGTTGCCGGCCCCCGCGATCCCCATGGCGAGCCCTTGATATTCTTTCGGATACCAGCGGCTCGCGAGCGGCAGCGCAACCGCAAAGCTCGCCCCGCCCACTCCCAGTAAAAATCCAAGCGCATACACATCGGACATCTGGTCAGCGAACCGCCACCCCCATACAAGCGGCGCCGCCGTCACCGCCATGCCGAGCAGGCCGGCCCGCTTCCCGCCCCAGCGGTCGGCAAGCAGCCCCATCGGAACGCGAAGCAGCGCCCCGCCGAGCACCGGAATGGCGACCATCATCCCTTTTTCCGCCGGTGTGAGCGCAAACGACTCGGCGACAAATACACCAAGCGCGCCAAGCAAGTTCCAAATCATAAAGCTGATATCAAAGTACAAAAACGACGACAAAAGCGTCGGCGCATGCCCCACACGCCAAAACGATTTCTTCCTCATCTTCCCCCGATTCCCCCTTGGCATGGAAGTTCCCTTTATGCTACAATGGAAATGAAAGCGATTTCTCCACCTACTTCCCGCCGTATTGCCGGGAAGTTTTTTCTTATGCCGCTTTCCGTCCACGGACCCCGATGAACATCATTTCCCGCATGGCTGCGGAGATAGAAAGCTTTTTTCCGTGAACACGCATGCGCCTTGAGCAGTCATTTTCATCCCCGGGTGGAGGGCAAAACGCTGCCCATGGAACTTTTCTGTGAAAGGAGCCGCACATGTCAATTTCTCCCCAAATCGACCACCGGCCGCACCCGAGCCGCACACCGCTTAAACGCCGGCATTCCGCAATGCGGATCCAGCTCATCGGATGTGACGTTGTTAATTTGTTGCAGGCCGCTCCAATGGAACGGGACAAAAATCGTATCCTCGCGAATTTGGTCGTTATAGCAGCTGCGAACGACCGCCGTCCCCCGCCGCGTTTCAACGCGCACAAGCATCCCTGGGCCGATCCCGTACCGCTTCGCCGTCCTCGGGTGGATCTCAACGATCGCCTCCGGCTGCCGCGCCGCCAGCGCCGGACTGCGCCGCGTCTGCGTTCCGCTCAAATAATGAGCGAGCACCCGCCCTGTCGTTAAGTAAAGCGGATACCATTCATCCGTCTCCTCTTTGTCTGGCTGAAACGGCAAAACCGCAAACCGCGCCTTCCCATCCGAATGGGCGAATCGGTCCGTAAATAACCTTGGGGTGCCGGGGTGCGAGACGTCTGGACACGGCCAGTAGAGGCGTTCGCGGCGCAGACGCTTATACGTCACGCCAGAATAGTCCGCTTTGCCGCCGCGGCTCGCCAACCGCAGTTCATTGAAAATCTCCTCGGCTGACGTGAACGGAAAGAAGCGGCCCTTGCCAAGCTTGCGGGCGATCTCACACAAAATTTCCCAATCATGCTTCACCTCCCCCGGACATTTCCGCGCCGCCGGCCGAAAACAGACCCGCCCTTCGACGTTTGTCACCGTGCCTTCATCTTCCAAATACGACGAAACAGGCAAGACGAGATCGGCCAGCTCGGCTGTTTCTGATACAAACATATCTGCCACGACAAGAAACTTCAGCTTCTGGAGCGCTCTGGCGGCAAACGCGGCGTTGGGACTCGAGACGACAGGATTCGATCCCATGACAAACAGCCCGGTAATCTCGCCGGCATCGATTTTTTGCATCATTTCATATGCTGACACTCCCTTTCCCGGCAGCTCATCCGGCGCAACGCCCCATACGCTCGCCACATACCGGCGGTGTTCCGGATGCTCAATGCTTCGGTAGCCCGGGAGCTGATCGGCTTTTTGTCCATGCTCGCGTCCGCCTTGCCCATTCCCTTGCCCGGTGATCGACCCAAACCCCGAACCGGGCCGGCCGATTTTGCCCGTCGCCAACACGACATTGATCCACTGCCTGACCGCCGCATAGCCGTCCGCTTGCTGCTCCAGGCCGCGTGCAGTGAGCACGATCGCTTCCGTTGCCTCCCCATACTTTCGCGCCGCCAGGCGGATCGTCTCGGCCGGCACGTCGGTCACCCGGGCGATCTCGTCCATGTCCACCGCTTCCATGTGCTGTTTCCATTCGGCAAACCCAATCGTCCGCTCGCGCACGAACGCTTCATCGATATACCCTTCTTCGAGCAACGCTTTTCCGATGCCGACGGCCAACGCCGCATCCGTTCCCGGTTTGAGCGGCAGATGCAGATCGGCCAACGCCGCCGTTTTCGTTTCGCGCGGATCGATCACAATCATAAAAGCCCCGTTTTTCTTCGCCTCGTAAACATACGGCATCAACGTCGGCTGGCATTCGGCGATATTGGTCCCAGCCAAAATGATCGTCTGAGCGAGCGGAATATCCGAGAGCGGATTCGTCAACCCGCGGTCAAGGCCGAACGCGTCGTTCATCGCGGCCGCGGCCGCCGACATGCAAAAGCGGCCGTTGTAGTCGATGTGCCGCGTCTTAAGCGCCACGCGGGCGAATTTGCCAAGCAAATACGCTTCCTCGTTCGTCAAGGAGCCGCCGCCGTAAACGGCAAACGCATCGATTCCCTTTTCCTGTTGAATGGAATGGATCTGTTCGGCAATGAGCGAAAGCGCGTCTTCCCAGCTGACCCGCACAAACCGGCCGCCCACTTTGGCAAGCGGAACCAACAGCCGCTCGGGATGCAAAGCGTGCTGGTGAGCGTTTATCCCCTTTAAACAAAGGCGGCTGTTGGACGTCGGGTTGTCGGTCGGAATCGCCTTGCAGCGGCGCCGTTCCACAATCCGCTCTTCCACCAGCTGAAGCGTGCACTGTACGCTGCAAAACGGACATTGCGTCGCGGCGGCCGTCTCCGACGCCCACTCTTTCTCCTTGGCCCGAAAGTAGCGCAACAACTCATCCGTCATCATCATTCACCCGCTTCTTACAGCTCAACATAGACCGAGCCGTCCTCCACCGCCACGCGGTACGTTTTGACGCACCCTTCATCCGGCGCCTGCGCCCGGCCGTCTTTTAAGCAAATTTTCCAGTCGTGAAGCGGACAAAACACATACTCGCCGCTGACAATGCCTTGCGACAAATCACCACCTTTATGTGGACAGCGGTTTTCAACGGCATACACCCGGCCGTCGCCCGTCCGAAACAACGCAAGCTCGTGATTGCCGACGCGCACGCGCTTTCCAAGCCGTTTCGGCAGTTGATCGATTCGTCCGATTTCGACTTTTGCCATCGTTTTCTTCCTCCTTGACACCATCATAAAAGGCAGGCAAGGGCCGACAGCCTGTTCCACGCCGGCCGCATCGGCGATGCCGTTCACTGCTGGCAACGGTTCAACCTATGCTCCGCCCCTGCCGTTTCTTTCCCATCACTTCGCCGGCACCGGCTCTTTGTCGCCGATATCGCGGAACAACGTTTGTTGCAGTCTCTCGTTTTCGACGATTTCCCGCCACGGGTCTTTGGTCGCCGCAAGCGCTTTGTGAAGCCGTTCAAGCAGCGCGCGGCGCGTTTCCACGTCAAACAGCACTTCGCGGATATGCTCAAGCCCGACGCGTTCGACCCATTTGGACGTCCGTTCCAAATAATGCGCCGATTCGCGGTAATATTGCAAAAAAGCGCCGGTCATCTCGATCACTTCCTCTTCCGTCTTGACCGTGCAAAGCAAGTCGGCCGCACGCAAATGGGTGCCGCCGTTGCCGCCGACATAAATCTCCCAGCCGCCTTCGACACCGACAACCCCGACGTCTTTCATGCCCGATTCCGCGCAGTTGCGCGGGCAGGCGGACACAGCCATTTTCACTTTATGCGGCGTTTTCAGGCGCTCAAATGTTTGTTCCATCCGGATGCCAAGCGCGGTCGAATCTTGCGTGCCGAAACGGCAAAACTGTTTGCCGACGCACGTTTTCACCGTTCTGAGCGCCTTGGCGTAGGCGTAGCCGGACGGCATGCCGAGATCGGCCCAAATGCGCGGCAAATCTTCTTTTTTCACCCCAAGCAAGTCAATGCGCTGCCCGCCTGTGAGCTTGATCATCGGCACGTTGTATTTTTCGGCGACATCAGCGATGTTCCGCAGCTGCTCGGCCGTCGTCACCCCGCCGTACATGCGCGGCACAACGGAGTACGTGCCATCCGCCTGGATGTTGGCGTGCAGCCGCTCATTGACAAACAGCGATTCCGCTTCCTCTTCATATTCGCCCGGATACAACATACCCAAATAATAGTTGAGCGCCGGACGACACTTCGAACACCCTTCCTCGTTTTTCCATCCCAATACGCTCATGACTTCTTTGACCGTCATCAGCCGTTTTTCTTTAATGGCCTCGAGCACTTCCTCACGGCTTAAGTCCGTGCAGCCGCAAATCGTTTCCTTCACCGCATACCGATTCGCTTCTTCCCCGAGCATATGCTCGAGCAGCTCGGCGACAAGTCCTTTGCAGCCGCCGCACGAACGGGACGCGTTCGTATAGTCGCGCACCTCGGCGACCGTTTTCAGTCCATATTCGGCAATCGCTTGGCAAATCGCCCCTTTTGTCACCCCGTTGCAGCCGCAAACGACATCGGCATCGGCCATCGCCGCTACAAGGCTTCCTTTTCCTCCCGATGAAGCCGGCGCAAACAGCGACAGCGAGAGCGCTTCGAGCGAGTCGCCGCGCTCGATCATAGCCAGCAGTTTTCTTCCTTCCTTCGTATCGCCAAACAGCACTGCACCGACGATTTTCCCTTCGCGAACGACGACTTTCTTGTACACCGAGCGGGCTTCATCATACAACTTGATCGATTCCGTTCCCTCAACATCCATAAACTCACCGGCCGAAAACACATCGACGCCGGACACTTTCAGCTGGGTCGAGACAACCGACCCTTCATACGGCTTCCCTTTCCGGCCGCAAATCGCTTCTGCCAACACTTTCCCCTGCTCATAAAGCGGCGCGACGAGTCCGTACACAACCCCGCGATGTTCCGCGCATTCGCCGACCGCGTAAACGTGCGGCACGCTCGTTTCCAAGTAGTCATTGACAACGATCCCTCGATTCACCGCAATTCCGCTTCTCCGCGCTAAATCAACATTCGGACGAATGCCGACCGCCATCACCACCAAGTCGGCGGCGATTTCAGTTCCGTCTTTAAACCGAACCCCTTCCACGCGGCCGTCGCCGAACAGTTCGGCCGTCTCTTTCCGAAGCAAAAAGTTCATCCCTTGTT
This sequence comes from Geobacillus genomosp. 3, assembly GCF_000445995.2. Taxonomy (GTDB): domain Bacteria; phylum Bacillota; class Bacilli; order Bacillales; family Anoxybacillaceae; genus Geobacillus. Next base: position 1,797,653 of record NC_022080.4, read on the forward strand.
TCTCCAATTCCCGCTGCAGCAGCTTCGAAGCAGTCGGGTCCAGCTGACGCTCCATTAAATAGTCAAAAATGTGGATGACATCAACGTCCATCCCTAAGTTGAGCAGGCCGCGCGCCGCCTCTAAACCAAGCAAGCCGCCGCCGATGACCGCCGCTTTTTTGTACGCCTTCGCATATTCGATCATCCGCTCGCAATCTTGGATGTTGCGAAACGCCGTCACCCCGGGCAAATCCGCCCCCGGCACCGGCAAAATAAACGGGTTCGATCCAGTCGCCAAAATAAGTTCATCATATTCGACCACCCGCCCGCGGTCGGTCCGGACGACCCGCTCTTCGTGATCAATGTCCGTCACCGTTTCGCCGGCAAACAGCCGAATGCCGTTTTGTTCGTACCATTCCCAACTGTTCAAGGTCATCTCCTCAATGGACGTATCCCCTTGCAGCACCGTTGACAACAAAATCCGGTTATAGTTCGGGTGCGGCTCGCTGCCAAAAATCGTAATCTCAAACGCCTCGCGGTCAAGTTTTACGATCTCTTCGATGCAACGAACTCCCGCCATGCCGTTGCCGACTAACACGAGTTTTCGTTTCATGTCGCCATCCCTCCATCTTCGTCCAATCTCAAACCTTCCTGCGGTCAACGGCGCAGCCATAGCCGGACCGTCATCACCATCAACTCCCACAGCCCGACCGCTCTTGCTCGCATCACCTTCGCATTCCCCCTTTGCCTTGGTTGTGCCTATCATATCACGTCGAAAATGGAGCCTGCATTCGTTTTGTTAATTGATATAACACGGTTTTAACAAAAAATATGAGCAAACAAGCCAAAACGAGGAACATCATATGTATTTATGTAACTTTTTATAACATCAGAATTTAGTAAAAAAGCGGCCTTCACCGATAGGGTCAAGACCGCTTCTCTCTGAGGATGACGGGTCGGAGGCTCGTCAGTGGATTGGGCGGGACGCAAGCAGCTCATCGATGATGCGCGCGTACTGGTCAATGCGCTTCTCCAGTTCATCCATTTGCTGCTCAAGGCGGGTGATGTATTGGCGGAAAGTCATCGGGGCGCCGTATCGCTGTTCAAGCCGCTTTTCGATTTTCTGCCGCTCGCCATGGACCGAAACGAAGATGCGCATGTTGCGGCCAAACACTTCGCGTACGGTTTCACTGATGAGTCCGCCATATGTTGTTTGCAGCCATTCGCATTGAATCTCATTTAGGCATTCGATGATGAGCCAATCCTCATCCACCGTCACCGCCGTCGACGCGAACCACGTGTCAAACGACGGGCCGGGCAGCTTTTGCGCAAGCTTCGTTTTCACTTGTCCCCACAGATGATGCTCCTTCACGCACTCACCTCCTTTCGTCTACTTCACCGGCTGCCATCGATGTTCGTTCAATTTCGCCCGAATGTCATCCGGAATCGGCTCGGGCCGCCCGGTGTCAAAATTGAAGTTCACGTACACCGCCCGCCCTTTCGCACAGACCACACCGTTTTGATGAATTTCTTCATAAATCGTGAGGCTTGTGTTGCCGATGCGTTCAATGCCCGTATACACGGTCACATCGTGTCCGTAATACATTTGGTTGACATAATCAACCTCCATGCGAATGATCACCATTCGCCAACGTTTGAATGACAAGTCAGGCGTAAATAGTTTAAAAATTTCATGCCGTCCCGCTTCAAACCAAACGGGCACGGTCGTATTGTTAATATGGCCGACGCCGTCGGTCTCCGACACGCGCGGTGTAATGATGGTCGTAAACATCCGTTCTCCTCCTCAACAGCCAGCGAATCGTTCGGCGCATCGCCGTTTTGGTTTTGTCGAATTTAGGCGACATCTGTATATGGATTCGCTTCAAAATGTGGAAATTCCTGCTTTGCCATCAAGAAAACGCAGGAAACGCTGCGTTTTAACCGAAAAAAGATGGACGCGGCGCCGGCATCGGAAGTGGGCCATCCGTCCAACCACAAAGAACAAACAGGAGCGTAAAGCAGCCCCTGTTTGTTTCTCCTCACCCTTTATCCGGTTCGACGTTCGTCCCCATAAACGCCGCTTGGTAAATCGCGCGGATGTCCTCTTCCAACAGCGGCATCGGGCTGCGGGCAAGCAGCCGTTTTTGCTTGGTGGCGTCTTTCGTCAGGCTTTCCAGCGCGCTTTCCGGAATGCCAAAACCGCCAAGTGTCTTCGGAATGCCGACATCGGCGACAATGCGCTCGAGCTCCCCGACGCATCGGTACGACGCTTCTTCTTCCGATAAAAAGCTTGAGTTGCCGCCAAGCGCGTTTAACATGTCCGCCATCCGCTTTTGGCAGCTTTGACGGATGTAACCCATCACATACGGCAAGAGCACGGCATTCGATTCGCCATGGGCGATATGAAACTGCCCGCCAAGCGGATACGCGAGCGCATGCACGCCGGCCACCCCGGCGTTGAAAAACGCCAACCCGGCCAGGTAGCTGCCGTTGGCCATATCGATGCGCGCCTGTTTGTCTGTTCCGTTTTCCACCGCTTTGCGCAATGAGCGGGCAATGAGACGCATCGCCTGAAGCGCCAAGCCGTCCGACGTCGGGCTTGCATTGACCGACACATACGCCTCGACCGCATGGGTGAGCGCATCAATCCCGGTCGCCGCCGTCACCCGCGGCGGAACGGAAACGGTCAGCTGCGGATCGACGATCGCCACATCGGCCAACAAATAGTCATGCGTCACAACATCTTTCGTCGTGTCTAGCGACAAGACGGAGATGTTCGTCACTTCCGAGCCAGTGCCGGATGTTGTCGGAATTAAAATTTTCGGCAGCCCTTTTTTCTCAAGTGTTCTCGTTCCCGTCAAGTTTAAATAATCCGCGACCGGGCCTTCGTGCACGGCCAACACAGCGGCCAGCTTCGCCAAGTCCATCGCGCTGCCGCCGCCAACGCCGATGACAAGATCAAATTCTCCGTCGCGGGCAAACGCCACCGCCTTCTCCCCCGTCGCAAGCGGCGGCTCCGGCACGACATCGGTATACACATGCACGCTGTACCCTTCTTGTCGGAGCGGAGATGCGACTTGCTCGACGAGGCCGATTTTCTCCAATGCCGGATCCGTGATGACTAAAATATGTTTCGCCCCAAACCGCTTCACTTCCGGAACCAAATGCCTAAGCGCCCCCCAGCCGACATAGCTGAGCGGCGGGAAGACAATGCGGGATGCGGTCATCGTTTTTCCTCTCCCCCTCATGCAATGGTTTTGGCCCTCATAAGCACAACATCAAGAGTCTTCTCCAGGTTCGCCCAAGCCATACAGCTGCCGTGCAGGCGTTTGCTAAGCTTCCTCGAGCTCCCGCTTCAGCTCTTTGACGAGCTCCGCGGCCGGAAGTTCCCGCGCCAGCCGGTACCCTTTCCCGGCCCAAAGCGACATTCCTTCCGGATCGCCTGCCTTGGCGGCTGCGGCGCGCAGCGGTTTCGTCATATGGTGCACATGCGGATACGCCGCCGGCGCCAACGCGCGATATTCCGCCATAAACCGATTCGCAAGCCCGCGCGCCCACCGTCCCGTAAACGTCCTTGTCACCTCCGTCTCCGTAAACCGCGGATCGGCAAGCGCCTGTTTATGGAGCGGATGCGCCCCGCTTTCCGGGCAGCGCAAAAACGCCGTCCCAAGCTGCACCGCGCTCGCCCCGGCTTTGAGCGCCGCCGCGATGCCGCGCCCGTCCATGATCCCGCCCGCCGCCACGAGCGGAATCCGAACCGCTGCACGAACATCGGCCAACAGCGGGAACAGCCCGGCAGCTTCATCAGCCTCCAAGCCGTTGCCGAACGACGCCCGATGCCCGCCCGCTTCCGCCCCTTGCACGCAAAGCGCGTCCGCCCCGGCTTCAGCGGCCATGCAAGCTTCTTCCCTTGATGTCACCGTCACCATGACAAACGACCCGGCCCTTTGCAAGGCGGCGATCACCGCTTTGTCCGGACAGCCAAACGTAAAGCTGACGACCGGCACCCGTTCTTCAAGAAGCACATCAAGCTTTGCCTCCCAGTCGTCGTCATCCCATATCGGCTCGCCGACTGGCACCCCGAGCCGCCCGGCCTCGGCTTCGAGCACGGCGCGATAGCGTTCGAGCGCCTCCTCATCCACCGTTTTGTCCCCCGGCACAAACACATTCACCCCAAACGGCCGGTCCGTCAGCGTCCGCAGCTCGTGAATTTCCTTCCTCATAGCCTCCGCCGTCTTGTACCCGCCGGCCAAAAACCCAAGCCCGCCGGCGTTTGCCACCGCCGCCGCCAGCGCGGGCGTTGACACTCCGCCGGCCATCGGCGCCTGAATGATCGGGACGGGAAGTGTAGAGAACATGGCAATACCCTCTTTCTGCATTAGCGGTTGTCCTATCCTCGTTTACGGTTTCTTAACTCTTTCGCTTTTTACTCAAGAAATTCCTTCATCGTTGCGTATAGGAGCATTTTGATTCTCCTACAAAGGGATGAAAAACTGATACGGCGAAGAAATAATTATGACCAAGTATGCTAAAATAAATATATAGGGAGGATAACCAATGGGGGAAGGGATGTCTATTGCCCATAATAATTATGACATCATTTTCCGCAGTATGACGGAACAGTTTAAAGAAAAAGCTCTCGATTTTTATGGTATACATGTTGCCCCAATCGTTCGTGTTGAACCAACAGACCTGCCGATCATCGCTGTCAATGACCGAAGAATGGATTTCTTGTTTCTACTGGCCGATGATACGTACCTACATTTAGAGTTTCAAACAACGTTTCGGGAACATGACCTCGATCGATTTTTACAATATGATGTAAGTGCATATGAAAAATATAAAAAACCCATTCATACTGTGGTGATTTATAGTGCGAACGTCGACAATGCTCCTCGATCCAAAAACTATGGTTCTATCAAATACGAGACACAGACTGTCTTTATGAAAGACTATGACGGGGATCAAATAATGCAGCAACTAAAAACCAAAATCGAAAACAACGAGGAACTAACAGAACGAGATGAGTTGAATCTTATCTTTTTACCCTTGATGAAAAGTACTGTAGACTGTTCAGAACGAGCAATTGAGGCGGTAGAATTAGCCCAAAAGATTACAGATCCAGAAAAACAATTCCGCTTATTGTCAACGATTATTGCTGTGTCGGACAAATTTATCGATGAGAAATACGTTGAAAGACTAATGGAGGCGATCAAAATGGTAAGAGTACTTCGGGAAATGGAAAAAAGAGCAGAGCTGAAAGGGAGAATTTTTGAAAGCCAACAAGCCATCAAAAAATATATGAAAGCCCGGTATGGGGCAACGTCAAAAGAAATACAGGACAAAGTAGATACGATCACCGATTTGTATATATTGACCCACCTGTTAGACGACATTTTCGAAGCTGAAACACGTGAAGAAATCGAACGACTAATCGACGAAGCGATCACAAAACAATTACAGATGAACCAAAGCACAAAACAGCTGGGAAAATAAAATGCTTCTCCCCCAACCCATCAGCCGGTTTGGGGGAGAGGAGTCACGGCCGAAACGCCTTTAACCGTTTCGCCAGCTCTTTTGTATGCGGATATACTTGGCGATAAATCGCAAACAGTTCTTTGTATTTCGCCGCCGCATCCGGCCGCGGTTCGACGACGGCTTCGACTTGTTTGAACACATCGGCGCACTGTTTGAGCGACTCGAACCAACCGACGCCGCACGCGGCGATCATCGCGGCGCCCAGCCCTGGCCCTTGTTCGTTTTTCAGCTTCTCGACCGGGAGGCCGAAAATATCGGCTTGGATTTGCAGCCACTCGGCGCTTTTCGCCCCGCCGCCGATCGAGACGACCGAGTCGATCGTTTTGCCGCTCGCTTTGATGATCTCCACCGACTCGTTGAGCGAGAACGTAATCCCTTCCATAACCGCGCGGGCAAAATCCCATTTCGTCTGCCGCGAATCAACGCCGATAAACGACCCGCGAATATCGGCATCGGCATAAGGCGTCCGCTCGCCAACCAAATACGGCGTAAACAACAACCCGTTTGCGCCGACCGGCGATGCAGCGGCGCGCTGGACGATCTCGGCAAACGGCACATCCTCGGCAAACGTCCGCTTCCACCAGTCAAAACTGTAGCCCGCTGCCAGCGTCACCCCCATAATGTAGTAGGCGCTCGGTTCAGCGTGGTTGAAGTAATGCACTTTTCCAGCGAAGTCTTTTTCCCCGCTTTGTTCATAGGCCAGCACGACGCCGGACGTGCCGATGCTTGACAACATGCGGCCTTCCGCCAAAATGCCGGCGCCAATTGCGCCGCACGCGTTGTCCGCCCCGCCGGCGAACACCTTCACCGATGCCGGCAGCCCGGTCTGCTCAGCCACCTCCGGACGGAGCGTCCCGACGCATGCCGTCGCCTCAACCAACGGCGGGCAAAGCGAAAGATCGACGCCAACCGCTTGGGCGATCGCCTCGCTCCACGTTTTCGTTTCAATATCAAACAGCAGCGTCCCCGCCGCGTCAGACACATCCATGGCCATGTGTCCGGTCAAACGGAAGCGGACATAATCTTTCGGCAACAAAAACACCCGCGCCCGCTCGTACAGCTCCGGCTCGTGCCGTTTCACCCAAAGAAGCTTCGGCAAGGTGAATCCTTCAAGCGCTTCATTTTTGGCAATCGACAGCAGCCGATCGCGGCCGACCTTTTCTTCAATGTCCCGGCACTCTTCCGTCGTGCGGGTGTCATTCCACAAAATCGCATTGCGCACCACATTTCCATCGCCATCAAGCAGCACGAGCCCGTGCATTTGTCCGGAAAAACTCAAGCCGACGATCGACTCCGGGGAAACGCCCGCCGTCTCCCACACGCGGCGCAGCGCGATGATCGTTTTCTCCACCCAATCGTCCGGGCGCTGCTCGCTATAGCCGGAATGCGGCTGGTAGAGGGGATAGGACTCGGTCCATTCCCCTCTCACCTCGCCGTGTTGGTCGACAAGCAGCACTTTGACGGCACTCGTTCCTAAATCAACGCCAATGACGTACGCCAACGTTCATCCCTCTTTCACGAACGGGATACGCTCGGCACGCTGACTTCCAACAAATATTGGTTGAGCAGCGTTTTCAAGCGCTCAAGACGGCCGGACGTATTGCGAATGTCACCGAGCTGCAGCGCATATTCTTCAAGCTTTTTGAAATCGGCCGTTCCGTCGACGATTTCGCGGCCAATGCCTTCCGTATAGCTTTTGTACCGCTCCTCGATGAACTGTTCAAACACGCGGTCTTCCAACAAGCGGTGCGCGACTTTCAACCCGATCGCAAAGCTGTCCATCCCGGCGATATGGGCGTAGAACAAATCTTCCGGTTCAAACGAGCCTCTCCGCACTTTCGCATCAAAGTTCAAGCCGCCGCGCCCAAGGCCGCCGTTTTGCAAAATTTCATACATCGCCAACGTCGTCGCATACAAATCCGTCGGGAACTCATCCGTATCCCAGCCAAGCAGCGTATCGCCCTGGTTGGCGTCAACCGAGCCAAGCATGCCATGAATGCGGGCGACGCGCAGCTCATGTTCAAACGTATGCCCGGCCAATGTCGCATGGTTCGCTTCGATATTGAATTTGAAATGATCTTTCAACCCGTACGTCTGCAAAAATGCCAACGCCGTTGCGACATCAAAATCGTATTGATGCTTCGTCGGCTCTTTCGGCTTCGGCTCGATCAAAAACTGGCCGTCAAAGCCGATTTCTTTCGCATAATCAACCGCCATATGGAAGAAACGGGCCAAGTTGTCAAGTTCGAGCTTCATATCCGTATTCAAGAGCGTCTCATATCCTTCCCGACCGCCCCAAAACACATAGTTTTCCGCCCCGAGCCGTTTGGCGATCTCGAGTCCTTTTTTCACTTTTGCCGCCGCATAAGCGAACACATCGGCGTTGCACGACGTCGCCGCCCCATGAACGAAGCGCGGATGGCTGAACAAGTTCGCCGTATTCCACAGCAGCTTCGTTTTGCTTGTTTTCATGTACTCTTCAATCATATCAACAATTTCATCTAAGTTTTTGTACGTCTCGCTGAGCGTTTCCCCTTCCGGCGCAATGTCGACGTCATGGAAGCAGAAAAATGGAACATTCAGCTTTTCAAACAGCTCAAACGCCGCCTCCACGCGCGCCTTGGCCAAGTCCATGCCGCTATATTTGTCCCACGGACGAATCATATTGCCGACGCCAAACGGATCCGACCCGTCCCCGGTAAACGTATGCCAATACGCCACCGAAAAGCGCAAATGCTCCTCCATCGTTTTGCCGCCGACTTTTTCATCCGGATTATAAAACTTAAACGCCAACGGATTGCGCGACTCCGGTCCTTCATATGGAATAGTGCCGATATTCGGGAAATATGCCATTTCAAGTCCCCCTTCATAAGCGAGAGTGATTTGCTTCAGTTTCATTATAACGCTTTCATGTTTGTTTGTCTATCATATAAACAAAGTTTCCTATAATTCTTTGTACAAAAAATAGTCAAAGTCCGCGTAGTTGTTTTGTCCTGAACCGTCCCGGCAATGCATGCCGACAAAGGCGCCAGTAAACGCAGCGCGGCTTCTGATATAGTCGTCTGATAGTTTATATGATTCGAAAGTGACGGGAAGATCAATCCAATCAATTCCATCGAAAGAATAAGAATATCTGTATGTTGTCGCTTGCACGGTTACCCGTAAATACACATACTCAACGTCATCAGGAACGACAATCTCCTGTCCCCGCAACGGTTGATCAACCATGAGATGGTCGCATGCCATTAATTCAAGAATCCGTCCTTTTTCCTCATGCCATGTTATCTGAAGCGTCGTCCAGTTTTGCGTGTTGTAGTAGTTCACTAGCCCAGCCGATTGTTGAAAGGTCGTTGGACGAAACGCGACTTTCGTCTCCGCAATAAAGTAAAAATGTTGCCATCGTCTCGCCACAAACGCCTGCGTAAACCGGGAAGTGAGCGATTCCCGCCCGTACAGCCGCAAATGTCCAGGACGAGCCTTTAAGGTGGCAATGTCCTCCCCTAATGGAATTCGCAATGTTTGAAAATGGTGATTTAATGTATCACCGTCAAAATCATCCTTTTCATCATAGTCTTTTTCCCACGGAACTTCCTCAACGTTCGGGCCATCGATTTCTACCGAAGGCCCGTTCCCCCCAACTACATAAGGCCATCCGTTCCTCCATTCAAGCCGTTGAATCGCCGTTTCTCGCCCAAGCGGACAGTAGCCGCGATGTTCCAGCAACGGGTGCCCTTCCCTCGGCAGCGGCCGGCCGGTCAAATGAACGAGAAACCATTCATCCGTATGGGTGTGAACAATCGACGCATGGCCGGCCTTTTGCAACGGATTGCGTGGATAAGGCCACGACGTAATCAGCGGGTTATCCGGATGCACCTCATACGGACCGTAGAGAGAAGTCGAGCGGGCAATCGTTGCCGCATGGTTGTACCGCGTTCCCCCTTCCGCCGTCAGCAAATAATAATAGCCGTTGATTTTGTACAAATGCGGTCCTTCTGTAATTCTTAAGTCCGTTCCTTTGAAAATAATTTTCGGCTCGCCAACTAATTTTTTCTGTTCAACACTGTATTCTTGAAGCACAATGCCATAAAACGGATGATGACCAACCCGATGATCCCAATACATGTTAACTAAATACTTTCTTCCATCCTCATCGTGAAAAAGAGATGGGTCAAATCCGGAGCTATTTAAATAAATCGGATCCGACCATTCGCCATCAATCGTGTCGCACGTCACAAGATAGTTATGGCCGTCTTTCCAATGGCCTTCGACAACTTTCACATCTGTATAAATAAGCCAAAACTTCCCATCATTATACGACAAATGCGGAGCCCAAATCCCTCCGGAATCCGGGTTTCCAATCATGTTCAATTGGCTTAACCGATTCAACGGCCTTGCCACCAAACGCCAATTCTTTAAATCTTTCGAGTGGTAAATTCTCACCCCCGGAAACCACTCAAACGTGGAAACCGCAATGTAATAGTCATCTCCCACCCGGCAAATGGACGGATCGGGATGGAAACCGGTTAAAATAGGATTTTTGATTTTGATCATTTCTGATCCCCCTAGGAAAAATGCTAAATTTTTCATACAAAAGACATATAAGCGTGCATGACATGCCGCTTAGGCACGAAATCCATTGGTTATAAACTGTTGATTTTCATTTTTATATTGGAGGCGGAAATAACTACACGTTTTTACTTAGCTACTTAACCTTACTCACTGGCTTTCACAAATACCGTTTTAATCGATGTGAAAAACTCAATCGCTGCCTGCCCTTGTTCCCGCGAATGGGAGCTCGATTGCTTCATGCCGCCAAACGGCGCTTGAAACTCGACTCCTGCCGTCTCCGCGTTGACTTTAATGAGCCCGGCCTCGATGTCTTGAATGAACTGCAGCGCATTCCCGATATTTTTCGTATAAAGCGAGGCGCTCAACCCGTATTCTGTATCGTTGGCGAGCCGAATCGCCTCTTCAATGCTGTCGACCGGAATCAACGCCAATACCGGGCCAAAGATCTCTTCGCGGGCAATCGTCATTTGAAGGTCGACCTCTTCAAAAATCGTCGGCTCAACGTAAAAACCGTTGGCCAGTTCGCCATCAAGGCATCTTTTTCCACCGTAAAGGAGCTTCGCCCCTTCCGCTTTCCCTTTTTCAATATAGGAAAGAACCGTATTCAATTGCGACTCGCTGGCGCACGGCCCCATCCATGTGTCCGCATCCAGGCCATTGCCGATTTTCAGCTGTTGGACCCGTTCCAGAAGTTTCGCTTTAAACGGCTCATACACTTCCTTCTCGATGAAGACACGGCTCGTCGCGGTGCATTTTTGCCCCGTCGAACGCAACCCGCCGCTGATCGTTCCTTCGACCGCCAAATCCAAATCGGCGTCTTTGGCCACAATGACCGGATTTTTTCCGCCCATCTCAAGCTGGTATTTCGCCCCGCGCTCAAACGCAGCTCTTCCGACTTGTTTTCCGACGGCATTCGAGCCGGTGAACGTCACGCCGCCAATATCGGGATGATTCGCAATCCCTTGGCCAACGACCGATCCGGAACCGCACACCATATTGACGACCCCGTTCGGGAAACCGGCTTCGTGGAAGCACTCGATCACCTTCGCCGCGGTCACCGCCGTTTCACTTGCCGGTTTTAACACGACTGTATTCCCGTAGACAAGCGCCGGCGCCATTTTCCAGATGGGAATGGCGACAGGGAAATTCCATGGCGAGATGACCCCGACAACCCCAAGCGGAACGCGGGTCGTAAACATCAACCCTTCACTGTCGCTCGATGGGATCACATCCCCTACTTTCCGCGCCCCTTCGCCGGCATAGTAACGCAAAATATGGACGCCCCGCATCGTTTCCCCTTTGGCTTCCGCAAGTGTCTTCCCCATTTCTCTTGTCATCGTTTCGGCAATGTCGTCAAGGCGCTGTTCCAAAAGGCGAGCAGCCTTATACAAATACTCTCCTCTCTCAACCCCGGAACGCTTCCGCCACGATGCCTGCGCTTGTTTTGCTGCGGCTACAGCGGCATTTACATCTTCCAGCGCCGAACGTTGGACATACCCGACAATGTCATGCCGATTCGCCGGGTTGAGGCTCGGTTCGACTTGGTTGCTTACAGAACTCACCCAGCTGCCGTTAATGTAGTTCAAATATGTTTTGATTTCGGTTTGGACTGCCATGTTCTCCCCACTCCTTCTATCCATTATTGATGAATGATCGTTTGGCGAATCAGCGATTGGACTGGATTGGACAGCACTCCAATTTCAGGAATCTCGATTTCGATCCGATCCCCCTCTTGGAGGGTGAACTGATTCGGGGGAACGATGCACGTTCCCGTTAACAATACCGTGCCGTCAAACGCTTCATTATCGCGAATCAAGAAAGATACTAGTTCATCGTATGTTCGTTTCAACTGTCTTGTATTGGCGCTTTCTTCAACGACAAGTTGGCCGTTGCGGTAAATGCGGCAAGTCAGCTGCAGGTTATACGGGGCTTCCACTGTCTCCGCCAGGCGGATCGCCGGCCCGATGGCGCACGAATGTTTCCATATTTTTGCCTGCGGCAAGTACAATGGATTTTCCCCCTCGATATCCCGGCAGCTCATGTCGTTTCCAATCGTATACCCGACGATTTCCCCTTCTTGGGTGAGCACCAGTCCAAGTTCCGGCTCCGGAATTTGCCAGTTGGAGTCGCTGCGCAAATACACGGGGTCATTCGGGCCAATCGTACGCGCCGCGGTCGATTTCAAAAAGAGTTCCGGCCTTTCGGCGTTGTACACCCGGTCATAGCACGTTTCCTGGCCCGCTGCCTTTTCGACCGTTTCATAGTTTCTTGCCTTGCGGCTTTTCTCGTAGGTGACGCCCGACGCCCACACCTCAGGGGCGACAATCGGCACAAGCAAATTCAATTCCCCTATCTCTTTGTGGATCCCTTGTTTTCCGCTAATCAACGTTTGAATATAGCTGACGGTCGACATTTGGCGATGTTTTGCCTCGCGAACCACTTCCATCAAATCGCGAAACGGGAGCGGATGCACGGTATTGTCATCGGTGACCGCAGCCAATGTCACTTCTGCTCCCTCGAGATAACGAATAATTCTCATAACCCTCTCCCCCTATTGTTTGATAATAAAAAACTCTGTTTTATCATTTTGTTAAAAAACGGCTATGTTACACCGATAAATGGCCTGGGCGAACATAGCCCATTTCTTTTGAAATTTGTTCGGCGGCGTTTTGCAGCAGCTGGATTTCCTCATTGAGCACGGCATCCGTTATTTTGGCCGAAGGCTGGGAGATGCTGAGAAGGCAAGAATCACTTCAATCCACCCGTTATGATCGTTTGACTGTAGGAAGGACAACATCCTTTTTATAGTCATACACCGCCTCTTCGGCAATCGGAAGCGGAACAACCCCATGGGCGGCGTCGGTATGCCCGATCAACCGGTTGCTCGCCGCAATCCGCCGTTGGCGCTTGCGCATTGCCGCTACGCGTTGGTTGGCGATTTCCGTTCTTTCCTGCTTGATCGATTCAAACTCGAACCGTAGGGTTCCATTTCGGAACGCCCATTCGTTGACCAATTCGATCTTCCGCTCACGAAGGCCAATGTAGAGAATATCCCCCGTTTTTAAATACAAAATGCCTCCGCCGCGAATGGCTTCCGGCGTCATATGTCCGATGGCCGCCCCGTACGTGACGCCTGAATACCGCCCGTCGCTAATCAGCGTCGCGATCCGTTTTAGCTGTCTGTTCGCGTTAATATGCTGCATCGGGGTGAACATTTCCGGCATGCCAAATGCCTCTGGCCCCTGGCCGGCGATCACAACCGCGATTTTCAGCGCCCCTTCCCTTGCCATCGCATCAAACAGGTCGTCATATTCATGATCTTTCAATGGTTCAAACAAATGCGGCGCGTTATGTTTCAAGGCGGCGAGCAAGCTTTGATGGTGAAAACAGCGGTTTTGTTTGATTTTTTCCAACAACTGAACATCAAGCAGCCCCTCGTTGGCATCGTCTTCGTTCTCGTAATACAGGACAAAGGCGACTTTCTTGTCAAACTCATCAATTTGTTTCGTCGCCATGCCGCTGATTTTCACTACCGCACTTTCAAAGAAGTTGCCTGACAACACGTCGACCCCGCTAAACGGCCGTCTCGGTTTGGATAAGATGACCGGGTTGTGCTCGACGTTTTGCGCCGACAGCTGCGCTTGGTTGACAGACAGTCTTTCCCGCCATGTCGTTCCGGTTACCGTCGGAGCATCCACATCCATCGGCACCCCATTGTTCATCAACTCGTGAAAGACTGTTTCCATTCCCCGGATCTTCCCACTGCAGCACTGAACAGCCAGTGCGAAAATGTCTCTTCCTTCCGTTAAACTGTAGTCAAATAAATCCGGCACCGGCACTTCATGGTGGATGCGATCATACTCCCACAGATCGAACTGATAGCCCCCATAAAGCATAGCCGCCACAATATGCATCATAATGTTCGTCGATCCGCCGGTGGCGCTGTGAATGCGAATCGCGTTTTTGATGTTGGCCGCCATAATATTGGCCACTCCATACACCGGATCGTTCATTAGCTGGGCGAGGCTGTCCAACGCCATATTTATTTGTTCCTGCGTCGGCGGGGCGGAGAGCAATTCCAAGGCAGGATGAATCAATCCCAATCCGGCGATCAAATGCCGGGAGCTGTTGCCGGTTCCGTTAAAGGCGCACACCCCGCCTTGGCTGTCGCATGTCGCTACCGCCAACCGTTTTTCATAGTCTTCGTGCTGTTCTTTCGTGATGATGCCTTTGCCTCTCGCCCGTTCGAGCACCCCTTGGAATGCTGTGTTGGAAGAGCATTGCAAAATATAGGCGAGCGCATCCCGCAAGTCATACGCAATGTCTTCTTCCCCGGCGAGTTCCGCCCGCCGGGCGGCTTCCTCGAGCTCGGCATACAACTTAGGCGGAATCGTGCCGCCTTTTAATACATGGGCCGGTGCAAATGTCGCAAAGAAAGGCGGTTCTCCCCGCTCGCGGCGGACGCGGTCAAGATGGGCCAACGCGCTGACTACGCCAAGCGGCTGCTTGTCACACCCTTGAATGACAAACACCCCGTGGTAGCTGTGCGCTTCCAGCTGGTTTACAATCATTTGCGCCACGGCGTTGCGGCTTTGCAGCGAATAGCTCATGCCTTGGTTGCTTTGCGCCGTTCCGTCGCACATGACCGGTGTCGAAAATTGAAACGGCACGCCGCCATTTTGCCAAATGCGAATCGCTGCCCGGGCGATCGTCTGAAAATCCATAATGTGGGCCGGATGGTCAGGCGACCCGCCAATAATCGCAATCCGGGGGGCATTGTGGTGCAGCCGGTCATAGATTTCCTCCAGCGTCCAGTCTGGTTGCAGCCCTTTTAGTTCAGGGCCTAAAATTTGTTTCGCACGGTCGAGCAGCCCGGCGACGCATATCGGCTCGTTGGCCTTCCCTTGGACGTTGTCGCGGTATGGGTTAACTTTACATTCAATATAAGGGTACCTAACAGTTGACACAATCGTCGCCCCCCTTCTAAACAATAGAGAATTTCTTTTATTCTGTACGGCGAAGATATCCTCTAAAAATTTGAACATCATATTTGTATAAAAATCATTGTTTGTAAATCGTCATTTTCATCCTTAAGTAGCAAGCAAAACTTGCTCGTGGGTGTTCCCTTTGTCATTTCCTATACTCTTATTTATACTTTGTCGAATTCATCAGGATCTGCAAACATACGTTTGTTCTGATTAAGAGCATTTATTTTATCCATATCTTCCTGCGAAAGCTCAAAATCAAAGACATCCGCATTTTCTGCAATACGGTGAGGTTTCACGGATTTTGGAATGGTGACTACCCCGGTTTGTAAATCCCAGCGGATGATGACCTGTGCGGCTGATTTATTGTATTTATTTGCAATTTCAACTAACACGGGATCGTCAAGAAGTCTTCCTTGCATTAACGGTGACCACGCTTCAAGCTGTATACCATGACTTTTACAAAAATCATGTAGCTCCTTTTGGTTAAACCGTGGATGGTACTCTACTTGATTGACCATCGGTTTAATTTCACAGTTTGCCATAATTTCTTCTAGATGATGAATCTTAAAATTGCTCACACCAATGGCGCGAACAAGCCCATCCTTATAAAGTTTCTCAAGCGCTCTCCATGTTTCAACATATTTTCCCCGAGAGGGTAACGGCCAATGAATTAAATACAAGTCTAAATAGTCTAATCCTAGTTTTTTTATACTTTCATCAAAAGCAGCTAATGTAGATTCGTAGCCATGATCTGCATTCCAAACTTTCGTTGTAATAAATAATTCATCGCGAGGAATACCTGACTCGGCAATGGCCTTCCCAACTCCCTGTTCATTTCCGTAAATCGCAGCTGTATCAATACTCCGATAACCGACCTCAAGAGCTGTTTTTACTGCATTTATAACCTCTTCCCCGTCTTTTACTAGAAACACTCCTAACCCTAACCAAGGCATTTTTACACCATTATGCAATGTTGTTGTACTTTGTAAATGTTCCAACATTGTGATCCTCCCTCTAGAAATGTTCCTTTTTGATATTAAAGTGATCCGTGAGCTCCTTAGCTATTTACACGACTGCCTATACTTACCTTTCCTGCGATTAAATCTTTGCTATCGCTGCTATTTCCGATATAAACTTCATAATCCATCATTTCTAGCTCCCACTTATTTGTATCCGGGTTAAACCATTTGATTTTCTCGATTGGACATGCAATACTCACTACCTTCTTCTCTCCCGGTTTAAGTGATACCCGTTCAAATCCGCGCAATACCTTAACTGGCCGGTCAACCTTCGACTGACTAAACCCTATATACATTTGAACTACTTCATCACCTTCACGGTTTCCCGTGTTTTCGACCTCACAGGACGCAATAATTTGATTGTTCCGAACCTCAAACCTTGCATTTGATATACTAAATGTAGTATAAGATAAGCCAAAACCGAAAGGTAACGAAGGGGATTTTCCTTCCTTTTCTAACTTTGCATACCCATGATAATATTCGTATGTTATTTCTGTTGCCTCCCAATCAGTTTGTGGCAAATCGCTTTCATGAGCTGGAATAACAAAGGGCAATTTGCCTCCAGGATTTACATCGCCAAATAGTGTTTTTGCAATTGCAGTTCCGCCTTCCATGCCAGGATAATATGCCATTAATATCGCGGAAACATCATTTTTCCATTCCTCAATCGTAATCATACTTCCACCAATTAAAACAACGACTGAATTTTTGTTTAAAGGTCCAACTTCCTTGATAAGTTTTATCTCATCACGCTTAAGCCCCAATGAACCCTTTCGGTCTCCGCCAGCAGCAAACCTGTGACCCTCACCAATTATTTGGGAGGTATTCGTATCATCCGCATTCTCGATAAACTCACCTTCATCGTCGTGATTGTACCCCACAACAAATATAACAGCATCAACTGTTTTTGCCAGTTCTTTTGCCTTAAGCAAATCCTGTCCATCATTAAAAATCACTTCACTATTCACCGCGATTCTTTTTATCCCTTCCAGAGGTGTTACAACATACTCTGGAAATACTCTGCTCGATCCGTGATCGCCTATATTTTCCTGGTTTCCAAGTTTTCCGATAACAGCGATACGTTTTGTCTTCTCTTTTGAAAACGGTAAAACATTTTGATCATTCTTCAGCAGAGTCATTGATTTTTCTGCTGCTTCCAAGGCTAAATGAATATGTTCCTTGCAACCAATTAAGTCTTTACTGTACTCTTTATTGTCTGCTTCTGTGAATGCAAGCAATGTCCTGACAATGCGCAACGCAGCCTTGTTAATTGTTTCTTCACTTACCTGGCCATTTTTAACGGCTTCTACAAGCTTTTCACCAAAGTATTTCGTATGACACATTTCAATATCCATTCCACCATTTGCAGCCTCAACTGTATCCTTCACTCCCCAAATAAAATCACTAATCACAAACCCGTCAAAATCCCACTCATTTTTTAGAACTTGGTTTAAGAGATAATCACTATGTCCACAATGCACACCTTGATACAAGTTATAAGCACTCATAACACAAGCAGCTCCTGCGTCAACGCAGTCCTTGAAATGGGCTAGATACACTTCGCGTTCTGTCCGTTTATCTGCTTTAACATTCACTTTAAATCTTGCATTTTCCATACTGTTAAAAGCATAATGCTTGATGCAGGCAATGACATTTTCCCCTTGAACCCCCTCAACTAATGCCGACCCCATCGCTCCCAAAAGGAAAGAATCTTCCCCATACACTTCCTGACTTCGCCCCCAGCCTGGATTTCGAGGGAGGTTAATGCAAACTCCCCCAAATAAGTTACCACCATGCGCCCTAATTTCCTTTCCAATCGCCTGACCAATCCGCCGTTCGAGGTCTTTATCAAAAGTCGCACCTCTTGCCACCGTTACGGGAAAACATGTGCTGTTCCCTGAAACAACCCCACGTGGCCCATCAACAAACTTCATTTCAGGAACACCAAGTCGTTCGTTGCCACCAGCCGGATACGGTATCCAATTATAGTGTTTCCCATTTGAAAAATCTTCCATCATTTGCTCCATTGATACCTTACCGCTCATTAAATACACTTTTTCCTCCAATGTCATTTGATTTACAATTTCTTGTGCTCTTGATGTGTAAGACAGGCGATATTGTTTGTTCACTTTCATGTTTTTTCCTCCCATAACATTTCATTGTTTTGTTACTAATGAATCTTTTTTCCCTAATCTTCTTAACCCTTTACAGACCCTGCTGCGATCCCCTTCACAATTTTTTCTTGAGCCACAAAATATACTAATAATAGAGGCAGACTTCCCAATGTGAGCGCTGCCATTATTCCTGGCACATTAACAGAAAACTCGCCATAAAACTCCCTTAGTCCTAACGGTAAGGTAGAATTTTCCTTTGAGTTTGTTAAAACTAGCGCAAAAATAAACTCATTCCAAATATGAATAAAGTTATAAATGGCCACCGTTGCTACAGCCGGTTTTAAAAGAGGGAATAAAATTTTCCAAAACAATCTAAATGGCCCGCAGCCATCAATCTTGGCTGATTCCTCCAATTCCATAGGGATTTCCTGCAGGAATTGAGTGAATATAACAACAGACACAGGTATTGAAAATGCAACATATGGACCGATTAATCCCCAAATCGTGTCATACAATCCAATGTTAATGGTTAACAAATAAATTGGAATTAGTGTGGTATGGATCGGGATCATCATCCCAATCAGAAAAAGGATGAAAACAGGTCTGTTTAATCTAAATTTCATTCTTGCCAATGGATAGCTGGCCATTGCAGATATGACAATTACTATAACTACGGAAACCGTTGAAACTATTAAACTGTTGCTGAAG
The DNA here is from genome assembly GCF_000445995.2 of Geobacillus genomosp. 3. GTDB lineage: Bacteria > Bacillota > Bacilli > Bacillales > Anoxybacillaceae > Geobacillus. The sequence continues at coordinate 1,816,568 of NC_022080.4, forward strand.
TAACGGAGAAAGCTCGATGAAAGTACGGCGGAATAACTGTCTAAAGTAAAATTCTTAGGAAAAGACCAAGGTGAAGTCATAAATTCAAACTGGCTTTTAAAAGATGAACTTACCATAAGGAAATACGGCAGGCCGGTAAATATCAGCAAGATAATGGCCAATAGATAAAGTGGTATGTTACTTATTTTCTTTATAAAAGCCATTTAGCTTCCCCCTTTTCTTTTTTGTTCAGAGAAGACAATGATAACAGTGATCACGAATGCAATTAAAAACATAGAAAAAGATATGCTACTTCCGTAGCCCATATTGAAGTTTGTAAATGTTTCCTCATACATGTACGTCGCCATCAGTTCTGTGGAATTATTAGGTCCCCCGCCGGTCATTACATAAATTAAATCAAAATACTTCAACGAACCAATGATCGATAAAATACTTGAGGTAACAATTGTTGGCATTAACAATGGTAGTGTTATCTTGAAAAAGCGTTGCCTTGAGTTCGCTCCATCAATCATGGCAGCCTCATAAAGTTCTTCCGGAATCCCTACAATCGCCGCCCTAAATAAAACCATATAGAATGGAGCATACTGCCAACAAATAGTAGCAATAACTGCCCAAATGGCGGTATCTTCGTTCCCGAGCCATGCCCTTTGTAATGAGTCCAAACCGAGCAATCCCAAAATATGATTTACTATCCCAAAGTTTCCGTCATACATAAATGTAAATAAGATGCCTATAGCCACCGTAGACATTAAGAATGGCATAAAGTAAACCGACCTAAAAAAACGCATCCCCTTTATGGGGCTAAATAGCAATAAAGCCATTATTAGACCAAGAGGCAATTGGGTTAATAAAGAGGAAAAAACCAGCAATGAATTGTTTTTTAGGGAAGCCCAAAACAACTCATCATGTAAAAGCTTTATGTAGTTCTGTAACCCTATAAATTCAAAAGTATTATCAATCCCCGACCAATCGAAGAGACTATAGTAAAACGTCATCACAATGGAATATAAAACAAAAATACCATACACGAGCAGTGCGGGAGCCAAAAAACCTCCGATCACTAGGCCTTGCTTAATTTTCGAAGTTATTTTTTTCTTGCCGACTGCTGTCATCGGAACAGTGGTAGTCGGCAATTGCCTAATGGTCGTTTTCACAATCTCTCCTCCCCCTTTTTCTTTTTTAGACGAGGATGCCATATAGTTCGATCCCTAACAATGCCCTTTGCTTATTTTTCATCTAGCATCACATTAGGTATACATAAGATCAGGAATCCTATATGACATCCTCTCTATAAATCATTGTTGTTTATTTCTTTTCTATAATTTCTTTAGCCTTTTGCTCCACTCTTTTTACTGCTTCCTCAGGAGTTATTGATAATCCGAAAAGTGCTTGAGTTGTATCCAAGTGTTCAGTTGCAACTTCAGTTGGGAGAGTTTGATCATAATAGGTTTGCATAAATTCTGCGTTTTTCAAAACATCATTGATTTTTTGAATATAATCATCCTCATATTTAACACCTTTTACGGCCGAGATAACCCCGGCTTTATTTGCCATTTCTTGTGCTGTTTCCTTGCTTGCAAGTTCTTTTATAAGCTCAACCGCTAGGTCCTTATTTGGACTTTTTTCGGAAACTGAGTAAACTGGACTAACCCCACCTACGATATCTTTATTAGTACCTTTCCCACCTTCAATTATTGGGAACATGAAGAATCCTAGTTTTTTCTCAAACTCTGGCATTTCTTTTCTAATTGTACCTAAGAACCAACTTCCATCTATAGTCATTGCGGCTTTTCCTGTATACAGCAATTGCCTCGATTGGCCTGTATCATAATTCAGACCATTTACCCCTTCCGAAAATGCTCCCATTTTCACTAACTCTTGAATTTTTGTTGCTGCCTGGACGTATGCCTCATCGTCAAATCCTCTACCAGTTCGTCCAAAAGCTTCATTAAACAAATCCTTACCACCAATTCTTTCTGCTAAATACATCATGTAGAAAGAACCAGGCCATTTGGTTTTATTGGCTAATGCCAAAGGAATAATTCCCTTCGATTTTAATGTTTTTATAATCTCTAAAAATTCATCATATGTTTGTGGTTCTTTAAGATTGTACTTCGCAAAGATTTCTTTATTATACCAAACAGGAACAATGTCCATCCCAACTGGTACACCATAAATCTTGCCCTCATAAGTAGCAGGAGAAATCGCTGCTTCTAAATAATTGTCTTTGTCAATTTTATTTGTAATATCCATTACCTGGCCAGCATCGACAAAGTTTTTCAGCCATCCTCCTCCCCAAGAATGAAAAACATCAGGAGGATTTCCGCCGCCCATGGCAACACTTAATTTTGTTTTGTACGGGTCATTTTCGTATCTTACTAACTTTACGGTTACACCAGGGTGTTTCTCCTCGAACCTCTTGGCAGCATTTTTAAGAGCCTCCTCGGATTCACCTGTCTCAATATGCCAAACGGTTAATGTTTTTTCTCCGGAATTCGGCTTACCCGAACTACTTGTATTCGTTGAAGGTGCTTTTGGTTGGCAGGCTGCCAAGAGAACAACTAATAAGATTGAAACAACCGGCATGCTCCTTTTCAAGAACTTAAGCATTTCCCTCTCATCCCCTTTCACCATCATTTTCCATAAAGGGTTTCTTTATTAAGGTTAACCTGAAGATTGTTTTCTTTGAGTCATCACCCCCCGTTAGACTCTTTGATAAGCGAACATTAAAAAATCTAAACTAATCTTATTCCTATCTTTTTGTTACTTACGAATTAGAAACAGATTGATTAGCATATTTTGTTAGTACTTCCAACAGGCCTTGGTTGATTTTGCAATTTTTAAACGCAAACGACTGCATAATGTCGTCAATTTTTTCCTCTGATAAATCTTTAAAAAGTTTTGCGTATGTTGGCTGGATCAATGCCCCTGTATAGACTGTTAAAATGGCCTGCGAGAGGCAAGCGACATTATGGCTGTGAATAATTCCAGGATCCCCAATCACTTCTTCAAGATGGGACGCCAATTCCTCAACCATCTTTCTTGCCTGAAAGCCTGGGAGCCAGGCCATCCAATCATCTGTGTTTAGTGCATGTTTTAGCTTAATGATCGGAGCGATTCGCTGCATATATTCTGATTCTGGATCAAGAGTGACGAGCCCCATCACCCCGACATCTTTATACGTCCATGTTGTCCAGTGCGCGCCAAACTCTTCAAAAATACTAATTTGGTCGTCCATGGCTCGTAAACGGTCAGGAATTTCATGAGCTGGTCCATTATACACGGAACCAAACTCTCCTACCCAAAGCGGAACATGATATTTTTCGGCAAACTTTGTGCCTTGGTGATTTTGAAATTCCTGTCTTTGCACTTCCTTATCCCAATATTTGCCCCCCACAACACGAGCATTTTTTGCCTCGGCCACTCCTGGATACGGCCCTGGTCCAAATCCTGCCGCCGTGTAGTTATGGCTGCTGTAGACGAGATTGTCCGCAAATGGCGCTTCCAATCCGTCGAACAGTCTAGAATATCGATCTCCTTCAAGGAAAATAATATGGTCTGGGTCAATATTGCGTATGGCTTCAACCGTCCGCCGATAAATACGGTTGATTCTATCCCAATCTGGTTTGTAATTATGGAAAAACGTATGTGGGTAATCCCCATGTGGGGTATTCACACACGGTTCATTCATCAAATTGTAGCCAGCAACAACCGCTCTTCCCCGATAACGGCGCGCGAACTCCTCCCATAAGGCGACAAACCGATCTTGGTACGTCCGGTCATGCCAAAACAAGCTATGACGGATATCATTATCGGAATGCCAATGGGTATTCTGATATCCTTGAACTGCATGGAGATCTAAAATAACATATAATTCATACTTCTCACAAAGATTAATAATATAATCCAAACGCTCAAATCCACTTTCCTTGTAAGTAAACGGGCGCTCATCATCTTCAAAATGCCGATAGTTTAGCGGCAGACGAATGACATTGGCCCCCCAACTTTTAATAAACCGAATGTCATCTTCCCCGAGGAAATAATGTTGCATTCTCTCAAACAAAAACTCAGCTTTCCCTTTCCCAATCACTTCAGCTACCGTATGGCGCAACGCGTGCTCTGAACCCGTATAGCCATTAATAAAATCCTCCATATTCATCCAACCACCGATACAAGTGCCCCTCAACTGAACAAGATTTCCCTTTTGATCAGTAATCTTATTTTTAGTGACTTTAAGCATTTCCATAATTTATTTCATCCTTTCCTCTGTTGATCTATAACTAGCTTCCATATCCGCACCCATATGGACTTCTCGTACTTAATCTAAGTGTATATGCCCTGGGCAAAATGGGTGCTATATTGCCATCAAATACCGTTGATTTTAGTTAAAACCGACAATCGGTTCAGGTTTTTAAGCAATAATATCTTCTGCGCATCTTCCTCACTCCCGAATGATATTACTGCTTTATATCCTTGTTGATGAACCAAATGCCACCTCCTAAATAAACCGCTTACAAAATACCGCATAATTAGATGCCTAGTACAAGAATTGTCTATGACGTTAGTGGTCGTTCGTCGTAAACCTATCTCTTTTAACCCATCCGCATCCGAAGAAATAGTAGACACTTTTTCTCCTTACTGTCGAATATTAGATCTTACCAATCTCCAGTAACAATTAGATAGTTTATTTATATCACAAACTATCTGTCTTTATTTTATCACCATTTTTAGAATATTACAACTAATCATGCTTAAATTTCAGAAATTATCTTTCATTTCCTTGAGAAGATGAAAAGGTACACCCTAAGGAGAAGAGAACAGAAAAGATTCAGCCAGCAATAACCGATTGGCTCAATTGCCTATCCCCTCAATCCATTGGGCTTGTTCCAATCAAAACCGATCGCCGTCAAAAAAGCTCTTGCCAAAATCATATGCCCCGTAACAGATGGATGAACACGATCCCAAGCAAGAGCGGCCGGATAAATCGTTTTTAATACCTCATTAAAAGCTGCTTGGGTATCGACAAGGAGGCTGTCTGTTTCTTCTGCAATTTGCTTGACAACACGGCCGTATTGATCCATCGTGCGGCGCATCGGATCATGTTCATTTCCCTCAATATAAAACGGCGTCATCAAAATCATGCCTTTTACAAGCGGTTTTGTCTCGAGGACGAGGCTGCGGAGTGTCGTTTCGTATTCATCCAAGTATACATGTTTTTCTTTCATCAATGGCAAATCATACTGCCGCCAAACATCGTTAATGCCGATCATAATCGATACCCAGTCCGGTTTTTGTGCGATGACATCTTCTTGCCATCTTGCTTTCAAATCCCGCACCGTATTGCCACTGATCCCCTTATTGACAACCCTAATCCCCAACTCTGGGTAAACCGCCTGCAGGAGACCATCGATATACGCCACATACCCGGTTCCCAGCGCACCAAACAGGCCTTCCCCCTCCGGCTGAGCACGACCGCAGTCAGTAATTGAATCGCCAATAAGCAACAGCTTTTCCCCTCGACTGATTTTCATTTCGCATTGCCTCCCTGAAGTTTTCTATCAAACCACTTGAAAGAGCGGAGTTTCTTGAATAAAATGGATGGGGACATCAGGAAATTGCAATCCCAACCACTCAGCCAAGTACCTCATGCCCGGTTCTTCGCTTTCCGCGTGCCCCAGTACAATCAGTGCTTTTCGCCTTCCTTGATGCACAGCATCGCGAACGTATCCTGGTGTCTCCCATTCAGGTCCCTCTCCGTAAATAATCGCATCAAGGTGCTCCTGTTCAAACAATGGACTCGACAGCGATCCCCGACTCGCGAATCAAGCGAATCCCAGCCCTTTTGAGTTCTCCCCTGCTCTTGTTCCTTCAGCATGTTGCTTTCTACCTAAAACTTCTTCTATTCAGAAACAATAAGGATGAAACGATTGCAATCAGTATGTTTACTATTAAAACTAATTATATACAGAACTTTTAAAATTCTCAATAGCGGTATTCACATACTATCAATTCAGTGAAATATCCCCTCCTCCCATTGCTGATGATGACGCTCGTTAAATCATTAAGCAAAGGGAGAGATGCTATATTCCTGTTCATTGGAGTTCTCTCGCACCGAATTATTGATTGTTCCAGAGCGAACAGCTCGCATCGGCAACATATCCATAATCGAATTAATAATTATAATATACATAATAGTTAGTATATTTGTTTTACAAACAAAGTTGGTCGTGATAAAATGAAATTAGGGAAATGCAACACCTTTCCTCGAAAGGAAAAACCCTTTCATCCCTATATTGCGATATGAAGGAAGGAGGAACGATGGGTATGTGGAATGTCATGCGTAAACCAGTAACTGTTGGATTAGCTCTATCGCTATTGCTTCCTATCGGAATGACCGCCACATCTGCTGAGAGTGCCGATTCTTATGCAAACAAACCCAGCATCAGTGCATTGCATGCCCCACAACTGGATCAACGCTACAAAAACTCATTCACAATTGGTGCGGCTGTTGAACCATATCAGCTGCTGAACCAAAAAGACGCCCAAATGCTAAAACGCCACTTCAATAGCATTGTTGCTGAAAATGTTATGAAACCGATCAACATTCAGCCAGAGGAAGGGAAATTTAACTTTGAACAAGCCGACAAGATCATCCAATTCGCCAAAAAGAATGGCATGGATATTCGCTTCCATACACTCGTTTGGCATAGCCAAGTGCCAGAATGGTTCTTTCTCGACAAAGAAGGCAGACCAATGGTTAATGAAACAGACCCTGTGAAACGCGAGCAAAATAAGCAGCTGCTATTAAAACGGCTCGAGACTCATATTAAAACGATCGTCGAGCGGTATAAAAACGACATTAAGTATTGGGACGTTGTAAATGAAGTAGTTGGGGACGACGGAAAGCTGCGCAACTCTCCATGGTACCAAATTGCGGGCGTCGATTATATTAAAGTGGCATTCCAAACAGCAAGAAAATATGGCGGCAACAACATTAAACTTTACATTAATGACTACAATACAGAAGTCGAGCCAAAGCGAACCGCCCTTTACAACTTGGTCAAACAGCTGAAAGCGGAAGGGGTTCCGATCGATGGCATCGGACACCAGTCTCACATTCAAATCGGTTGGCCCTCTGAAGCGGAAATCGAAAAAACGATCAACATGTTCGCCGATCTTGGGTTAGATAACCAAATTACCGAACTCGATGTAAGCATGTACGGCTGGCCGCCGCGAGCCTACCCGACGTATGACGCCATTCCAAAGCAAAAGTTTTTGGACCAAGCAGCCCGTTACGATCGTTTATTTAAACTGTATGAAAAACTCGGCGACAAAATCAGCAACGTCACCTTCTGGGGTATCGCTGATAACCATACGTGGCTTGACAGCCGAGCGGATGTTTATTATGACGTTAACGGAAATGTTGTTGTCGACCCAAATGCTCCGTACACAAGAGTGGAAAAAGGAGCAGGGAAGGACGCACCGTTTGTATTTGACCTAAATTACCATGTAAAACCCGCCTATTGGGCCATTATTGATCATAAATAGCGATTCCCCCAATGTTAAGCAGGCTGCCGCAAAGGAGTGATTTCCTTTGCGGCAGCCCTTTAGATTTATCTTCCGTGCTGCCAGGCCGTCTGCCTCTCTTCCACTTTACGGAACACACGAAGCGCACTGCCCATTACAATCATGGCAAAAAGACTGACGCTAAAAAATGGGATCAAACCCGGAACATAAAGAAGGACAACTAGTAGTATGCCGATGCTCACGATCATCGCGAGAGTCATAAACGGATTAGCTACACCAATTATAAAGGCATACTTCACATATTGCCAAAAGCGAAGTTCATAATGCACATAAATCGGAAATACATATAACAATGTTATCCCATAAAAAATCATGATGACAAACAACACTACGGAAAACGGCAGCTGCCAAGGTGCAGGCACATGGTCAATATATAACACGTCAATATATAAAATATATGCTATGGCCATAAACAAAAACCCTATTCCGTTCGCCCGCCAGAATTCTTGTTTATATGTGCGGGCGAACGTTTTGAATACAGGAACGCCTTCATCACGGAATAAAAGCCACTTCCGTACAATCGTAAACAGCGCTACAGTTGACGGAGCAACGCCCAAAATACCTAACCCTATAATTGTAAAACCAACCCAGATGATATTAATATACGCTAATCTTGTGATCCATTCACAGACACGGTACAATTTACTGTCCAACAGACCGGAACGCATCATTTCTCCACCTTTGTTTTTACTCTCTACTAAGGTTAGTATATCATTATAGAGAGAAAAAAAGAAGGGGCTGACTTAAAAGCCCCTTTTTGATGAAATTTAACCGAGGTATGTGAAAGAGACCACCTCTAAAAACCTTGGTTTTACCGGGTTTTTCGTGGTGGTCTATTTTTCCATGTCGTCTCACATAGGAGCATTACCACTCTTTTGGACCAGCCTCTTCAAAAAGCTATCAAGAAATCATCTGAATGTAAAGTCCATAGCTCTCGACGACTTTACCTTCCCTCCTCTAACCATAAAATGCTCGTCACGCCGCGCGGGTAATATTTGCTGCCGCTGATCTCACCGGCGATAATTTGGTCGCTCCAGCTCCAAATGGAGAGCGTCGGATGCGTGAGCCACGCGACATGAGCCGCATCAGCCCGTTTTCCTTGTTCGTCCCATTCCCACCCTAAAATGTGACGGGCGATGAACTGGCATAAGTAGATTTTGCTTAACCACGAGTTGTTGCTCGTCGAGGAAATTTTCCATCCCCCGTCCGCGAATAAGCAAATTCCTTCCCGCAGAACGTAACGCAAATGGTTGCGCAATGCTTGAATATATTCTCCAAAGCGGCCCTCTTCGTTTAACGCCTCATGGCAGTTTGTGAAATAAGGAAACACAAGCCCCTCAATGGCTGGAATAATTTTTGAGTCATTTCCTTCTCCCATAACAGCCGGGATGTACCCGTCATCGGTCACATAGCTGACGATCGTTGCGGCGCATTTTTCCGCCTGCTCTCCAGCCAGTGCGGCCAGTTCCTCTTTGCCGACATCGCGGAACAATTTTTCCAACGCCACATAAGCTGCCCAACATTTTCCTGCTAAATACAAATTATTGCGCGCCTGGCCAAGAGAAACGTCCAAACTGTCATACGTTGTAATTTCCGCTCCACCCATCGTGCGGGTGCTGTCAAGCCCCATCACGCCGTTCCGTTTTTCTGGATCTGGATGATCGCGGCGCACCATACTTTCAAGGCACTGCTCCAAAATGTCGAGCCGCTTGTCGCGCCATGCCCAATCTTTCGTTTGCTCAATGTATACCGCAGCACAAAGCACCCAGTTGACGAGCTGTTCGTGGGTCATATGCGAGAAACAGCCGCTAATTCCGTACAACTCATATGACGAGTAATGTGGACGCGAGAATGTATTAGCAACTCCCATATCATGGGTAAAGCTGATGCCGCCCGGATGTTCCGTCTCGTCCCCCGGAAAACGAACGCGGTCCTCATAGCTGTAGCGGTCGACATAGAGATCGAGCACATTTTTCACTGTCCACGGGTTCATTTTTAATTCAAAAAAGAGTTGATCGACAGTGAGATCAAACGTGTTCATCATCCGGTACTCGCCTTCATTGACGACCCAAATCGGCTTTCCTTCATGCTCAAGCAACTGGGTATTGCCATAGTAGCTGCGGATCGCATGCGCCATCATAAATTTTTGATCATCGGAGAGCCATTGTTTTTCGATGAGTTCATTCGAGCGGAATGACTGTTCCTTTAATACATCCACCTTCTCTAACGCATAAAGGCCGACTTCTTCAATATTATTAAAGAAACGGGTATAGAAGTAGGAAGTATCCATCCCTGCTGTAGCATAGCCGCCACGGTAGAAGCAAACGGCAAATTGATACGTTTTCTTTTCTCCCGCTGGCACATCGACGATTAACGCCCCGACTTTCCCAAGCCCAAACGTCCAGTTCTCTTCAAGCGGTGTCGTTAAAATATCTTCCATGCTAAAATGCAGTGCTGAGCGAACATCCTCGTCTTTGGAGACAATGCCCACAATACGTCCTTGGCCAACCCCGCGCAACTGCGGGCACGTATCATCGATCCGCCGCATCGAGGTGTACGGGTCGGTGCCTTCGAATCCAAAAAACGCCCGCCGTGTTCTTGTTCCGTTTGTATTATCGATCGTCATCTCTACAATCACAGCCGGAACCAACGCCAACTTGAGTTCTTCCTCGGCCGCTGTTTCGGGATCAGGCACCGCCTTTACTGGCGAATAAATCGTAAACGTTAAATCCCCAGCTTTCCATGTATCCGTTGCCACACAGAATTCGCGCTTGATCTCCTCTTTCGCAAACGGAATGAGAATGTTTGGTTTTTGCGGATTTGGATCTGGGTTTTCAATGTCATACCGTTTGCTTTCATCATCGCCCGCTGTTTCCGCGAATGGAAGGATATGATACAGCCCCGGCTCATGCAGCGACTCTACGCCAATAAATACGTTTTGCCGCGGTGGACGGGCGAGTTCCAAGTCCAATCCGCCGCTTTTTCCCGAAAACCCTAGCGTAAAGCTGGCAAACGCTCCAACCGGCGAATGGTGGGCGTTAAAAAACCAATTGTTTGGCATGTTCTTCACTCTCCTTTTCCCCTTGATCGCTCCATCGCACAACGGATCAACAGGACGCCAATGCAGCCAGATAACAGCTTCCCTTACTCAATCTGCTTTTTGCAGCTGTAGCAACTCGCTGACAGTAACAAATTCATAGCCTTGCGAGTGCAGTTCGGAAACAAGTATTTTGACGGCCTCGATCGTTTGTGAACGATCCCCGAATCCATCATGGAAAAGCAAGATGCTTCCATTTTTCACATGATCTCGAGTCTTCTGAACAATATAATCAACACCAGGCTGTTCCCAGTCTCGTGCGTCGGTATTGAGCGCACCAATCATTTGGTAGCCGAAACGGCTGCACATAGACACGATAGTTGCATTATAGTCAAGATAAGGAGGGCGGAAGACAGCTGCTCTCGCTCCAGCCATAGAGGCAATCATGGCATCTGTCCGCTCTATTTCTTGTAAAGCATCATTCTTAGCTAGAGAAGTCAGGTTGACGTGAGAATACGTGTGATTGCCAATTTCATGCCCTTGCGCCTTGACCGCCTCTACAACTTCCGGATGCTTCTCCATATGGATGCCAATCATAAAAAAGGTTGCTTTCCCAGATACTTTTCCCAATATTTCTAACACTTCCAATGTATAAATTGGATTTGGGCCATCGTCGAACGTGATCGCAACCACTCGATGGGGCGTCTCGACATATTCAATCATTTTCAAGTTATAACATGCTCCCCTCTCCGTTTAGTCAGTCAGCTACCCCAAACCGATAGACCGTTGTGGATACTCGCTCCTTACCAGCTGGCAATACGATCGACGGAAATTGCGGATGATGAACCGCATCGGGCAGCCCTTGTGTTTCCAGGCAGATGCCTAAATACTTCCGCGACGGCACGCCGCCCAAATCCAACCCTTCCGGCAATTGGTTCGACGTGTACACGACAACACCGACTTCATCCGTCTCCACCGTCAACGTTCGTCCACTCTCTTGGTCGGAAAGCACAATTTCCTTATCATGATGGCGGTCGAGCCAAAATGGATGGTCATAGCCCCCGCCAACGAGCTCGATTTGCGGATGCCCGGATTCGACCGCCTCCCGTATCGTCGTTCCGTTCCGCAAATCAAACGGAGTGCCAGTGACATCCAAGACGCGCCCGGTCGGAATCAGCTCGTCATTCAACTCGAGTACGCGAGCGCTTTGGATGGCCAGCGTATGGTCTAAAATATCGCGCTTGCCGTTGCCGCTCAAATTAAAATACGTATGGTTCGTCAAGTTGACAAGCGTCGTTTTGTCCGAACGAGCCCGGTAGGTGACGGTCCATTCGTTGTCATTGTTGAGCCAATACGCCACTTGCACATCAACCGCCCCCGGATACCCTTCTTCCCCGTCCGGGCTTGTGTACGAAAAGACGACCCCGACCGCATCATCGCGCCAAACCGGTTCCGCCTGCCAAAGCACGCGGTGGAATCCGCCCGGGCCGCCGTGCAGATGGTTGTTGTTTTCGTTTTTCGCCAACTCGTACGTGACCCCTTCAAGCTCAAAACTCGCCCCTTGAATGCGCCCCGCCACCCGGCCGATCACAGCGCCGAAATAAGGGGCGTTCTCGACATACGGCTCAAATCGGTCAAACCCAAGCACCACATTTTCAATGTTGCCCATCCGGTCAGGAACTAGCAGTTTGGTCACGATGCACCCATAGTTCGTTACCGACAGTTCCATGCCATGATTGTTCACTAACGTAAACAATGCAACTTCTTTCCCATCGAATTGAGCCCATATCCGCTCAAAAATATCCAAAACGTTTCACCTCCTTATCCACTTATAAAAACAAACGCTTCCAACTTTAAATATACTACTTTCAATAAAGTTTGTATATAACACAAACGAAGATTGTTTGGAAATTTTATACAATCTACCAGTTCAATACAAAAGCATGTAAGTTTCTTCATTATTATCCCTTCACCGAACCAGCCACTAAACCTTCAATGATACGATCGCTTAAGAACAAATACACAATCAAAATAGGCAAAATGCTGATGATCAAAGTCGCGCCAATGGCTCCCCAATCCGTTAAGTATTGTCCGACAAAGTTATTCACTCCGACTGTGATTGTTTTCCATTTTTCCGAACTAATAAATGTATTAACAAACACGAACTCATTCCAGTTGTAAATCATGTTAATGATAGCCGTAGTGGCAAGAACCGGCGCCGTCATCGGCAATGTAATCCGGAAAAAGATACGGTGAATGGAGCAACCATCTATGACAGCTGCTTCCTCGATTTCTCTCGGCAACGATTGATAAAAACCTAATAAAATCATAATCGTAATTGGCAGGTTAAAGGTCGTATACGAAAGAATGATTGAGATCGGATTATCAATTAAATTCACTTTGTTGTAAATATTAAACAACGGAATTAACGTCGAATGAAGCGGGATCATATAAGCAACCATAAACAAAGCTAAAACAACACCCTTTAATTTCCACTCCATTCTCGTCAAAGCAAACGTAACAAAACTTGCTAAAATTAATGTTAATAAAACGGCAACGACTGTATACCAAACACTATTGAAAAAATATTGACTAATACCGCCATCAAACCACGCATTAATGTAGTTTTCCCAACGAGGGGATTTAGGCAAAGCGAACGGTGACATTCCAAATACTTCTTGGTTCGTCTTCAATGACAGTTGAAACAGCCACACTAACGGGTATAGCTGAACAATCGCTACAACAATGAGGATGAAGTAAAGAACACCCATCCCAATCCGTTTCAAAGGCGAGCGATGTTCAGCCGGCTCCGTTTTCCCCCCTGCAGCTAATCGTAAGGTTGGAGCCTCTGAGGAGCGGTGTTCAGATGTTGGGCGGACTTGTCCTTTCATACGCCCGATCCCCCTTCTTACTTATTCGTGTTGAGCAATTTTTGAATAACCCATGTCGTTCCCATACTGATGACCAATAAACCGAAACCAACCGCGCTTCCGTATCCAAAATTAAACTTTCCAAATGCCTCTTTATACATATAAGAAGCCATTACTTCTGTAGCATGGCCCGGTCCTCCTCCAGTCATGACATAAATAAGATCGAAATATTTCAGAGAACCGACGACAGCTAAAATAATTAAAACCTTGAGTACACCCGAAATGAGAGGCACTTTAATCTTATAAGCAATTTGAAATGCATTCGCACCATCAATCCTGGCTGCTTCAATAAGCTCTTGCGGCACATTGATCAACGCCGCATAAATAATAATGATATAAAATCCTGCATATTGCCAAACAATAGGGACAAAGACAGAGTATAGCGCCATATTAGGATCTGCCAACCATAACGGCGGATCCTCAACTCCTAACATCATGAACAAGCTGTTGATCAACCCATTCATCGGGTCAAAAATCTTAATCCAAAGTTGGGCAATGGCAACGGACGACATGAGCATCGGAATAATGTAAATTTTTCTAAATACGTTAGCCCCCTTAATTTTGCTGGCTAATACTAAGGATACGATCAAGTATCCTACTAAGCTGAGAACAGAAAATAGCGCCAGCAAGACGGAATGCCATGTACTTTCCCAAAACAACTTATCATGAATTAGTTCTTTATAATTTTCCAATCCAATAAACTTCATTTGCCCTACCCCATCCCAATCCATTAAACCGTAATAGCCGGTCAATGCGATCGGGATATAGATGAGGAACAATACAAGTAAAAGAGAGGGAAGCACATAAAGAGCAATAGCCACTTTATTGGACATAACGTTTTTCATGGTTTATAACCCCTTCTCAGTTACAAATTAGGGGGCATATACGTACAATCATGCCCCCTAATTAAAGATTCAACTCTTCACAATCCTTGCTTTATTTTTTCGCTTCCTTGGCAAGAGCGTCGTCATGTTGTTTTGCAAATTCCTCTGGAGTTACTTGCTTACCAAACAGCGCCGTCATCAAATCGTGGTGCAATTCAGCGACATTCGGGCTCGCTTGAGTGTCAAACCAAGTCGTAATGTTTGTTGCATTGTTAATATCATTCAGGACATCAAGATACATTTGTGGTACGTCCAGTCCTTCTGTATCAACTTTCGTAGCCGGAAGAATGCCCGCGCCTTCAACAGAACGTTTGCCCCACTCTTTTACGAGATAAGCCGCAAAATCTTTAGCTTGTTCTTTATGTTTCGAGTTTTCTGCAACGAATGCACCTAACCCAGGTCCACCAACATAGCTGTTTATATCGGTTCCTTTTCCACCTTCGTAAACCGGGAATTTAAAATAACCGACTTTTTCTTTAAATTCTTGCGGAACATCTGGACTTGTTGTAAAGTTCGGCAATTCCCACGTTGCGGTTAAGAACATTGCCGCCTTTTCATTCAGGAAATAACCTTTTGCATCGTCGTTTGAAAACGCCGTATTGCCTCTAACAAAGAATCCCATATCAACAAGATTTTGAACTTCCTCAGCTGCTTTTACAATGGCCGGGTCGGACATTTTGACTTTCCCTTGGATAACATCCGTCAAAATCGTTGGGCCGCCGATTCGGTCGGCAAGATACATAAACCACATCGATGCCGGCCATCCGTCTTTCGAACCGACCGTTGCTGGAATAACGCCGTTTTCAGTTAATACTTTACCGATATTTTTCAAATCTTCAAATGTTTTCGGCTCCTCAAGATTGTACTTTTTGAAGATCTCTTTGTTATAAAAGACGTATGTGATGTTCATTTCCATTGGAAGCGCATACGATTTGCCGTTAAACGAATACGATTCTACTGTGCCAGGTACAAACTGGTCTTTAAACTCTTTTTCGATAACATCGTCCAATGGGGCAAACTGCCCTCCAGTGGCGTACGGTTCCGCAAACCCGTTCGACCATGTTAATCCTATATCTGGCAATTCATTCGAAGCGGCCAACACTTTCAATTTATCTCGGTATTGATCTGGGTTCAAGACTTCCACATCGATAACAACATTAGGATTTTTTGCTTCGTAGTCTTTAATAATCTCCTCGACGAGATTGTAGTAAGCTGTCGAACTCCCTTTCGGCCAATCATGCATAAATTTGAGATGGATTTTTCCATCCCCTGACTTATCCTCACCCGCCGATTCACTCGATGAAGAACAGCCAGACAACAGAACGCCGATCATAAGCGTAAACAAAGCCAATAATGCGAGCGCTTTCTTTTTCACTACCTTTACCCCCTTTTATTTTGAGATCGATTAACTTACAGTTTCAGTTTACATCGTAACAAGGGGGCAAGAAAGGTAACAATCATCAGAAAAAATACCACTATTTTTAGAACATTGAAAGCCCTTTATTTTGCCTTTTCCGGTAGCTGTTTGGTGTTTCCCCTTCCATTTCCTTAAACAGCTGAATAAAATATTTCGGTGTTTTGTATCCACACTCTTCGGCAATTTCCGATATAGTCATCTTGGTTGCAATTAATAGTTCTTTTGCCCGCTGCATTCTTCTTCTCGTCATATATTCACTAAACGTCAACTTCATTTGCTCTTTAAACAATGTACTGAAATAGCTTGGATTCAAATGGACGTGTTCCGCTACATCTTTTAGCGACAAATCCTCTTTTAAATGTTGGTCAATAAACTGAATTGCCTCACGAACCGGTTCCCGTGGCGGGCTATGGTAATCAAGAGCGTTTATTAGTTTATCATCCACAACTTTTTCAAGAACCTTCTCCCTCTCCTTCTTATTGGAAACATCCACAGCTTTTTCAATAACATCGATTAGCTCGCTTTTTTTAACGGGTTTTAATAAATAGTTCAATACGCCAAGAGCAATCGCTTTTTGCGCATAGTCAAAATCAGGATAAGCGGAGACGATAATCACAACAGGAAAAGTTTCTTCCCTTATCCTTTCGAGCACTTCAAGCCCCGTGATTTCCGGCATGCGAATGTCCGTTAATAAGATGTGTACTTTTTCACGTTGCAAAATCGATAACGCTTCTTGGCCATTCGAAGCTGTTATAATCCTATGCTTGCCAGAGGCCCATTTTTCTAATAGTCTTTTCATTCCCTCCCTTGCCCTGGGCTCATCATCCACAACTAAAATAGTTTTATCGTACATTATCTTTCACCCCCATTAACGGGAATTCGAATCGTGACTTTTGTGCCTTTATTTTTACGACTGTCAATCGTTATGCCATCGCTCGTTTCATCCTTATAGTAAAGTTGGAGGCGCTTTTTCACATTATATAAAGCTATCCCTTTTCCATTTTCAGAAGTTTTGTCTCCCGTACGCATAGACCGTTTCACAGTCTCAAGTTTTTCCTCGTCCATCCCAACTCCATCATCTTCCACCTCAATTGCAAGATGATGGTCTGAAACTTGTCTAACAGCTACCGTAATAGTACAAGGAGCTGACTGGTTTTCCGAGCCGTGCACAACTGCGTTTTCGACTAACGGTTGAATCAACAGTTTCGGGATTTTAACATTTTCCCACTTCCCTGGAAGCTGTAAACGCCACTTAATACGGCCGCCAAACCGGAATTGGATAATGTCCATATAATTTTCGATATGACGAAATTCCTCTTTCAACGTAACCCAATCATCGTTCACATTCGGGCTGATGGTATAGCGAAACAGCTCCGACATGGACACAACAACATCCGCCAGTTCTTCTTCTCCCTTCTCTTCTAATGACCATCGCAGCGATTCCAACGTATTATACAGAAAATGGGGATTGATTTGTGCTTGCAACGCTTTTAATTCACTTTGGCTGCGAATAATTTCTTTTTGATACACCATTTTAATCAAATGATTCGTTTCTTTCACCAATTGGTTATAGGTACTGTTCAGTTCTCTAATTTCATTGACAGTCGTCATTTTCGGGTTAACAGCCAATAACCCTTCGTTGGCAAGCCGCATCGTTTTAGTCAACTGGGCAATTGGCCGCGTAATGATGGTAGAGAGAAACAGCGAACATATAAAGTAAATGATGATCCCAATGATGCCAGCAAACATGATTCCAAACCGAATGCCATTCATCCCCTTAGTGAGCGCACTGACAGGCGTTAATATGAAAACAGTAAATCCTTTACTGGAAGACTGCTTTGTGACTATATATTCAGTCTCATCCATCATCGCAGTTGATCGCTCGTTCAACGAAGTCATATCAATTGGTTTGGAAGTGTTAGAGAAAATTACCTTACCTTCTGGATCCAAAACCAGTACGTATTGGCCCATGTTCACCTCGGCAACCGAAAAATATGGTTTATAAATTCGAACAAGCAAGTAGCCCCCATTGGCAAAATGGCGCTCCATCAGCGTAATGCGCCGAATCGCTAAGTAAAAGTGATTGTTTCTCGGATCTTCGCCGATCCAAACAAGCCTTCCTTTTGCCCGATCGGCTTCATAAATCCATTTGACATTGAGGCGTTGATACATCTTGCTAGAACTGTCTAGAGGAAACACTTGCTTTAGATCTTCGGTATAAAGCTCGACAGAGTAAATGCCCTCAGAGTTAGCCTGGATATTATTGATCACACTTTTTAACATTTGTAATTCGGGAAAGGTCACCTTCTCTCCCGCATGGATTCGTTCAAACAATCGTTGAACTTCCCGATTGGTCATCATAAACTTTGTTGCTGTATTTAATTGCTCAAACAGCGAGTCAATCCGGCCGCTTGCCTCAAGAGCTGTCTGCTTAATCTGCTCTTCCGCGTTATTCCGCACCAGCAAGGACACTTGCCTAAACGTAATTGCACTGACGATTGACAGCACGATCACCATGACACATAGAAATACGACCAATATTTGATTTCGCAGTGTGTTCCATTTTTTTAAATAGCTAAGCATGGCGATGAACCTTTCTAATTGAAAAGATGGATAACATTAATAATGTAGCCGCTACACGATCAATTGTGACTTGCAAGAGCCATCACACGTCGTACAATATAATAAAAAAGTTTTCGAAATGTGTTGATGAAAATAGTCCTTTCTTACTCATTAGTATAGTACCTCTAAAATGATTTGTATAGAATCCAAACAAAGGATAGTACAAAAATAAAAAAACTGGTCGGTACGGTTCGTGAACCTTCCGACCAGCGTAATTCATTTACTTGGCTATCCCATTTACGACTGATGCCCCCACTTCTCATTCACCCACACCGTCATCTCGCCTTCTCCCCGGTTGCACCAAACATAGTAAGGAATCGTACGGAACGGAACTTGATAGGTTTGGGGTTCACTCGACCGATACAACTCATCATTCCATGCTGATTCATCCATTCGCTCGGCGGTTCCGGTGATCACTACAACCCCTTCCAGCAAGTCCGGCTCAAAGTGCGCTTCCAGATGGGCATCGCGCGGGAGGAACAGGTTCGCTAAATTTGGCCCATTATCAACTTCTTCCAGGCAATACACAATCGGCCCGCGCTGCAACGCCACTTTCCCGGCATTGGCGCGCACTTGAGGATGAGCCTTGATCCGTTCAACTGGCATCGGGAAAACAAGCTCCACTTGATCCCCTTTTTTCCATATCCGTTTGATATAAGCATACCCTTTTTGGATCAGTGCAACCATGTCTACTTTTTCTCCATTGATCGTTAATGTTGCTCCCCGACACCATCCTGGAACGCGCAGGCCAATCGTAAATTCCCCAGGGGATTCCGGCAAAACCGTCAATCGAACCGTTCCATCCCAAGGATAGTTCGTCTCTTGCACGATTTCGACCGACCGTCCACCGAGTTCCGTCCGAATGTCGCTGCCGACATAAAGGTGGACGAACAAGGCGTCTGATGTTTGCGAATAAATATAATGGCCAATCGACGCGATAAGCCGAGCCAAGTTCGGCGGGCAGCACGCACAGCTGAACCATTTTTTTCGCACCGGTTTCACATGGCGCTTGTCATGGCGTTCGCACGCCTTCGGCCACACTTCGAGCGGATTGACGTAAAAAAACTTCTTGCCGTCCAAATCCATGCCGCTAATGGTTCCATTGTATAATGCCCGTTCCATTACATCCGCGTATTTCCCATCCGTCTCCAACTCGAGCATGCGGCGCGCCCAAAATACTAGGGCGATCGATGCGCACGTCTCCGCATAAGCGGTATCATTCGGCAAATCGAAATCAAACGTGAACGATTCGCCACACTCGCTGGAGCCGACGCCGCCCGTGATATACATTTGCCGTTTCGTCACGTTTTCCCACAACGTTTTGCATGCCTGTTTCAACGATTCATCTCCCGTTTTCGCCGCCAGTCCCGCCATGGCGGTATACATATAGAGCGCCCGCACCGCATGCCCAACGGCTTGTTTTTGTTCCCTGACTGGAATGTGAGCTTGGTGGTAGCGATACCCACCGTCATACCAAAATCGACCTGTTTCCCCTCTTGCTTCTTTTTCCCGATCAAAGTAATGCGGCTGTTGCCCGCGCTGGTCAATAAAATATTGGCTGAGTTTGAGATAGTTCTCATTCCCCGTCGCCTCATAAAGCCTCAACAGCGCCAACTCAATCTCCTGATGTCCGTCATATCCCGAAATTTGACCCTCTCCCCGGCCGAATACCGTGCCGATATAATCGGCATACTTGCACATGATATCCAAAAAGCGCCGTTTGCCTGTGGCCCGGAAATAAGCGACCGCTGCTTCAATCAAATGACCGGCACAATACAGTTCATGATTGTCCCGCAAGTTTGTCCATCGTTTTCCAGGCTCCTTGACCGTATAATACGTGTTGAGATAACCGTCCGGCTGCTGGGCGCGGCCGAGCAGCTCAATCACGTCATCGGCGAGTGCTTCCAATTCTGGGTCGCGCTTCGTCTCTAACAGGTACGCCACCGCTTCTAACCATTTCGCCACATCGCTGTCTTGAAAGACCATCCCGTAAAATTCTCCATCCGATTCCCCTGCGGCAATGCGGAAGTTCTCAATCGCATGGCTCGGCTCAGCATCGGGGATGCGGTCATTGAGCACCTCCCATTGATAAGGAACGACTTCATGTCGAACGACATCGATATACCGTTTCCAAAACCGATCCTTGACGTTCACCCTTGTTGTGCCTTTTTGCATTCCTGATTTCCCCCTATCATTTTTCCAAAATCCATTCGTTCAAAAAATAGAGCATCGTAAAGCGGTTCGGACGCAATCGATGCGCCTCCTGCAGACTCCGCTCAACCAGCGGTGGATCGATGCCGAGTTGTTCCGGGAGAGCGGCCTCTCCTACTTTCTCCAACATAGCGCGAACACGGCTGGGAGATGGCAGCGACTCAAGCTGCATGCGAATCGCGGCTGCGTTGGCCTTGAACCGTCCCCATATCTCTTCATGGACCGACTCAGACCGTTTTTCCAATCCGTTCAGCAACGGCAAAAGCAGACGTTGATAGTGCTCAATGACGATCGGAGTCGACACGCCGACCTTCGCCCCGTGAAGCACTTGCCGTTTGTTCCGGCGCAAAAATTCCATTTCCCAGTAGTGGGACAGATGATGTTCGGCGCCCGAAGCCGAGTACGATTGACCCATGAGCAACATGGCAATGCCCGACTGCAACAGCGCATCCATTAATACACGAATTCCTTGTTCGCTACCATTGGCAATGTCATCAATATGGTCGACGCATGTTTTGAGGGATTGTTCTGTAAGCTGGTGAACGAGCGGACAATACGGCTCATCCGCCATCCAATGGGCAAACTGCCAGTCAGCTAATGACGTATACTTCGCCGCCATATCACCGAACCCGGCAGCGATCATCGCTCTCGGTGCTCGGTGCAACACATCCGTATGAGCAAACACAGCGATCGGCGCCTGCACCTGGATGGTTTGTTTCATCCCGCGAATGATGAGCGGAGCGCCCATTGACGTAAATCCATCCACCGATGGAGCAGTGGGGACAGAAATAAATGGAATCTTCATCTTGCAGCTGCTAAAACGAGTAATGTCGTGAATCGTCCCCGCTCCAACAGCAATGAGAACGTCAGCATTGTTTGGCGTTTCCAGCAGCACTTGTACGATCGAACGTTCATCGGCAATGACATCCCCGTTTTCATCCGGTTGCACAAGGCATACCGTATAGTGAATTGATTCGTTTTCCAGTTCATCACACAATGACTCCCTCGCTGCCGCAAACGTCCGCTCATCGGCCACCAAGGCCACCCGCTCATACCGCTTATGGCGCAAATAAGCAACGAGCTGCCTGAACGCGTCACGACCTATAACGATCCGTTCAATTGGAATATCATAATGGCGATGTCCGCACTGGCACTGCCCCGCCAGTAAAACTAGTTCTTCTAACATTCGATTCACCGCACGATCCCCTCTCCCAACGCGATGATGTCATAAATGGAATCAATCACATAATCAGGTCGTTCTTTCTCCCACAACCTATCCAATTCATCACGCTTCGTATTGCCGGTCAGCACAAGGGCAGTTTTCATCCCGTACATCCGCCCCATGCGAATATCCGATTCGACGCTGTCGCCAATGACGAGACAGCGGTCGGGTGGCACTTGCAGTTGGCGCAGAGCGGCTTCGACCATAAAGCAAGAAGGCTTTCCTAGCACGATTTCCACTTTTCGAGCCGCCGCCGCTTCAATCGCTCCCACCATCCCGGCTACATCAATGGCCTTCCCATGTTCACTCGGAAATGTTTGATCGATATTGGTCGCTATCATTCGCGCCCCATGGTAAACCGCACGGAATGCTAAATCCAAATCCCGGTACGTCATCGTTTCATGCAACGTGATGATGAGAAAATCCGCGTCTTCGGGAGCTGGCGCCAACGGCACCTGGTGATGCCGCAGCTCTTCACGCAATCCTTCGTCGCCTAACGTCCAAACTTGGCATAGCGGATAATGTTTCCGCAAAAATTGGGCTGTTACCGTCGAGGATAAAATAATGTCTTCCTCCTCCGCCGCAATTCCAAACCGTCCAAGCTGTTCATGACACATGCGGCGCGACCAATTGCCACGGTTGCTGACGAACACGATTCGTTTTCCAAGCGAACGGAGGTAGGCAACCGCCTCCTCCGCACGGGGAATTAGTGCATTTCCTTTCCATATCGTCCCGTCAAGATCGATCAACACGCCATCGATGTCCTCCATCACGGGCAACCCGCCTCCCATCTACCTTATGATGATGCCCGCACGTTAAACCGATAGACCGTTGTGGATACTCGCTCCTTACCAGCTGACAATACAATCGACGGAAACCGCGGATGGTGAATCGCATCAGGCAGCCCTTGCGTTTCCAGGCAAATGCCTAAATATTTCCGCGACGGCACGCCGCCAAGATCGAGCCCTTCCGGCAATTGGTTCGACGTGTAAACGACAACGCCCACTTCATCCGTCTCAACCG
Organism: Geobacillus genomosp. 3; assembly: GCF_000445995.2. Taxonomy (GTDB): domain Bacteria; phylum Bacillota; class Bacilli; order Bacillales; family Anoxybacillaceae; genus Geobacillus. Next base: position 1,839,501 of record NC_022080.4, read on the forward strand.
TTAACGTCCGTCCGCTCTCCGCATCGCAAAGCACAATTTCCTCGTCATGTTGCCGATCAAGCCAAAACGGATGATCATACCCGCGCCCAGCCAATTCGATTTGCGGATGCCCGGATTCAACCGCCTCTTTCACTTTCTTTCCTTGCCGCAAATCAAACGGCGTGTTGGCGACGTCCATAACAGCCCCGGTCGGGATCAACTCGCGATTCAGCTCTAAAACGCGGGAACTTTTGATCGTTAATTCATGATCCAAAATATCCCGTTTCAAATTGCCGCTTAAATTAAAATATGTATGGTTCGTTAAGTTAAGCAGCGTCGTCCGGTCAGAGCGGGCATGATAGGTAACGATCCATTCGTTGTCATTATTCAGCCAATACACCACTTGAACGTCAACCGTTCCGGGGTACCCTTCTTCCCCGTCCAGGCTCGTGTAGGAAAACACGACCCCGACCGCATCGCCGCGCCGGACAGGCTCCGCCTGCCAAAGCACGCGGTGGAATCCGCCCGGGCCGCCGTGCAGATGGTTGTTGTTTTCGTTTTTCGCCAACTCGTACGTGGCCCCTTCAAGCTCAAAACTCGCCCCTTGAATACGCCCCGCCACCCGGCCGATCACGGCGCCGAAGTAAGGGGCATTTGTCAAATACGGCTCAAACTGATCAAACCCGAGCACGACATTTTCCACGTTTCCGTTCTGGTCAGGAACCAGCAGTTTGGTCACGATGCACCCATAGTTCGTCGCTGACAGTTCCATGCCGCGATCGTTTACCAATGTGAACAAGAGAACGTCCTTTCCGTTAAGTTCGGACCACTTTTCGTATGTAATGTTCATCTCGATTCCTTCCTTCATAACCGCACGATCGCTCCCGTTTTCATCGATGTGCGGCAAGCGTCGAGCGCCCGCGATTGTTTGATCATGCGCTCCGGTGAGTACAACAGCGGCGTCCCTTCGAGAATGGCGCGGGAAAAGTGCTCGATTTGCAGCGCGTATTGGTCGCCAAACACGGTTTCCTCACGCTCGCTTCCATCAGCCGTTACGACCGTCATCCGTCCCTCTCCCCCGTCCACATCCGGCCGGTACGCCCGCGAAACAACGATTTTTCCTTTCGTGCCGATGATTTCGTACTC